>CAZQAS010000032.1:19341-23908 GCA_964591285.1 uncultured Rhodothermales bacterium
TCTGCCTCCAGCCACGTGTTGCCAGGATCGCGCCGAAACCAGGTCAGCTGTCGCTTAGCGTATCGGCGTGAGTTTCGCTTTATCAAGCGCACCATCTCGTCGTGCGTTATCTCATCATCAAGATGGTGGATGACCTCCTGGTACCCGATAGTCCGAAGAGGGTTGAACGATAGGTCGAAACCTCGAGAGACGATCGATCGAACTTCCTCCAAGAGTCCCTCGGCAAGCATCTGGTCCACGCGGGTATTGATTCTGTCGTAGAGCTCTTTTCGCTCGCGATGGAGCACAAACGTGCGAAAGTCGAACGGAGGAGCCGGCTGATCAGCGTAATAGGAGCTTAGCGGCCGACCGGTATGTTCATAGACTTCGAGGGCACGAACTAAACGCTGTGTTTTGGTTGGATCCATGGACCGTGCAGCTTCAGGATCCACTTGCCGGAGTTCTTCAAAAAGCGAATCGGCGCCCTCGGTGGCGAGGCGGTCTTGAAGGGACTGTCGAATGACATTCGGCACGTGGGGAATATTTGCGAGCCCGTGCTTGAGCGCGTATATGTATAAGGTAGAGCCGCCAACGATGAGGACGGACTTGCCGCGGTTCTTTATCTCTGTGATGCGTCGATAGGCGTCCTCCTGGTAGCGACCGGCCGAGTACGACTCGCCTACATCAAGCTCATCGATGAAATGGTGAGGAACGCGCTGACGGATCGTAGGACCAGGTTTTGCCGTGCCGATATCCAGGTCCCGATAGATCTGACGGCTGTCCGCTGAAACGATTTCCGCCTTCAACCTCTCTGCGAGCTCAAGGCTGAGATCGGTTTTCCCGACCGCCGTCGGCCCCGTCAGAATAGGTATCCACTCATCCATCTGATGTAAGACTTGAACTAAAGGATCGAATGCAACGAGAATCGGAAGAATATGGGATCGCACCCAATCGTGGAGATTCTTCGATCAGACCATCACATCAACGTCACAGCGGGTGAGCAAACCAAATCCTGACGTTTCGCATACTAGCTACGAAGCCCCGCGTAGTATTCAGCAACCAGTGAGCGCAAATGGACCTCTTCAGGCAAGAGCAGTTGACGGAACTGGCCAAGATCGAAGCCGAACCATGCGTTTCCATCTACATGCCGTCCTTCCACGTAGAATCGGAGCTTTCGCAAAACGCCATCCGGCTAAAGAACCTCCTGAAGCAGGCTCGGCAAGAGCTGCACGAGCAGGGGTATCGCGACGGCGATGTCGACAGTCTCCTGAAGCCGCTCGAACCGATGACGGAGAACAACTCATTCTGGCTGGATCGCGCTGATGGGTTTGCCGCGTTCTTGACCATGGAGGATTCGCGGTTCTATCGACTTCCGATCGACTTCGAGGAACTGGTCGTCACCGGCAAGCGGTTTCACCTCAAACCGCTATTTCCGATGATCGCGGCGAACAACCGGTTCTACGTGCTGGCCCTCAGCAAGAATCGCGTGCGACTCTTTCAGGGGACGCATTACAGTATAGCCGAGATCGAGTCGAAGGAGATCCCCGAGAGTCTCGTCGACGCGCTGCTCCATGAACAGCGCCAACGATCCGTCCAGCACCATATCGCGAACATTGCCGGTGGGCGCCACGATGCCGCCTTCCATGGGCAGAACGTATCCGGGCAGGACGAAAAGCGGCAGCCTCACGACGAAATCATTCGTTTTTTCCGCGACGTTGATAACGGCGTTCGCCAGACTCTCGGTGAGGAAAGTGCGCCGCTCGTGCTGGCCGGTGTCGAGTACTATTTGCCAATATATCGAGACGTGAACCGATATGGCGGGTTGGTCGATGATTCTATCGTCGCCGGAAATCCGGATAACGAGAAGGCACAGGATCTGCACGAGAAGGCGTGGCAGATCGTGGAGCCGCGATTCATGGAGGCACAGGAAACGTCCATGGAGCGCTTCGAGCAGCTCCGGGGTAACGGAGCCAAACTGGCTTCGTCCGACATTCATGAAATTCTTCCTGCCGCCGTTTACGCCCGCATCGACACGCTCTTTGTCGAAATCGACAAGCACATATGGGGCACCTACAATCCTGACGAAAACGCCGTTCAGCTTCACGACGGCCACGCGGCCGGTGACGAAGATCTGCTGGATCTAGCCGCCGTGCACACGCTCGTCCATGGCGGGACCGTGCACGCGCTTCGCTCGGAGAACATGCCGTCCGACGGCATCGCCGCGACGTTCCGGTACGAGGCCGACGTAGCTGCTGACGAGCAGTAGGCGATCCGTACATCGGCAATGCCATGCGCGTGGACCGCTGCAAGGCCGTCCACGCGTATGCCTTTTGGCGTTCTTCGGCAGGTGATCTCAGTCCTGTTGCGAATCTTACATAATTATTGTTATGTTAGATAAGGAACGCTGAGTCCCGAGAAGACGACATCCCGCATTGGCCATGGACGAACGCCTCCAATCGTACGACGGGCACCCACAAGCGCCGGTCCCAACGCAGGCAGACGACGATCGCCACCTCGTCTCACTGTGGCTTCATGGAAAGAGTCCACGCACCAAGGAGGCCTATCTGCGAGACGTCAACCAGTTCGTCGACTTCGTGGATCGACCGCTCCAGCACGTCGTACTCGAGGATCTGCAGAATTGGGCCGACGAACTCACCGAGCGCGGTCTCGCCGACGCAACGCGTGCGCGCAAGCTGGCCGCCGTAAAGAGCCTGTTTTCGTTCGGCCATAAGGTCGGCTACTTCGTATTCAACGTGGGTGCGGCGATCTCCACACCTAAAGTAAAGGATGATCTGGCCGAGCGTATTCTCCCACGCGACATCATCCACCGCGTGCTCGCGATGGCCGACAACCTGCGCGATTCCGTGCTGCTGCGGTTGTTTTACTCCTCGGGCGGCCGCGTCTCAGAACTGGCAGGACTGCGATGGAAATCGGCCGTGGCGCGCGACGACAAATCCGGAGAAGGCGCCGGCCAAGTCGCCCTGCACGGCAAAGGCGAAAAGGTGAGAAACGTCCTCCTGTCGGCCTCGACCTGGCGGGAGCTCAACAAGCTGCATCGGCATGAGCGAGACAACGGGTTTGGAAATCCGCACGATCCGGTCTTCCGATCACGAAAAGGCGGTCATCTGAGTCGCCAGCAACTCTGGTACATCGTAAAGAGAGCCGCCCAGCGCGCCGGCTGCGAGGAATCCGTGTCACCCCACTGGCTTCGGCATGCTCATGCCTCACATGCGCTCGACGAAGGCGCGCCGATCCACCTCGTAAAGGAGACGCTCGGACACAAGTCTCTAGCCACTACGAGCCGCTACACCCACGCACGTCCTGACGATTCGTCGGCGACCTATCTGGACGTGTGAAAAGGCCTTGACATTAGCACGTTCTTTCCGAGATACAATCCCTTCAAGGAACACGCGCCGAAACCCGTCACGTACACCCGAGTGACGCTCATCGACAATGGTGAGCTACGCTAGGAGGAAATCAGTGACGGAGGAATGCTATGACTAAGCAGCTCGAGGGAATAAAGGTCGCCATCGTGGCTACGAACGGGTTCGAACAGGTTGAACTCGTAGAGCCGCGTAAGGCGCTCGATGAAGCAGGGGCCGAAACTTTCGTGATTGCACCTGAATCGGGTGCGATTACCGGGTGGAATCATACGGACTGGGGCGATGACGTCGACGTCGATCAGACCATCGACGAAGCGTCTCCGGACGATTTCGATGCGCTGTTTCTTCCCGGCGGAGTCTTGAATCCGGATAAACTTCGGATGAATGATGCGGCCGTCAGCTTTGTTCGGTCGTTCTTCAGGGACGGAAAACCGGTTGCTGCCATCTGTCACGGTCCGCAAACCATGATCAACGCAGAGGTAGTAAACGGACGGCGAATGACCTCGTATAGGGCGATTCGCAAGGACCTCGAAAACGCCGGCGCCGACTGGATCGATCAAGCCGTCGTCGTCGACAACGGCCTCATCACGAGTCGCAATCCGGACGACATTCCGGCTTTTGCCGAGGCGATCCTACACGAATTCTCCCTGATTAAAGGGTCGGTGACCGCCTGACCCCGTTTGTCTTTTGCTGCGGAATTCACGTTACTTTCGGCAGTCGGAAACACAAGGAGCGAGACGTTCTCGCTCCTTTTTTCGTTTCCGCAGGCCTGCAATTCTGACAGCAGTCCGAGCCCGTGTTTCAGGCGGGTACCCGTATTCTCACGACCGACTCCCACCTGGATTGTAGAGCATGCTAGCTGAAGGGCAACGCCTCAAGAAAGAGCTTTCGCTTTTTGACATCTTCGCCATCAGTACGGGGGCGATGTTCAGCTCCGGCTTTTTCCTCCTCCCCGGATTGGCCGCCGCGCAGGCCGGTCCCGCTGTCATTCTGGCGTATCTCATCGCGGGCATTTTCATGGTGCCGGCGATGCTGGGTATGGCCGAACTTAGCACCGCTATGCCCCGAGCTGGAGGTCCCTATTACTTTCTTGACCGGAGTCTCGGTCCAATGGTAGGCACCGTAGGTGGGCTTGGTGAATTCCTTGCCCTCGCCCTCAAGAGTGCGTTCGCGCTCGTTGGAATGGGGGCCTACCTCGCGATTTT
>CAZQAS010000032.1:24008-27756 GCA_964591285.1 uncultured Rhodothermales bacterium
ATTTTCGTCTCGTATGCGGGATTAACGAAGGTTGCCACCGTCGCCGAAGAAGCTCGTGATCCACACCGCGACGTTCCTCTTGGCATGATCATCTCCCTTGTCACGGCGACGATCTCCTATGTCGTGGGCGTATTTATCATCGTTGCCGTACTCGATCCCACCGAGTTACACAGCGATCTAACGCCTGTGGCCACCGCCGCGGAAACCTTTTTCGACTGGCTACCTCAGCCGCTCGGGCTCATTCTCATCGTAACAGCGGCGATCGCGGCCTTCGCATCCACCGGTAACGCCGGACTCATGTCGGCATCGCGATATCCCCTCGCGATGGCGCGTGATCGGCTCCTCTCCCCGGTACTGGCGAGAATCGGGCGATTTCATACACCAGTGCCCGCCATCGTTTTAACGGGCGGGCTGATGATCGTGTGCATCGTGGCTCTCGACGTGGAGGGCATCGCAAAACTGGCGAGTGCGTTTCAGCTCTTGATTTTCCTTTTGATTAACGTCGCGGTCATCGTCATGCGCGAAAGCCGCATTCAAGCGTATGATCCGGGCTTCAAATCGCCGCTATATCCATGGATGCAGGTATTCGGCATTGCCGGGCCTATCCTGCTCGTGGCACTCATGGGCTGGATGGCGATCCTCTTTACCCTTACGGTCACGATTCTGTGTCTCCTCTGGTATCGCTTCTATGCTCGGGATCGCGTGAACCGGGACGGTGCCATCTACCACTGGTTTGAGCGGCTTGGCCGGCGTCGCTATTCCGGCCTGGAGCCGGAACTTAGAGGTATCATCCGAGAGCGTGGACTGCGTGACGAAGATCCTTTCGATGAGGTCGTGACACGAGCCAACGTATTCGATATAGAGGAAGGCGCAGACTATGAGCAGGTCGTTCAAAGGGCCGCCACATCCCTCGCCGCACGCGTTCCGCTTACTGCCGAGAAAATCGCCGAGGAGTTCATGCGCGGGACCCGCACCGGCGCGACGCCCGTGACAGGCGGCGTAGCCCTGCCTCACATACAGGTAGCGGACATCGAGCACCCGGAGCTCGTCATTGCTCGCTCCACCGACGGCCTCTTCATACTGGGCGGTCATGTCTCCAGCGCCGACGCGGATCCTTCGGAACGGCACGGTTTCGAAGCTACTCATTCGGGGGCAACATCCGGCGAGCACGATACGGCTGCACGAAAATCGAAAATGGCCGACGATTCAGCCGCGGCACACGCAGCGAAAGCGCGTGGTCCAAATTCCAAGTGTGCCTACGCACTCTTTTTCCTTGCAAGTCCCGCCGACAATCCGGGTCTACATCTTCGTATCCTCGCCAAGATCGCCGAACATGTCGATAAGGATACCTTCATGGCCAGATGGCTCTCCGCGGCGGACGAGATTCAGCTCAAACAGCTATTGCTCCGCGACGACCGCTTCCTTTCGCTGCGTTTGGAGCGGGACCAACCCACAGCAGTGCTCATCGATCAGCCCCTCGGTGACTACAAATGGCCCGAGGAGTGTCTCGTGGCGCTCATACAACGGCAAGGGCAGACCCTGATACCGCACGGTGACACCATTCTGGCGGCCGGCGATCGAATCACGGTCATCGGAACGCCGGAAGGCATCGACCAACTCCGAGAAGCTTTCAAAGAAGCACCGGCCGGGGCGGACTGAATCGACGCAGACGGAGCGCATTCGAGAGGACGAAGATGCTGGACGCGGCCATGGCGGCCGCAGCAAACATCGGCGACAGCAACTGGTGCAGCATCGGGTACAATGCACCCGCCGCGACCGGTATCAGCGCTACGTTGTAGGCAAATGCCCAGAACAGATTCTGTTTGATGTTCCGAAGGGTTGCCCCGGCGACGGCCATGGCATTGACGAGTCCCTGCGGGTCGCCCGATATCAGCACCACATCTCCGGCCTCAATGGCGACGTCGGTACCCGTTCCGATTGCAACGCCGACGTCCGCCTGCGCCAGTGCCGGTGCATCGTTGATGCCGTCACCGACGAACACGACGCGCGACCCGCTTTGCTGGATGCGCTTTACGGCATTTGATTTGTCCTCCGGAAGGACCTCCGCCATGATCTCGTCGATGCCAAGCTGCGAGCCGATCGCCTCGGCTGTGTTTCTGTCGTCGCCAGTCACCATCGCGACACGATAACCGAGTTCGCGTAGCGCGTCAATCGTCGCGCGGGCATTCGCCTTGACCGGATCCGCTACAGCCATCACCGCAGCCACCGTACCGTCGATAGAGAGATACAGGGGCGTTTTGCCGGCCGCCGCGTACGATTTCGCGCGTGCTGCGAGTGCATCGATCGGCACCCCCTCCGCCTTCATAAACCGCTCCGCACCAATTCGAACCAGTCGGCCCTCCACACGCGCCGATACTCCGAATCCGGCCCGCGCCTCAAAATCCCGAGCGGATTTCGGCCGGATGCCCCGTCGATCCGCACTTTCGACAATGGCTCGGCCAATCGGATGCTCAGAGCCGATCTCTACGCCGGCCGCGTACTCCAACAGCGCTTCAGGCGACATGGAATCGGCGGGCAGAACGTCCGTCAGCATCGGCCGGCCTTCTGTCAGTGTACCCGTCTTGTCCAGCACGACGACATCGGCGTCGGCCAGGGCCTGAATCGCCGATCCTTGACGAAAGAGCACGCCCAGTTCGGCGGCCTTTCCCGTCCCGACCATGATCGACGTCGGTGTGGCGAGTCCCATCGCGCACGGACACGCTATGATGAGGACTGAAACAGCCGCGACGAGCGCCAGAGTGAGCGCCGGATCGGGACCCCAAACCATCCAGATTACAAACGTCGCCGAGGCGATCACCAGGACGACGGGCACGAACACCGCCACGACGCGGTCAGCGAGCGCTTGAATCTTTGGTTTCGAGCTCTGCGCGTCCTCGACCATGCGGATGATTTGCGCCAGAACGGTCTCGGCACCGACCCGTGTTGCACGAAATACGAAGCTCCCCGTCTCGTTCATCGTCCCGCCGACGACTTCAGCTCCCGCCGTTTTCTCCACAGGCATGGATTCGCCGGTGATCATCGACTCATCGACATGGGAGGAGCCTTCCGTTATCACGCCGTCCACCGGGACGCGCTCACCGGGACGCACCCGAATGAGATCATCGGGCCGGACGCCTTCAATATCAATCTGCACTTCTTGACCGCCGCGAAGCACGCTTGCGGTCCGGGGACGTAGCCGAATGAGCGCCTTCATGGCCTCGCTGGTCCGGCCACGCGCAACGGCCTCCATGTACTTACCCAGTAGGATGAGCGTAATGATGGCCGCGGATGCCTCGTAGTACACGTGCGCGGTACCGGCGGGGAGTACGTGCGGGGCGAACGTGGCGACAACGGAATACCCGTAGGCCGCCGACGTGCCCAGAACGACCAGCGAATTCATGTCGGGGCTACCGGTCCGGGCGGCCTTCCAACCATCACGGTAAAACTTGAGGCCCGGTCCGAACTGTACGACGCTTGCCAGCGAAAACAGCACGACATTCAGCGTTTGCATGCCGACGTTCTCGAGCAGAAGCCGCTCGCCGGCCGTCCAAACCATGGGCACCATCTGCAGGATGAGGATCGGTATCGTAACGAAGGCCGCGACCAGCAATCGACGTCGTAGCCTTCGGCGTTCCTTTTCGCGCGACTGCGCCTCGGCATCCGAGCGTTCCTGAGCCGATCCAACGGCCTCGATCACGTCATATCCTGCATCCCTTACGGCACTGTAGAGCACGTCGGGAAAGCTCGA
>CAZQAS010000033.1:0-27422 GCA_964591285.1 uncultured Rhodothermales bacterium
GCATCCGTGATGCGCGCTATCTCGTCCCTGAGGATCCGGGTTACAGCATCACCATACGCCCCGAATCCCTCGAGGAATACGAATTCCCGTTTGGGGCGGCATGGTCCACGTGAAGGTCTTTCGGACCGGCCGGGGAGTATTCGTAGAACGCGGCGGCGAGACGTATCGGACCGATCTCGACTGGAACGCGCTCTTCACCGCCTCTGACGCTCAGTCGCTCGTTGACGATGCCCTGCGTTCCGCTACGAAGGCGCCGCTGCCGGAGCTTCTGGCGCCGCTCGACCGACAGGAAGTCTGGGCGGCCGGCGTGACGTACATCCAGAGTCGAACGGCGAGGATGAGCGAGTCGGAGCGTGCCGGCGCCGGCAGTTTCTACGACCGCGTCTACGATGCCGAGCGACCCGAGCTGTTTTTCAAGGCGACGAAGAGCCGCCTGTCGGGCCCCGGCGAGACGATTCGCGTTCGGCGGGATTCTTCCTGGAGCGTTCCCGAGCCTGAGCTGGCGCTGGCTGTATCCTCGAACGGCCGCATCATCGGCTATACCGTCGGCAACGACGTTAGCGCCCGGGACATCGAGGGCGAGAACCCGCTCTATCTCCCACAGGCGAAGATATACCACGGCGCATGCGCACTCGGCCCTTCGCTCCTCCTCTCCACCAGTCCACCGCCCGGCACGACGGAAATCAAACTGGTCATCGTACGCAACGGCTCGGTCGCCTTAGACGATGCGGTACATTTCTCACGGATGCGGCGCACAAGTGAGGAGCTCGTCGATTTTCTCTTCCGAGAGAATGTTTTTCCGGATGGATGTTACCTCCTCACCGGTACCGGAATAGTGCCTCCAGACGATTTTTCGCTCCAATCCGGCGATGAGGTTTCCATCACGATCGAGCCGATCGGCAAGCTCGTCAATATCGTGGCCTGATCGACGGCAAAGCTCGCCGACATGTCCCTCGTGCTAGTCTGGAAGGTGGCCAGGAGCAATTAGCTCCTCCGGCTCCCGCCGCGTGAGTCCAAAGTAAAACTGCTGGCCCTCGCGGTAATCCTCGCGCATCTCGAAATTCTCGTAAGCGACGCCGCCCGGTATGTCCACATAGATGGTGGAATCCGGATTGAAGCCGCTGTAATAATGTGCGCGCCCGTTGACTCGCACGTGAAGAGACGAGTCGGCATCCTCCGCCAGCTTCCGCCAGTACTGGCTGAGCATGAAAAACGGTCGATAGCGCCACCATCTCTTCCCGTAGTGTTTCGGCGTTTGCGGCCACGCCGCCAACTCGGCGAAGGATTCGCTCGGCGATACCACGGCAATGAAATCGCCGGCCTCGCCTCGCGCCAGCTCGCCGATCGAAAACCCGTCTTTCTCTACAAAGTGGATGCCGTCATACCCGTTATAGAGGTCCCTCGCATCGACGACTCGATCGCGGAGATACAGCCGGCGGAGTCTGCTATAGTTCCCCATGGTCGCAGTGAGTGCACACCGCTCCATCTTCGCACTGTCATCGTGGTGAAAGATCTGCAACCCCAGCTCATCCGGACGATCGCTCCGGATCGTTAGCTTTAGATAGGGATGGGCGCCGCTGAGGAATTGCTCAATGAATACGTACACGGTCAGCTGCTCGACGCTCTGATCGTTCGGGTCCGGGCGGCTGATGGTGCCGGCGTCGCCGGCAAACGGACGAAATCGCCCGGCCTCCGCATCGTCATTGGCCCACATCAGCTTACCGACTTCGCCATCAACCCGCGAAGGAGAGATCTCGCTGAACTCCATTTCACCGTCTACCACCGGCTCGATAGCGATGAAGTTGATCAGATAAGTCATTCCGTCGAAATCATATCCGACGCGGATGAGGCCCCGCGGTCCGCCCCCGGAGTCATCAGGAATGCGCTCCACGGAATGTGGCCACAGTGAGAACACGATCCCATCGCGGATACCCCAGACCGACGGAGACCGCTCGTCATCCGGCAGGATCCACTCACTGGACGAGATCGTGCGCGTCTCCTGCCCGTCGACCGGAATCGCCGTGCCCAAGGCGCCGAATATCAAGATCAGATACTTCATTGGTCGTATGTAGAGCATGTAGCGTCTGGATGCTTGGAGCGCTTGGGGAGGAGTGGTCTCGTGAGGCGTCTCAATCCGATTGTAGTGTGGGATGCGATAGCTCGACGTTCACGGCGCCCTCTTTAACACGCATGAATTGCATGACGCCGTCCGGCCACGCCACTTCGATGCCGTCCGGCTCCGACGCCAATCCTAAGACCTGTGTCGTGCTGTTCTGTGATAGATACCCCGAACCGGTCTGCACTTCGCGGAGCGGCCCCTTGCTTCCGTCCCGGTAAACCACTCTCAGACGAGCACCGATGCCGTTCCGATTGTCGTCGGGACCACGGAGCCGAACTCGAATTCCGCTTCGCGGGGCGCGATTTGCGTAAAGCGCCGTTTCGCCATCGTTTTGGGAGACGGCCAGATCCACGCGGGCATCGCCATTGAAATCGCCCAGCGCCGCTCCTCGTTGTTCGCCGTACAGCTTGATACCACTTTCGGTGCCCGGTACCGAGCTAAACTCCCCACGTCCATTTCCCCGCATCCACAACCCACGACCCGCATCGAGTCGCGGGGTCAGCGGACGCACGGCGAATAGATTCTGACTAATGAAGATATCCTCATTCCCGTCATTATCGAAGTCCGCCACGCCGGCGTAGAATCCGGCGGAGAATTGCGCTTCGGCCGGCAGTTCTGTGCCGTGGAACGTCCCCTCATTGCTGATGAAGACCATGTGTGCCAGCGTGTTGATCATTTTTGAAGGGATCTCATCCACATTCCGCCCCAGAATATCGGCAAGCGAGGATGCAGCAAACTCCCGATGCGAGGACACGTATCGCGTAATACTGGGGATGGCGCGATGCAGCTCATAGAGTCCCCGCCGCGGAACGTAGCCCCCTGCGCCTGCGTCATGGTACGTCTCCAGCGGATCGGGACGGGCGTCGCCGTCGAAGTCGTCATAGAACAGCTTCAGCGGCTCCTGATTCCGGATCTGATAGACACTGTTGAGCCCCAGGTTGGTCGCGACGAAATCTGAGCGGCCGTCGTTGTTGAAATCCCCTGTTGCAAGGCCATTCCACCATCCGACGTGCCGGTGGAGGCCGACGTCTTTCGTCACATCGACGAAAATGCCGTCGTCATTGCGGAACAGCCGAATCGATCCCCACGCCAGGCTGCAGAGAAGGTCCGGGTCCCCGTCGCCGTCGTAATCAAAGAACAATGCGTCGGTTACCATACCAAGGCCGCGGAAGGAGGCGTCATTTCGATCATCAGTCTGAAAATCGCCGTTCTCGTTCTTGATAAGGCGCGAATCGGCATCCATCGGATAGGATCCAGGAACCACACGCCCGCCGACGAACAGGTCCAGATCGCCGTCTCGATCGTAGTCGGCCGCCGTCACCCCACTCGTTGATGCACCGGTCCCGGGAATGTCGACCGCATCAACGCGACCATCTGCACGCAGTGTGTACACGATCGCGGCAGCTTCTTCGCGGGCCCCTTCGAAAGAAGACTGCCCAACGGCAATCCGGATTCCGTCGGCGGTCTCCCAGGCAGCGATCCCCGTTTGGTCTGTCTCCGCTGTGCGCTTCAACGCCCCTGCTCGCATCGACTCGAAATGTGCCGCATCGACGTTTTCTAGTACGGCCATCGTGCCTCCCTTCCCGCTGCCGATCACTAGGTCGTCGTCCCCATCGTGCCCCACATCGATCCATGCCACACCCGGGCCCGGCTCACTGAGACGCACCGGCAGCAGGCGCTGTAGCGCGAAGTCATTGAAATCGGATTCTCGATGGACATGATCGATCCGATCGGAAACGTCTTCGAAGATGGAAGTCGACGCCGACTCCACGTTCTTGGTTTGCGTATTGCCGGAAGTGTCCGCAATGCTCACTCGCATGGACTGATCGATTTCATAGATGCGGTTCGCTCTCAGTCCTTCTAGAACCGTTCTGGTACCGTCCGGCCACGTCACCTTTAATACGTGATCGGAATGATTATCGGCGGCGAATGATACGAGCGGGTCGGATCCGGAGACGTATGCGCCGCCGGCGATGACCTCTTTGGACTGCGTCGCGGGCCCGCCCGTCAGCACAAGCTTCGCACCTACGGCCTGGGGGTTCGGCCCGTGGCCGCGAAGGCGTACGGCGATGCGCGGGGCAGTCGTCGTATTCTCAAAAATAGCGGCGGGCGCATTCAAACGATTGACAGCCAGATCAAGGTCGCCGTCGTTGTCGAAGTCAGCCGTAGCGAGGCCATGCGAGACGTCTGCTTCGTGGAATCCCCAATCCGACGAGCGGTCCGAGAACGTGAGGTCGCCATTATTGCGGTAGGCCACGTTCGTCAGTTCCAGCGAAGGATATTCCAGTATGTATCCCTTGCCCGCTTCACCTCGCTGGAGCATACGTTGTGAGAGGCGCTCCTGGGTATCCAGGTCCAGCACGTCATAAGGATGTCCCGTGTTCACGAGCAGATCCTCGTACCCGTCGAGGTCGACGTCCAAGAAGCGCGTGGCCCAGGACCATCCGGTCATCGAAACCCCGCTGTACTGCGCGATCTCCGCAAACGTTGCGTCACCGCGGTTCAAGTACAATGTGTTCCGCATGTATTGCGGTCGAACGTCCTGATTTCCGCTCTGCCGTATGAAGGGCGAATACGTCACGACCTGCCGAAGCCGGGTTTCATGACTTCGACTGAGCATTTCCGAGACGAAGAAATCCTTGAGGCCGTCCCGGTCGATGTCGGAAAAATCAATCGCCATCGATGAAAAGCTGAGCGTGCGGATGGCCTCTTCCTCGATCGCTCGAAATGTACCGTCGCCACGGTTCAGCCATATCCGATCCGGTGTCCAGAAGTCATTGCAAACGTAGAGATCCGGATGCCCGTCGGCATTCAGATCCTGGAAAATGGCTGTCAGCCCCCAATCTCGATCCAAGCCCTGCTCCTCGCCGTCCGCCCCCATAAAACGTCGCTCAAGGTCAACGGCTCGCTCGAAGGTTCCATCTCCGTTGTTGATGTACAGATCGTCTCGCGTGCCAATCTCACGTCGGTCGGGGACCGCTCCATTTGGCAGAAGAACGAAGTGCTCGTCGAAGGGCGGTCGTAGCTCGTACGCGCCACGGACGCGAACGACCGTGTTCTCCCACGTGATCTCCATCAGGTCAAAGAGGTCCTTGACGGATTTCTCTTTGTAGTTCGCCACGTAGAGATCCAGATCTTGGTCCCCGTCGATGTCGGCCAGAGCCATGGTCGAGCTTCCGCGCGCATCACCCAGACCGCTCCGCTCCTGCAGGGTAAACTTGCCGGAACCGTCGTTGACGTAGAACGCATTGCGGCCGGTCATCGCCGCGACGAGCAGATCCAGATCCCCGTCTCCATCGATGTCTGCGAAGACGACACCGGTAGATCGATACCCCTCGTGGGCGACACCCGCTTCATTCGTGACGTCTTCGAACTGCCACCCACCGAGATTCCGGTACAGGCGATTGGGGCCGTCGAGCTGAGCGAAGTAGACGTCGATCAACCCGTCCCCATCAACATCGCCGGTCGCGACACCGGATCCGTTCAAGAGATTGCGGTTCTCGGCGATACTCTCGGGCCGGAGATGGTTTGTGAACCGGATACCGGTACGGGATGCACTGTGTTGATCGAAACCCGGCCCGCCCCGCGAACCCGGCGAGACGTCGGCCCACCGATGTCCCTCCGCCTCCACCCACACGGTTTCGTGGTCCGTAGAGCACGCCGGCAGCAGGAACATCAGCGCCGCAATCACGCCCGCAGCAGCGCCGTTACGCAGCGTTGTCATACGCGACCGACAAGTCGCCCGGCCGCCGCGATCGGGTACCGAAAGCCAATCTGCACACTGCCCTCTGCGATCGCGTATCGCACGACCCTCCGCACACCGCTCCCTGCGGGAGACATCCCGCAGCCCGCTCACCGAATACCACATCTTACCTGCTTCATGGCGACTGTCGTATTCAGGCTAGGATACCGCTTCCTTGCGCAAACCGGCCTTCATAAGCACGACGGTGTAAGGATTCCAGGTCGACATCGTAAAATAGATCGTCGTCGCGTCCGCATTTCCGGTGGCCAGGTGTTCGAATTGATACGGTCCGTACTCGCCGCCCCATTCGTACTCTCGACCGGCGTCGTGCACACTGTCGCACTGCTGGAAATCCCAATTCGCGTGGATGAACTGGCAGTATCCGCCGTCGTCCCACGGATGGAAGACGATTCGCGGGCGCGTCCACGGCCCCCACGGCGCGTCCGCCGTGCGCATATTTATCCCGCGAGGCTCCGAACAGTTGTACAGCAAAATCCATTTCTCGATGTGTGTATTGTAGGAGGCGGACAGTTCCCCCACGCACGGTTGTTCAAACAATGGAAGCGCCTCCGCCTCGTCCTCGCTCCAGAGCGGATCGCCGAGGTCGTCGACCCCTGCAAAATAACGGATGGCATTGCGATCTTCGACGGCTGCTGAAGGCTGAAAGGCGAGATAGACGTCGCTCTCGCGGTAGCGTCCCGATCCGAACATCACGAGGCCGCCCCCCGTGTCGGCGGGCAGAAGCTCCCAATCGTCCGCCACGTCGACGATGGAGACATTGATGAAATAGCGGGAGGAAAGCTCGTACAACAGGGAGAACGATTCACCGTCATCGTCCGACCGGGCAACCACCGACCGTTCCATGGTGACCTGAGGAGTGTTACCGGTCGTATGATAGACGTACATCGAACCGCCGACGCTGACGCCTTCCATCGGCACCTCGAACGCCCCCTGACTAATTCCCGGGATCTGGATGGGCTCATAAACACCGTCATCATCGGCTACGAAGGAGAGCGCAAGCCCGTCGTCCGGATTCTCGTCCGTGGTATAGGCGATGGCGTCGCCTCCCTTAGCGCCGTGCGTATCCCCAAACAGAACGAACGTACGACCGTTGTGGACGAACGGTACCCCAAGATCGGTACTTCGGAGCTGATAGCGCGAAAGCGTTCGGTTCGCGGTCGGTGCTTCGCGTTCGTTGTCGAAGTCTCCGACGATCTGACTGATCTTCTCACCCGGACTTTCGACGGCGACGTCGGGCTCAACGACATCAGGAATGCGCCCGACGGGATCCGTCGATCCGTTGTCCACGGGGGTGCCGTCATCCGAGCAGCCAAATAGGCCGGCTCCTCCGATGACGACGGCCGCAATCCATCTTCTGGCTCCCACGAGGTCCCCCCTCCTTCGACTCGCTCACTTGCCGACCGTCGGCCCTTCCGTGTTGACCATCTGCGGCACGCGCTCCTCGACCGACGGAAATGCCGGAAAGGCTGCGTGAGGCTCCGACTGGTACCAGTACGCGACCGTGTAGTAGTTGTCGGATCGATGGTTGGCATGGCCGTGTTCGATCGTCGCTCGAATGGACTCGTTGAATGCGACCGGCGACTCGGAGTGAAAGCGATATACCGTCCATTCGGCTCCGCGATTGTCACCTCCGTTGACCGGATTTCCGTACTGCGGATACGAGAACGTGGGCTTCTGGTGACCGAACGGGTTGATCCCGCATCCGCCGTAACACCAGGCGCCGAGGTAGTAATCCTCGGCTCCTGTTCCGTGAATCTGGGGAGTAGTAGCGCCATCGACGAAGAACATCTCGTCGCCCTCGCCCCACCAGTCGCCCTGGTTCTGAATGATGCTGTGCGTCACGCCGAGGAAGTGTCCCCTGCCTTCGGCCTCCACGAAGACGTAATTGCCCTCACCGGATTCGTTTTGATGCGTGTTGATATGCGAATCGCTGTTTCGCTCCCAGTCCGTCGTCCACCCATCCGTCGGTACGGCCTGCTGGTATTGGGCGTGAAAATAGCCTGCATCCTGGGGCAGTGACTCGTGCTTCTCCCAATCGATGTTGTAGTAGAACGCGTCGATGGCCTGTTCACCTTCGTTGGTAACGGTGATGCGGGCAGACTCCCGAAACGGCATCGGAAACCAGGCATTCAGCGCTCGCTGGGATCCCACCGATGTGTACTCGGTCTCGTAGATCTTGTACTGGCCGAGGCCGAGTCCGAAAAAGTCGCCGATCGGCGCCTCGACGCTCGGCGTCTCCTCCTCATCCCAGTACATCCGGAGCACGATCTTCTTCAGATGATACGGCTCCCCACTGGCGATCGTAATCCAGATATGCTTGATGATGCCGGGACCCTCCACCTCACCGATGACGCGCGTATCCCCCGGACCGATTTTATCTTGCCAGTTGCCGTCGTCGTTGGCGCCGGTAACGTCATAGCTCGAAATTCGCTGGTTCGAATAGTCCTGGATTTGCCAGATTTCGTTCGCGCTGGTCGTCTGCGCCCTGGTTTCGCGCGGAGGGATTATCCACACCAGCGCGACGACCAGTACGAGGGGAAGGATGCGGTTCACGATGTATCCTCAGTTTCTGCTTGGACTTGGAGTCTTCATCTGCTTGCGGTCACCGCCGAGGGTGGTCGCTCGCACTAATTGTATCCGGGGTTCTGCATCATCTCGCGATTGAGGTCCAATTCGCGTTGCGGGATGGGGAAGAGATCGTGCGTGCCATCTACGAAGGGTTTACCCTGCGCGCGCAACAGGTCGCCCGCGCGGTCCTGCCGTCGTATGTCGAACATCCGGTGCTGCTCGAGCGCGAGCTCGATGCGTCTCTCGTGCCAGATGGCCTCCAGCAGCTCCTGGCCTCCTGTCGTAACGTCCGGCAGCAGTTCCTCCGTCGTCACCGTGACGAGCTCATTGTCGACGTCGCGGGACTTGCTCCCTCCGGAGAAGGTCTCGGAAATACGCTCGATACGAACGATCACCGTCTCTCCGGGACTCTTCGCTCGTATCTCGTCCTGGTACGCCTGTATGGTCGGGATGTCGACTCCATCGATGGACTGGATGACGTCGATGGTGTTGATGAGCAGCACGGAGTTTGTCTCGACGAGCTCCCACGTGAGGGCCTGTAGGCCCTCCGCCTCTGCGGGACCTCCCGGATTGACCCATCGGACGAACGGCCGTCGCGCCATCGCCGGTACGCCGAGCGTGTCGGCAAGCAGGGTCGACAGCCCTTCCGGCACGATGCCGATGGTCGCACTCTGCCCGTCGCGGGCACGCTCGCGTACCATGTTCAGGTAATTCTGGGCTTTTCCCATATCGCCTGTATGATAGGCGGCCTCGGCGGCGATTAGCAGCACGTCCGAATAGCGCAGCCGGCGTAGGTTGGTGCCGCTGTTCAAGTTGCCACCGGGTTGATCGGTAGGCCGAAACGTCTTTTGGTTATACCGCTCGTCGATCATGGCCGGATTGTCGCGCACGACGTCTTCCGGCCCCTGCGGGAGCGTTTCGTGCACGAAGAGGACGGTCGACTGCATGCGCGGATCGCCCGGCTCATAGTCATCCATCAGATCACGTTCCGGACTGACAAATCCCCAACCGAGGTTCGGCTGGCCACGAATGCCCTGGACGTTGCTGATGGTAATGCGGCCGGACAAATCGGGGACGGCCGCGGCCTGGATCTCGAAGAGCGAGCCGGCACCGTTTTCACCGATCGCAGTGAAGATCTCGTCGTAGCGCTGCTGCAGTGAATAGTCGGGCGAGGTAATCACCTCCTCGGCGAGACGCAGCGCATCCTCATACTCCTCCTGGAAGAGGTGCACTTTGGCGAGCAGTCCCTGGGCTGCTCCACGCGTGGCCCTGCCGACCTGGCTACCGGGATACTGCGACTTGGGCGGTAACGCCTGAACGGCGTCCACAAGATCCTGCTCGATCTGCACATACACCTCCTGGACGCTGGCTCGCGGCTGGTCGAATTCACTCGGCTCCAGCGGCTCGGTCACCAGCGGCACGCCGCCCCATGCACGGACGAGGAAGAAGTAGCTGTAGGCTCGAATGAACTTGTTCTCAGCGACGAGTCGATCCCGATCCGTTTCATCCATATCAATGTTCGGGATATTCGTGATGGCGGAATTCGCCCGAAAAATGATGCGGTAGTACCAGTCCCAAACGCCGTTGAAGACGCCTTCGGACGGGTTGTAAATCAGATCATCGATACGTCCCACGTCCGTGCCGTCCGTCGGTTCGGTCCCTTTGTTAGCATCGTCGGATGCGATGTCAGTCATCCCGAGCCACCAGATATAGTGCACACTGCTCCAAAATCCATCCGGATGGTCGAAATTGCGCATCTGTTCATACGTCGCATTCGTCGCCTGGATGGCATCATCGGCGGACGTGTAGAAGTTGGCCAGCGTACGCTGTCCTCGTGGGTTCTTCGTGAGGAACTCGTCGGTACAGCCGACCACGAGCACGACCAGCAGAGTGGTGATGATACCGAGGCTCGAGGCGCTTCTGACCATCGGCTTGTGACGCATGGCTCTGAGCGAGTACTTGGATTGATTCTTCAACATTCCGCGTGTCCTCCTAAAAGTTGAGCTCCAGGCCGATGGTGTAGCGCGAGGTCACGGGATACGTACCGTGGTCGATACCCGAATCAATGACCGATCCGCCGGCAATCTGCGGGTTGTAACCGGGGTAATCGCTGAATGTGAAGACATCGGTTGCGCTCACGTAGACGCGAAGCGACGAGACGTTGACCCGGCTGACCGTACGCTGCGGAATCGTATATCCGAGCTGCACGTTTCTCAGGCGAAGGAAGTCACCGTCGTAGAGAAATCGATCGAGCACTTCGAAGTTGTGGCCCGCCTCCGTGATGCGGGGCTCCGAGTTGCTCGTGCCCGGACCGGTCCACCGATCAAGAAAAAAGGTATCGTAATTGAAGAGCTGATACCCGCGATCAGCGGTTCGCGCGTAAAGGACTTTGTTGCCTGCCTGCCCGTCAATGAACAGAGAGAGATCGATTCCTTTGTACGCCGCAAACAGATTCAGCCCAAAGAACACGTCCGGAATCGGTGAGCCGAGGATCGTTTGATCCTCGTCGTTGATCACGCCGTCGTTGTTGATGTCGGCGATTTTGACGTCTCCCGGTACCTCGCCGCCTCGAGTAGGCGAGTTCTCGATCTCCTCCTGGTCCTGGAATACTCCGATCTGCTTCCAGCCATAGAAGGCCCCGATATCTTCGCCGGGAATTGTGATCGTCGTTTGACCGAGGTTCCGAACGCCGCCGGCTCGGATCTCCTCCTGGCCGCCGCCTAGCGACAGGACTTCGTTGTCGACGGTTGTGCCGTTCAGGCCCACCTCGTATCGAAAGTCGCCAATGGCGTCCTGCCAGTTCATGGTGAGCTCGATGCCGCGATTCACGACCGAGGCCGCATTGACGATAGGCGCAGTTGGCACTCCGGTGAGGCTCGGAATGGGTATGCGGACGAGGATGTCGCTCGTTTCTCGGCGATACCAATCGAGTTCGGTAAGGAATCGATCGTCAAAAAATCCAAGCTCGAGGCCGACGTCCACCTGTTCGGTTTCTTCCCAGCGGAGATCGGGATTGCCGAGCTCGGTGACGGCGGAGCCGGCGTGTATGTCCTGGTTCTCGCCGAAGACGGCGTTCAAGTTCGAGGTAACCGTGGGGACGGCCGCGTCGGTTGCGATCTTGTCATTGCCGATGCGTCCCCAGCTCCCGCGAATCTTCAGATAACTCACGAGCGGAATGCCATCGAAAAACGGCTCGTTTGAGGTCACCCAGCCCGCTGCAATGGACGGGAAATTGCCCCAGCGGTGCCTGCTCGCAAAGCGCGAGGATCCATCCCTCCGGAACGTGCCCGTCAACAGATATCGATCCATGAAGGTGTAGTTGACCCGTGAGAGATACGAGATCATCGCCCATGAGAAGGAGCTGTTGAAGTTTGACTGCCCCTCCGACTCGCCGGAGCTCAGAAATAGGAGCTCCTCGGCAGGATCCAGAGCATCGGCGGGAATATTCAGCCTCGTAGCACCCAGATTTTCGGAGGAGAACTCCTGAAGGGTAATCCCCCCCAGGACGTCCAGTCGGTGATCCCCGATCTCCGCCTGATAGTTGAGCGTGTTCTCGTTCAGCCAATTGGTGTGGCCGTTTCGGCTCCGCGTCAAACGGCTCTGCTGAACGTTCTGGATCGGCGTGACGAAATATTCAGGCACGAACAGACGTCGCTCTCCTCGGCGCCAGTCGAGACCGAAGGTCGAACGGAAGGTAAACGCTTCCAATAAGTCGACGTTTAGATAGGCATTGCCGGTCGTGCGAAAGGCGTTGTTCGCGTTGTGATTGTAGGCGACCTCGGCAGCAGGATTGATGCGCCCTCCGTTTAGGGAGGTGTCCATGAAGTCACCGTCGTCGTCGAGCGGTTCTGTGGTCGGATCCGCCTGAAGGGTGTAGTTGATCAGTCCGACCGTCCCCACACCGTCTGCTTCCTGTTGAAAGTCCTCATATGCGAAGTTGAAGTTGTGTCCGACGTCAACGTGGTCGGACAGGAAGTACTGGTTGTTGACGCGAAGATTGATCCGCTGGTAGTCTGATCGACGCACGATGCCTTGCTGATCGAAGACGTTTCCGCTCACGAGGTAGGTCATGGCCTCCGACCCGCCGCGCGCCGTGACGGTGTGGCTCTGAATCGGCGCGCCATCGCGAAACATCCAGTCCTGCCAGTTGAATCCCTCATCGAACTGTTCCGGATTCTCGAAAACAGGCGCAGCGCCGCGGTTCTCGGCAGATTCGTTGGCGAGGATCGCAAACTGACGCGCGTTGACTATGTCGACTCTGTCGCTTACGCTCTGCGCGCCATAGTAGGAGCGGGCCGTCACCCGCGATCGGCCCGGCACTCCTCGTTTGGTGGTGACCACGATCACGCCGTTGGCGCCGCGGGATCCGTAAATGGCGGTAGCCGAGGCATCTTTCAGGACGTCGACGGACTCGACGTTTCGAGGGTCGAGGAAGGCTACGTCGTCGAGCAGCATTCCATCGACGACGTAGAGCGGGCTTGCATTATTGAGGGTTCCGACGCCGCGAATACGCACGATCGGCTGATCGCCCGGACGGCCCGTCGTGGGCGTCACGCTGACGCCGGCCACCTTACCCTGGAGCGCGTCCTGCACGGACGAAGTTGGAAGTTCGGCGATCTCTTCCGCCGACACACTGGACACCGAGCCGGTCAAGTCCCGCTTGAGCTGCGTACCGTACCCGACCACGACCACCTCCTCGCCGATGACCGTCTCGGACGCCAGGCGAACGTCTATCTCGGAGCGTCCGGCAATGGGTACCTCCTGGCGCTCGAAGCCGACGAAGGAGAAGACGAGGGTGTCTTGCGCGCTGGGCGCCTCCAACGCATAGTTTCCGGCCTCATTGGTCGTCGTGCCGATCTGCGTCCCCTTCACGAGCACATTCGCACCGGGCAGCGGAGTATCCGTCGCAGCGTCGTACACCGTACCGGAGACGCCGAATGCCTGCGCGAAAGCCGTGTGCGCTGTGAGGGAAAGGACTACGAGGAGAGCCGCAAGCAATGTCAGCGTTCGACGGGCTTGACCGCGGACTCGCTTGGCGCGTAGGCAACGCTTCATGACTGCCTCCATTCGGTGCGGGATGTGGTAATGGTTCTCGACGCCCTTCCGGCCAGTTCGACCGCAGGTTTCGTCGTCATGGTGAAAAAGGCGGGAATGTTACCGTGAACATTCAAGGGTGAACGTTAACATTCCCCCGCCGTAAACGGCAAATCTCAGGATTCTCTTTACATAACTTTCACAAAGGGCGTCCGCCTATTCGATGCCGGCGGCAATCTCGTTGAGAGAAGGTCCAAGCACGGATCGGGCAATTCCGTCGAGGGGCTCGGTATCGTCGGCCATGAGATGGAGCGTCCTATGCACGTGCGTGTACGTTTCGCCGGACGCGAGCTCGAGGGCGGGCGAGCTGGTCTCCAACTCGTAAAATCCGCCGAGTGGCGGCACTCCGGGCTCCGGCGGACCGTCGTTATAGCTGTTCACCACGTCACCGCCGTAGGGCTCATCCTGTATCTCCCACATGCTGTTCACGTAGGCGTCGGCCTCATCCGGCTTGTTGTACTGGACGAGCGTCAGGATGCGCTCCGCATCGTTGTAGCTGCCGAGTACGGACGGGGCACTTTCGGGGCCAAGCCCGATCTTGCTTCGGTACTCTCCGTCGCACTTGAACAATAAATATCCGTCCCGAACCTCGAGGCGATCGTCCGGCACCTCTCCGAAATAGGCGTCGTTGACGGCGGCCTCGCCCTCGAAGGGGATCACCACGTAGGTGGTCCCGAAAGGCTCGTACATCCCCAGTATCCAGATGCTCGGTAGACCCGCGTCCCGAGCCCACGCCTCGTCTCCCGTGTTCGTAACCCGATTCGTGGTTTCGAACCCAACCCATTGGACGTCCTCCGGAATCTCCGAGCCGACGGCCTCCGAGGCCTCGGCCGGCGAGAGCAGACGGACGGTTCTCTCGACCTCGATGTCGAAGGTCGTACCGCTGTAGTTGGTCGGACGCATCGCCTGCCTGAAGGTGACGCTTGTATCGGACTGCGCACTTGTCCTCCACGCCCCCTCATTCAGTGCCGCCGGAACCTGCCAATTCGAAAATTCAAACGCGCTATCCGGGGGGAAGTAGAGGCCGTACTGGCCGGCCTCCGGGCCGAGCCAAAACCGGTCCTCCCCACCGTAGTTATCGAACGGTGTCCCCGTTTCCCCGGCCGTGATGAAGTCGCGGTTAATCCAACCGAAGCTTCTGCCCTCCGGCGTTGCCGCGCTCGTCATCACGCGTCCCTGGTAGGCGGCCGAGAGTGCGACGCGAGCACCATCTGCGCCCTCGAGGAGCTGCACGTCCTCGTGTTCCTGGAGAAAAGCGAGATCGTCCGCGAAAGTGCGAGCATCGCCCGCACCCGCGGACCCCTCGCCGGTATCGCCGGCGCCACCAGGCTGGTCGCACGCCGAAATCAGCAGCACCGCAAGAAGCAAAGAAAACAGTTCGTAGACGCTCATCGTTGGGTCGGATGATGGTGATGGAAAGCGGCAATTCGGTCAAGCACCTCTATTCGGATACCTGGGGAACCATGCTCGTATCAGGCGCCTCCTCGTCTCCTCCAGCCATCTCCTGCTCACGCCTTGCGAGAAATTCCTCCAGGTTCTCGCTCGTGACGACCGTACTTCCACTGTCGACACGCCGCGGGACCTCTTCCCCCTGCATGAGGCGGTATGCGTGCATGACGCCGTCATAGCCCATCCGGTACGGATCCTGGACGATGAGCCCTTCGATCACGCCGTCACGCACGCCCTCGATCTCCTGAGGGGACGCGTCGAATCCGACGAGCGTCACCCGGCCGGCGAGATTGCGCGATTTAATCGCCTGAGCAGCACCAAGCACGCTGGGCTCGTTCGCCGCGAAGATCGCGTCCAGCTCCGGATGTGCCGTGAGGAGGTCTTCCGTCACGGACATCGCTTGGCCGTAGTCGCTCTGCGAATACTGTGTGGCCACCAATCTCAAGCCCTCGTGCTGCTGCAGACCTTCCTTGAAGCCGCGCTCACGGTCGTTCGACGTCGAGGCGCCGGCGATGTACGGAATGAGGGCGACTTCTCCGTCGCCTCCGAGGCTCGACGCGACGAGATCCGCAGCCTTCCTCGCCGCAGCCACGTTGTCGGTGGCGATGAAGGACTCCGCGACCTGGGGCTCCGTGTTTGAGTCAATCGTGATGACAACGATACCGGCCTCCGACGCCCGGCGGAGCACCGGCACGAGCCCGCGGCTGTCCGCTGCGGCGATCACAAGGGCATCGACCCCCTGGTTGATGAAGGACTCCACGATCTGAACCTGTCCGGCAATGTCCGTTTCGCTGCTGGTCCCCTTCCAGACAACCTCCACGCTGTCGAGCTCGGCGGCGGCCGCACGCGCACCCGAGTGAACCGTATTCCAGAAGTCGAAACTGACGCTCTTCGGGATGACGGCAATCTGATAGGCGGCCTCGTCTTCCGCGCTCCCGCAGCCGGCAACGAGCAGGACGACCCCGATAGAAAGTGCTATGAGCTGCGTTCGCATGTCGATCTCCGTTCAGTCAAAGAATGCGCGAGTTTGAGGCATCAGGTGCAGACGTTTATCCGGAGCGGCGCCGATACTGGTCCCAAGCTACGGCAATGGCAATGATGATCCCGATGACGATCTGCTGCCAGAATGCCGAGACGTTCATCAGATTGGCACCGTTGCGAATAAGGCCCATCAAACCGGCTCCAATGACGGCGCCCGAGATGGTGCCGACGCCGCCGAAGAGGCTCGTCCCGCCGATCACGCACGCGGCAATGGCATCGAGCTCGTACATCTGCCCGGCCGTAGGCTGGCCCGTCACGATGCGGGAGGCGAGGATTACGCCGCCCAGCCCGGCTAGCGCACCGCTGATCGTGTAGACCTTCACCAGCTCCTTCGAGACGCTCACGCCCGACATCCGTGCCGTCTCGAGATTGCTGCCGATGGCAAAGGCGTGCCGCCCGAGCGTCGTCTTGTTCAATACCAGACCCATGACGACGGCGACGAGGAGGAGCAACAGTACCGGAACGGGAATCTGCAAGATCTTTCCGTTGCCAAGCCACGCGAAGATCTCCGGCAGGTTGTATACCGCCACGCCTCCGGTCAATACGAGGGCCGTACCGCGGGCGATGCTCATCATGGCCAGCGTCGCGATAAACGGCGGAATCTTTACGGCGGTGACGAGCAGCCCATTCACCACGCCGCACAATGCGCCGGCGAGGATACCCAGCAGCAGCGCCGGGAAGAGTGGAACGCCGAAGCCGGCTATCAGAAGCGTCGCAACGACTCCGCTGAGGCCGACGATACTGCCGACCGACAGGTCGATGCCGGCGGTAATCATCACCATCGTCTGACCGATCGCCACTATGCCGATCACGGAGATCTGCAGGAGAACCGTCAGGACGTTCTGGACGGTCAAAAAATTGTCCGACGCGATCGCCAGGAATGTCGAAATCAGCACCAGGAAGAGCAACGGTGCGAGCCGCTCGGAAGCGCGCTTCAAGTACGCGATGCGGCTCCGGCTCGTGGCCGATGGGGCACCGCGATCGCCCTCTACGCCGGCCGGCGAAGTCTGTTGAAGCTGCTCTGCCATGATCCGATCACCTCCTTATCCGACCTGAAGCTCGGGTTTTTTCGAGGCGTAGTACACGATTTCTTCCGGCGTCGCCTCCTCTTTCGAGAGTTCGCGAACGAGTCGCCCCTCGGACAACACGACGAATCGATCGCTCATCGCCATCAGCTCCGGCAACTCGGAGGTGGCCAGAAGTACCGCCTTGCCGGCATCCGTGAGCTCGCGGATGAGGTCGTAGACGTCTAGCTTTGTTCCGACGTCGATCCCGCGGGTGGGCTCGTCCATGAGAAAGACGTCGGCTCCCGTCGCAAGCCACTTCGCCAGAACAACCTTCTGCTGGTTGCCGCCGGAGAGCTTCTCCGCCGTCCTCGCCGTGCGCGCGTCGATATTCAGCTTCCGCGTATAGTGGCGGCTGATTCGATTGAGGGCGCCGTCGTCAATCCATCCGAACCGTGCATTCTCGCGCGCCTTCGTGAGTGCAACGTTGTCCCGAACGTTTAAGTCTAACGCCAGTCCGTTTGCCTTACGGTCCTCAGTCACGTAGGCGATGCCGTACCGAATGGCATCCTGCGGCGACCGAATCGATGCCGTTTTGCCGCGTACCGAGATGGTGCCGGACTCGACTGGAATCACCCCAAAGATCGCATCGAAGAGCGACGTACGGCCGGCGCCCATCAGCCCACCGACTCCCACGACTTCGCCCGGCCGCACGTCCAGACTGACGTCTCGGAGCTTCAACGGCGTTGAGAGTCCGTCGACGCGCAGGATCGGCTCGCGTCCATGCCGCGCCGCCCAGGGCGGTCGATCCGGAAACACCTCCTCGACGTCCCTTCCGACCATATGGCGGACGAGCTCCCGTGGCAGGACGTTCGGGACGTCGAGCTCCGCGACTTTTTCGCCGTCTCGCAGCACGGTAACGCGGTCCGCCACATCGAAGACTTCGTCCAGCTTGTGAGTAATCATAATGAATGTCTTCCCCTGCTCCTTCAGGGAATTGAGCAGCGCAAACAGGCGTTCGGTCTCATGATCGGCCAGCGCGGTCGTCGCTTCGTCCAGAATGATGATCTCTGCACCGGTCGAAATCGCCTTCGCAATGCCCACGATTTGTCGCTCGGCAACACTGAGCTCGCGCATCGGCCGGCTCGGATCGATCTGAATCGGGAACGGCTCGAGCATCTCCGCCGACTCTTGCTCCTGCCGCCGCTTGTCCACGAATCCGAACGGCCGGCTTCGGTATTCTCGTCCCAAGAAGATGTTTTCTGCAGTCGAGAGATGGAGCGCAAACGGAAGCTCCTGGTGGATCATCGCAATCCCGTGATCGAGCGCGTCTTGCGGCGTGCGAATCGAAACCTCCTCGCCCCCGAGCAGAATGCGGCCGCTCTCCTTCTGATACAATCCAAACAACACTTTCATTAGCGACGATTTACCCGCGCCGTTCTCTCCCAGCAGCGCGTGAATCTCTCCGCGTTCCACGTGAAGGCTCGTCTGTTTCAGAATTCTCACGCCGGCGAATTGTACGACGATACCGTCCAACTCCAGGAGGAGCGGCTCGCGCTCCGGCAGCGACGGCGGCTCCCTCCCCCTGTCCTTCCCGCCTTCGCTGGATGCGAACGTCTGCACTGGCCTCTCCTTACGTTATTGCCTGTAGTGCGCGGTTCCTCGAATCGTCAGCTCAGCCCGTCCGCCGTGCCGCAAAGAAACGTCTCTATCCCCATTTCCTCGAGCATGGAGGCTTTGGCGGCCAGTGCCCGGTTGGCCGCCCGGGCACCAGGCGCGTAGGCGACCTGAATATGGTTTGATTTATGGCGGGCCATCATTTGGTCGCGGCTCACACCGTCGAGCACGGCATGCATGATTGGCCACTCTGGAGTGGTCGCCTCCGAACGCCTCCTAGCCTCCTCATCGGGTAGCTCCAGCGCACGACCGCGGCCCAGGTCGGCCTTCAGCTGCCCGTCGTCTATGAACACGCGGCTCCAGACGATCTCACCGGGCTTTGCGTGACCCATGATGGTCCCGCCGCCGGAGGGGAAGTACATCGGCGGTTGACGGAAACTCCGTGCCTGTTCATAGCCCCCGAGGTGCGCGGGAGGAACGGCGCCGGAGATCTCAAACACCCACACGTACTCACCCCTGAACGCCTGACCCCAGCGAAGATCATGGAGGGTCGTCTCCGGCGCAAAATCGAGAGCCGACCAGACGCGGTTCGTCACGAGTGCGTCCAATCCCGCCGATTCATCCACTTCGTTGAAGTGAGGCAGCGCCCGACCTGCAAACAGCTCGCGCTCGCCATCGCGCGAGAAAGCCGGCGGCCGTTCCGTATTGTTGAGCAGTCCCTCGACGAGATCGGAGGCGGGGAGCAGGTCCGTCAGTCCCTGCTGATACTGGATGCCGATTATATCGCAACCAAAATCGTCGGCGATCCGGAGGGCGGCCACGTACATCTTCATCTGCAGGATCAGCTGCTCCTCAGTAAGCTCGTCGGCGGGATTCGCCCCCGTGTGGAATGTCATACCCCGGTCCTTCAGCCACGTGAAACAATCGTGCGCCTCGATGTCGGATACCTGAAGAGTCTCATAATAAAGGGTACTTTGCGATAGGCGCTCCTTAAAAACGCCCAGCGGAGCAAGCATCTCGTCGGGGATGATCGCGTTGTACATCCCCATACACCCCTCGTCAAATACGCCCATGATGGCTCGTTCTCGCCGAAGCCCGCCTGCAAGGCGTTTCCCCAGCTCGGCCATTTCGCCGTTCAGCGTGATGTCGGAGACCGGCCGCACGTGCGTCGCATCGTGCTCTACGGTACCGGTTTGAAGCCACTGGCGAAGCCCATCCATGAATCCGACGTCGGAAAAGTCACTGCTCCACAGCGTACTGTAGGGCTTGCCGGCTTTCGTCAGGCAGCCGTTCATATTGAGCATGCCGACCAAACCGGGCCACTGCCCACTCCAGTTCGCAACCGTCAGGATCGGCGCCTGATGTGCGAGCAGTCCGGGAAGCAAGTGCTGCGAGTACTGCCATGCAGCGAACGCTACCACGAGCGACTCGCCCGGATCGACCTTACGGAAGACTTCTATCCCTGATCGCTGGCTGTCGATGAACCCGTGGCCTTTGGCCTCGTCGAAGGGATGGGCCCGCCGGACGCAGTACCCCTCCGCCTCGACGACCTTGGTGAAAGCCGCCTCGAGGGCTTCTTGGGCCGGCCAGCACGCGCGATTCGCTGAAAGTCGCAGGTCACCGTTGGCCACCAGCGTCACGCTCTTCTCTATCTGCTCGTCCGATGTGGACACGACGTGTAATGAATTCTGCGCAATGTTATCCTTAACAAGGATAGAGAACGATGCGTGAAGTGTCAAGACGAGGGGAACGGGAACGCGGCCGTTGAGCCGCTGAAACTCACTCGCCGATACGCCGATCGAGCTGACTTTCCACCGGCTCGACGCCGGCCTGATGATCCGCGACCGTTTCTTCGATACGCTCAACGACAGAAGGCTGCCGGTCTATTAGATCGAACCGCTCAGACGGATCATGCGCCACGTTAAAAAGGCGGTAGGTGTCTAGCCGCTCCAGACGCTCCGGATATCCGTGCGGATTGTTTTCATAATAGTACAACTTGTGGTCGCCCTGCCGCGCCGCGAAGAGCCGCGTTCCGTGATAGAAGAACATTTCATCTCGGGGGCTTGGGGTCTCCTCAAGCAACACAGGACTCAAATTATACCCGTCCAGCGTCCCATCGGTCGGCAGCGATGCACCCGCCAAACCGGCCACGGTGGGCAGCAGATCCAGCGTGCTGCCCATGTCGGTGATGACGGCAGGATCGATGCGACCCGGCCACCAGAAAATGGCCGGCACGCGCATGCCGCCTTCGTAGCTGGTGGCCTTAGCGCCGTACAGCAGGCCGGCACTCCCACCGTGCTGCCGAAGCACCGTCCACGGGCCGTTATCGGACGTGAACACGACGAGCGTATTCTCAATCAGATCCCGATCCTCCAGCGTAGAGAGTAGCTGCTCCACGCTCCAATCGATCTCCGCAACAACGTCCCCGTAAATGCCGCGCTCGCTGCGCCCCTCGAAGTCTTCGGATACGAATAAGGGCACGTGCGGCATCGTGTGCGCTAGATAGAGGAAAAACGGCCCGTCCTCGTTCTCCTCGATAAATCGGACCGCCTCCTGCGTGTATCGCTTCGTGATGGTCCGCTGATCTGCCGGTCGTTCAATGATTTCCGTGTTCCGCATAAGCGGAACGTTGAAATATTCGATCTTCGGATTCGTCGTCGCCTCGAAGTGGCCCAGCGAATCGGTGCGATCCATGTCATTGCTATACGGAATGCCGTAGTAGTAATCGAACCCGTGGTTCGTCGGCAAATATTCGGGCAGGTGCCCCAGATGCCACTTCCCGATGGCAGCCGTGCTATATCCGCGCGACTTCAACACCTCGGCGATCGTCGTTTCGCTTGGCGGCAGTCCACCGTCGGAATCCGGAAAGAAGACGCGTCGACCGTCCGTGGTCATCCCATTTCGAATCGGATAACGCCCCGTCAGTAGCGCCGCTCGGGAGGGAGAGCACACATTGTCGGCGACATAGAAACTGGTCCACTTTTGGCCCTCGGTCGCCATGCGGTCCAGCGTAGGCGTCTCTATCGTCGGATGGCCATAGCTGCCGAGGTCGCCGTACCCGAGATCATCGGCAAAGACGATGATCACGTTTGGCCGCTCCGGCGGCGCCTGTCCTCGCACTTGAGAAGCGAACAGAAGGACGACAAGACACGCGATCCCCTGTGCGACGGTTCGAAGTAAGTCGGTCATGGCTCTAGACACGGTTCTGTGCGGACGTGTGATCGGATTCATCGGCCCCGTCGGTCGGCGCGCTTTGTTGAGCGTCGCACGATCAACTCGACCGGCAAGACCTTCTCCTTAGCCGGGCCGTCGTAGCCCTCCATACGGCGAAGAAGCATCTCCATCGCGGCCTGTCCCATCTGGTACGCCGGCTGCTCGGCCACCGTCAAGAACGGATCCATCAATGCGGCAATCTCAAGGTCTTCGAAACAGGCCAACGCGACGTCTTCCGGCACACCGAGCGAGTGCCTGCGCAGTGAGACGAGCACGCCCACAGCCACCAGATTGTTGGCCGCAATGATGGCCTCCGGTACGGCATCGCTTTCGATGAGTTCATCCGTGATCTGCTCCCCGCTTTGTCGGTCGTAGCGACCCAGATAGTAGCGTTCCTCCAATCCCACTTCCGCCATGGCGCTGCGATAGCCCTCCAGGCGATCCTCGAGCGATGAGATGCCCGGCAAACCTCCTACGAAGGCAATATCACGGTATCCCTCCTCGGCAAGATGCTCAACGAGGAGCCGAGCTCCTTCAAAGGAATCACCCCGAACGATGTCCGTTGCGACATCTTTGAGCCGGCGGTCGATGAGCACGATCGGGATATCGCGCCGCTGTACCTGCTCGATGTGGTGCGTCTCGCCCGGCGAGGGCGACAGCAGCAAACCATCCACGCGTCGCGAGATGAGCGCATCGAGATAGTGCTGCTCTTTTTCGAGTGACTCGTCGGTGTTTCCGAGGAGCAGGGTGTAGCCTTGCTTATGTGCAGCATCTTCGATGCCCCGGGCCAGCGTCGTGAAGAACGGATTGGTAATGTCTGATATGATGGCCGCAACGGTGTGCGTCTTCCCCTGAACCAGGCTGCGAGCGGCCGCATTCGGAACGTACTGAAGCTCGTGTATGGCCTCCTCTACGCGCTTCTTTGTCGAGTGGGCTACCTTTTCGGGTTGATTGAAGTAGCGGGAGACAGTCATGGCGCTTACGCCCGCCATCCGTGCGACGTCGTTAATATTGCTCACAAATCCTGATGAACTATTTGGATGGGCAGGTGCAGCCGACGCCGGTTCACGGTTCACCGAGAGGTGTCCGTACGGCGGCCCACAAACAGGCCCATTATCGCGGTCGTAGTCCTAATGATAACGTTACCAACGCAATAGAGTCAAGAACGCCGACGCACGCGCGTGCTTTCTACTCCGGTCGACTAGCGTCGCTGTTGTGAATGATCTGGTCGAGCAGCGCCTGCAGTTCGGCGGCGACGGCGGGATGCTCTTCGTAGACGTTCTGCGTCTGGGAGAGGTCGGCATCCAGATCGTAAAGCTGTACAGTCGGCGCGTCGTCTCGTATCCGCCCGTCGACGACGTCGCTATTCACCTGACCTGTAAACGCGGTGGCGGCGGCGCCACCAAAGTCGTGATCCCCCGGCTTCGTACCGCCGAATCCACCTTCACCACGCGCCGGAATATACATCCACTTACCACGTCGGATCGACAGATGACTCTCCAGAACGGGACTGATTACCAGGTGATCGCGGACAACCGTCTCAGGAGATCCCGTGAGCACCGGCAGTAGATTGAAACTGTCCGGCCCGTCGCCATCCTCGAGCGGTCGATCCACGAGCGCAGCGAGTGTCGCGAGGATGTCTACATTCGAAATCAGCGCATCCGACGTGGACCCTGCAGCAATCTCGCCGGGCCATCGTGCAATGAATGGCACGCGATGACCGCCCTCCCACGCGCCGAACTTCATCCCGAGGAGTTCTCCGTTCAGATGATGGCCGGCCTCCCAGGCCGTCTGCCCGCCGCGGTTGAACATGCCGCCGTTGTCGCTCGTCAGGATCACGAGCGTGTTGCCGGCAAGGCCTTCCTCGTCGAGTGCATTCAAAACCTCCCCGACCATCCAATCCAATTCGTGGATGAAGTCCCCGTAGCGCTGTGCCTTGCTGGAGGCGATAAACCGTGGAGCGGGCGTAAACGGATGATGGATCTGCGGCGGGGCGAAGTACAGGAAGAACGGCTCATCGCTGTGCGAGCGAATCCACCCGACGGCCCTTTCGGCCAGCGTCGTGCCCACCTGCCGATCCTGGTATGCCTCATGACAGCGTGCACACCCGCCGATGGCATCAAGCCCAAACTTCTCGTCGAAATACCGCGTGTCCGCCGGTTCCCCGTAGACGAGCGGATCATCCGGAGTCCATCCGACCACCCGATGATCTTCCACGTAAACGAACGGCGGATGGCTGTTGAGCACGGGAACGCCGAAGTAGGAGTCGAAGCCGAGCTCCAGCGGCCCCGGACGCAGCTCCTCGTTCCAATCAACGGGATACTCGTTACCAAACCCGAGGTGCCACTTGCCGATGGCCGCCGTTAGGTACCCGGCATCCGCCATCACGTCGGCAATCGTCAACTGCGACTCATCGACGTGAAGCGTGTCTCTCAGAAAGATAGGATGCCAGAAATCCACCCGGCCCGGATACTCACCGGTGATAATCGCATACCGAGACGGCGAACATACGGCCGACGCCGAATGGGCATCTGTAAATCGGCGACCCTCCCGGGCTAGACGATCTATATTCGGCGTTTCGATTCTGCTCGCGCCATATGCGCCGACATCGCCATACCCGAGGTCGTCAGCATTGATCAACACGACATTCGGGCGTTGCGATGCCTGACTGATGCCCTCATCACCTGACGTACGATCTTGTGCACACGCCGGCCGGCTGACCAGCGCAAGCGATAGAAACACACCAAGGGTGACGAAATGGTGGGGTCGAGATGGAATTTTACGTCGAGATGGAAATTTCCGGTGCACGTCTGGAAGCAGGCGCCATTAGAAGCACTGTTCTGCCGGAAAATATAGCACGCGTTTACCTTTCCCGCAGGTCGCGGGAATTCGAGCCGTCCTCCCTTCGATACTGCAACGCGTACATCCAAGGAGCGCAGTGAAGGAGAGAGCTCGACGCATGGTGCTAGTAGAGCACCGTAATTGGACGTTCGGGTAAGAAACACATAAGATTTGCTGTGATTACTCCCTCGATTCCACCGGTCGTCTCGTGAATATGGAATGATCTTGGAACAGCCCCTGCCCATCCGTCGTGATTTGACGTGCAGCAGCGGAGTGGGATCCACTTGCGGCCCCTTGCTGCCGATCCGACGGTCCGAGGCATTATTCGAAGAGAAGCGCCGTCGTTGAATTTTGGGGCCATAGCTCAGTTGGTAGAGCGCTACAATGGCATTGTAGAGGTCAGGGGTTCGAATCCCCTTGGCTCCACACCGTGAAGTAAGCCCGCTTCCCTCTGGGGAGGCGGGCTTTTTTGCTGCTTTGATCTGGTCACGCCGAGAAGGTCTCCAGAAGGCGTATACGACAAAGTATACGACGCAATTTGAGACCCGACGTAGTCGTTGACGAATCGAATGGCCCCAAGCGGGTGGCAAACTGCAAAGAAATACCCATACCGCCGTCATGGTCAATTTGGGTATTTCGTTCGATGCGTGCGTGAATCGGGGTCACGATCCTTTCTCTGAGGCAGCATTCGAGCGGGCAAAGGAAGCGGCAATGCAATCAAGGATGAGCGATCCTATGTTCCCCGGCAGCGGAAGGCACTACAAGCCCCTGAACCGGTCGGACCCGTACGTGGTCGCTGCGGCGGCAGCAGAAAGTCGACTTTACGAGTATTTCGATATGAGGCCGCGAGAGCACTACGTCTTCGTCCCATATGTCGGCGGAAGGGTTCGCGTGCAGGAGGTAGGCGACGGACCGCCACTGCTTTTCGTGCCGGGCGGACCGGGCGATGGCTGGCGATTAGTCACACTCGCGGCAGCGTTACCTGGATACCGGCACCTATTGCTCGATCGACCGGGGGGCGGCCTAAGCGACGGCATTGACCACACGCAATTTGACCTCACAAGCCTTGCTGAAAACACGATTTCTGCTGTTCTGGATCACTTTCGGATCGAACGTGCGGCCATCGTGGCTAATTCGATGGGAGGATTATGGACATTTCGATTTTCCCTCGCATTCCCTGAACGCGTGGCCGCGATTGCTCAGCTTGGAACCCCGGCCCTTATCTTGAACACGAGTGCCCCATTGCCCATGCGGTTGCTCTCGATTCCTGGAATCAACCGCTTGCTCATCCGGAGGATGATTCCACGTTCAGCTCAATCCGTACGCAAATCGCCTTCGTTCTTTGGCCACGACCCAGATGTCGGTGCGAACTGGCCCGATGTCGTCGTCGATTGCGCCTTCCACTTTATGCGGCGCCCAACTTTCCAGAGGGCCTGGCTCAGTCTCATGCGCCGAGCACTTACGGCGAGGGGCGCAAGAGCCAACGCAAGAATGCAGTCTGATGAACTGAGCCGTGTACAATGTCCGGTCCTTTTCATCTGGGGCGAAAACGACACTTTCGGTGGAATTGATGTCGCCCATCTCGCCACGAAACTCGTGGATCAGGCAGAGTTACACGTCATCTCTCGCGGGGGGCACATTCCATGGTGGGACGATTTGTACGCGTGCGCGATGCACATCCGTTCGTTCTTTGAACGCCACGTAGCCGGTATTCGAACTCATATATGAACGGATGCTGTAGCAATCGTCCGACGCTTTCGGCGCCTCTTCCTCGGCGAATCCTCCGGATCGCGGAAGATATAGCCTCTATCTCCCACTCGAAGTACGCTACGCGACCGATCAACATACGCAGCATCTTCCGTAGTTCGGCGATCTCCTTTCCGATGGAACCTGGATCGGCCTCGACGTCCACCGGCTGAAGAGCGGCCGTTTTTCTGGAGCGCTTTGCCATACCCTTTCTCCCTAGTATATCTCCGATTCAATATGTCCGACGAAGGCGAACGTCGGTCAGGTGCCCGGCGATCTCACCTCACGATTATCACGTTGAGCGGTTGAAAGCTCGCCCACCCTCGCGACAATTTGCCTACGCAGAATATTCGTCACTCCAAATGACGACTGTAGGTTGGTGCTCCACGCGATGACGTCGATGGCACTGGGTAGACGTCCGACTTAGACATGGGCGGGGTGCCACCCGGAGTCGAGCGCCTTGGACAAGCACATGCTGCAGGTCGTCATCCGAAAAAAGTTGTAGGGCGATCGAAGCGCCAGCCGTTTGCCCAGCATCTCTTGGACGAGTTCCGGATTGCCACCCGGAGGGCGTGTCGCCTCGTCTTGATGGCCCGATCGACGTTTCGCTATCAGCCGGTCGAAGCAGTTCTCGGCAACGAGGCTCGATACGCTGGCCGCCCGTCGTCTCGTAGCTGCGGTCCGCAGCACCCGAAGCCCGTGCGATCGCATGTTTACGACTTCCTTACAGTACGTGCACGCCTATCGTTACATCGGATTTGTTTCGCGCCCCGGCAGCGGCCTAATTACATAGTGATGCGGCATGGCTCTTCACCCGTCGGCCCCACGGTGCCGCCGCGCGAAGAGGATCGCTTGATATACTGACATACAGACTGGTGAGAACGATGGAGACCTTCTTCAACGACCTTCAAACGACCCTCGGCCCCCTGTGGCCGATCCTCGTCTTCGTCCTCATCGTCGTCGTCGG
>CAZQAS010000034.1:0-8559 GCA_964591285.1 uncultured Rhodothermales bacterium
GTCGACGGCCTTCCGCTCACGCGGGAAAACTTTCAGGAACCGCCCCTCGAGATGGGGATCGTCCCGTTCTGGTTTTGGAACGGCGATCTCGATTATGAGGAGATGGAGTGGCAGCTCCGGGAGTACCACGACCGCGGCGTTCGAAGCCTGTTCATCCACGGCCGGATGGGCGTCACCGTACCGTATCTGTCCGAGGAGTGGTTCGAGCGCGTCAAGTTCGTCGTCGATAAGGCCAAAGAGATCGGCATCGACGCCTGGGTCTACGACGAGATGGACTGGCCGAGCGGCACCGCCGAGCAGCAGGTCATTGAAGCTGATCCGGATCTCGGTCAGCGCTACCTCGAGCTCGTTCCGCTGCGTCTGGAAGGGCCCATCTTCACGTTCTTGGAGGCGCACGACGACCGTTACGTGCCCACCGGCGACTCCAATCCCATCGCCGCCTACGGCGTCCGTGGTGCGGAATACGACTCCGTCGTCAAGGAGACGGTCGACCTCAGCAAGAATCTCGCCTGGGAGAAGACGGTCGCCTGGGAGGCGCCGAAAGGCGACTGGGTGCTGATGTACTTCCTGGAAAAGGAAGCGCCGTTCTACATCGACACGATGAATCCGGACTCCACGGAGAAGTTCATCGAGCTCACCCACGAGAAGTACAAGACGGCCGTCGGCGGGGAGTTCGGCGCTACGGTGCCCGGTTTCTTCACGGACGAACCGGCCATGTACTACTACCACGTAGGGATGGAGAACTACGTGGTGCCGTGGTCAAAGCAGATGTTTAAGATTTTCCGGGATCGACGCGGCTACAATCTGAAGCCGCACCTGCCCGGGCTCTACGTCGACATCGGCGAGAAGACGGCGCAGGTTCGGTACGACTTCTGGCGGACGCTGACCGAACAGTACGCCGAGACCTACTACAAACGCCTCCGCGATTGGTGTGACGAGAACGGCGTCATCTTTACGGGCCACCTCCTGTTCGAGGAGCACCTTCGGCTCGCCGCCCGCTGCGAGGGCAACTTCTTCAAGTACCTCCAGCACATGCACCTGATCGGGGTCGATCATCTCTATCCGAAGATCGGCTCGCGCGAACAGCCGGGCCAGCACGTCGCGCTGAAGGTCGGAAGCTCCGCCGCGCACCACTTCGGATCGACCCGTCTCCTCTGCGAGTCGATGGGCGGCACCTATTGGAACTGCACCCTCGAGAGGATGAAGTGGATTAACAACTGGGAGTACGTCCTGGGCGTCAATCTCTTCAACAATCACGGCTATCACTACACGATCGAGGGCGAGCGCAAGCGGGACTGGCCGCCGTCCCAGTTCTATCATCACACCTGGTGGAAATACTACGACCGGTTCACCGAGTACAATGCCCGCCTCTCACACCTGCTCTCGGGCGGGCGCCACGTGGCGAAGGTCCTGATGCTGTATCCCATCAATAGCATCTGGATCAACTACGTCCCGCACGAAACGAATCGCGTCGGCGAGGTCATCGAGGAGGATTTTCGGTATCTGACCGACATGCTCCTCCGGCTGCACTACGATTTCGACTACGTGGATGAGGACGTACTGGCGGATGCGCAGGTCGAGGACGGTAAGATCCGCATCGGCGACGAGGCGTTCGAGGTGCTCATCCTGCCGCCGGTTACGCACATCAAGGCATCCTCCTACGAGAAGATTCAGCAGTTCCTGGAAGAAGGGGGGTCTGTGATCGCCGACGCCTTCGTGCCGGTGGGACTGCTCGAGCAGGGGCAGAACGGCTCGGTATCCAACCTCGACAATTTTCTGGGACTCGACGGGCCGGGTATCCTGAAGAAATTCAAGTCGCACGAAGAGGAGCCGTTCGACGTCCATCACGTCTCGGATCAGGGCAATTTCTACTTCTTGCGTGGCGAGGGCCTGTACAGCCGCAAGATCAAAGCCGAGAAGCTCTCCCACGGCGGGCCCGAGAACAAGCCGCTGCAGGAACTGCTGGTTCGAGAGACCGGTCTGGGGTCGGGCGTAACGCTCGATCGGTTCATCGAGCAGGAGCGGGAGCTCGACGAGAAGCGGGAGACGGCCCTTCGGACCCTTCTTCGAACGTGTGCAGAGCCGGACGTGACGATCGATGAGGAGGACGTCTTTTACCTGCATCGGGTCAAGGACGAGTTCGACGTCTATTATTTCGTCAATACGTCCCAGGAGGATAAAGGTACGGTCGAGATCACGTTCGAGCAGATCGGGCGGCCCGAGTTGTGGAATCCGAATACGGGGGCCGTCGAGCCGATCCAGATCCACACCGTGAAGGACGGCCGTCTGCAAATCCGGCTGGATTTTCCGGCTACCGAGGCGCACGTGGTCGTGATCAGCGGCGAGCTGGAGCGGTCGCGCGTGACGGAATCGAATCTAACGGTCACCGAATTCGACGGTGAGCAGGTCGTCGGGTATTCGGGAGCCCGGGTGGACGAGGTATTTGCGCGCATCGTCTCCGAAGAGGGGGGCAGGACGCTGACCGCGCCGGGCCGCAAGCCGCTCGCGGACATCTCGTTAGGAGACCGCGCGGCGTGGGAGGCCGAAGGTGACAACGTGCTGGCCATCGGCCGCTACAGGATGGTGATGGATGACCGTCCGGAATTTGCCCAGCCGGAATTCGACGACTCCGACTGGCTGGACGTGGAGATGGGCCCATGGGAGCCGCAGCTGCCGCACGAGCGCGACGAGCGCACGTACCCGGCTACCCTCTGGTATCGCACCTCGTTCGAGGTCCGGGACGTGCCGGACAATCCGCGTCTGATGATCGACGGGTTTTCCGGTACGGAGCACCGGCTGTTCGTGAATGGTGAGGAAATCACCGATGAAGGACGGCGGAGCTATCTCGACGCGGAAATCAAAGAAGTCGACGTCCCGCTGCACGAGGGCCGGAACGTCGTGGCCGTGCGGCTGGTGGCGAATCGGCAGACGGACGGCATGCTGGACTTGCTGAAGATCCTCGGCGATTTTGCCGTGGAGGATGGCGTGATTGTGGCCGCGCCCGCCGAGATGCCCGTCGGCGACTGGACGCGAAACGGGTATCCTTTCTACTCAGGGACAGGTGTGTACCGGATGGCCCTCGACGTGCCGTCGGAGTACGTCGCGGCGGGCCGCGTGTGGCTCGAAGCGGACTGCGGCGAGGACGTGCTCGAGGTGTCCGTCAACGGCGACGAACCGCAGATAGCGCCGTGGCACCCGTACCGGATCGACGTGACCGACTTCCTCCGCGAGGGCGAGAACACGTTCGAGATCAAGATCACGAACACGCTGATCAACATTTTAGAGGGTGAGCCGCAGCGTTCGGGGTTGTTTTCACCGCCGCGGCTCGTTCACGAACATCGCTATGAATTGGCGGAAGTCGGAAGTCAGAAGTCGGAGCGTGATGACTGAGAGACGTCTGACATCCGACCTCCGACATCCGACCTCATAACCATGCGTATTCTCCACATCGACATCGACTCGCTGCGGGCCGATCATCTCGGATGCTACGGATACCACCGAGCGACGAGTCCGAATATCGATGCGGTGGCCGCGGAGGGTGTGCGCTTCGAGAATGTGTTCGTGAGTGATGCGCCGTGCCTGCCGTCGCGTACGGCCATGTGGAGCGGGCGCTGCGGCTTTCGAAACGGTGTCGTAAATCACGGCGGAACGGCTGCGGAGCCCTTCAGCGAGGGGGCGAATCGATCGTGGGTCGACGTCTTCCACGACACCGGCTGGATGGCCTGCCTGCGGAATGCGGGTCTGCGGACGGCGACGGTGAGCTCGTTCGCTGAGCGGCATTCGGCGTGGCACTGGTACGCCGGTTTCAATGACGTCATGAACACGGGACGTGAGGGAATGGACCGGGCCGATGAGGTTTCGCCTCCGGCCATCGAGTGGATCGGCCGGCACGGCGCGGACGACGACTGGTATCTGCACGTTAACTTTTGGGATCCCCACATTCCCTACCGGACGCCGGAGAGTTACGGCGAGCCGTTCGCCGACGACCCGCTGCCGGAATGGATGACCGAGGAGGTCTGGCGCTGGGGCTGGAACGGCTTTGGATCGCACAGCCCCCAGGAGCCGCACGGCTACGGCGACGAGACCTTCTTTCACGGTTTCCCGCGATTTCCGACGTCTATCGACTCGATGGATGTCGTGCGGACGTGGTTCGACGGTTACGACACCGGCATCAAGTACATGGACGATCACATCGGGTATATTCTCGATGCGCTCGAAGCGGAGGGTGTGCTCGACGAGACGGCGGTCGTCATCACGGCCGATCACGGCGAAAATCAAGGCGAGCTGAACGTTTGGGGCGATCATCAGACGGCGGATGCGATCACGTGCCGCGTACCGCTCATCGTCAGCTGGCCGGGTGTGACGACAACCCCGCGCGTCGATGAGGGCCTGTATTACCAATTCGACTGGGCCGCCACGTCGGTTGAGCTCGTCGACGGCGACATTCCGAAGAACTGGGACGGGCGTTCGTTTGCCGGCGCGTTCCGAGAAGGCCGGAGCGACGGTCGGGAGTTTCTCGTCGTCGGCCAGTGCGCACATGCCGCCCAGCGAAGCGTTCGCTTCGACGTCGACGGCACGCCGTTCCTCTACATGCGAACCTATCACGACGGCTACAAGATGGTCGAGCCGGTCATGCTCTTTGACCTGGCAAACGATCCTCACGAACAGAACGATTTATCGGAGACGCGCCCGGACGTGACGGCGTGCGGTGCTGCCCTGCTTGAAGCATGGCGCGGCGACGCGATGCGCCGAAGCGATACGAACGTGGATCCGCTGATGACCGTCCTGCGGGAAGGTCCGCTGCACGCGAGCGGCGATCTCGCGAAGTATGCGAAGCGATTGCGCGCGACGGGCCGGGGTCACCATGCGGATCGCCTGGAAGCGAGACATCCAGAAGAAATGGACTCGAAATGATGGAACCGACCGTAGTAGTCGTGGGAAGCGCCAACATGGACATGGTGGTTTCCTGCGATCGGTTTCCGAACGATGGTGAGACCGTACTTGGAAGCGATTTCGGACTGTATCCCGGCGGGAAGGGGGCCAATCAGGCATCGGCCTGCGCACGGCTCGGCGGCGAGGTTCGGTTTGTAGCGAGGATGGGGCAGGATGTCTTTCGCGACCGGCTCGAGGAGAGTTTGCTGGAGAAGGGCATCGATCTGTCGCACGTGGTGATCGATGAGGAGCAGCCGACCGGTGTGGCGCTCATCACAGTCGATTCAAGCGGCGAGAACCAGATTATTGTGGCGAGCGGCAGCAACATGCGGCTCGCGCCGGAAGACGTCCGCGCGAACGCGGAGGCTTTTGACGGTGCAAGCGTCGTGGTGCTTCAGCTGGAGATCCCGCTGGAGACGGTCATAGAGGCGGCCCGTCAGGGTAAGGCCTCCGGGGCGCAGGTGATCCTGAATCCGGCGCCGGCACGTGATCTGCCCGAGGAGCTGCTCGCTGAGATCGACGTGTTGACGCCGAACGAATCGGAGGCGGCGCTGCTGTCGGGCCTGTCCGTGACGGACGTGGACTCGGCCGAGGCCGCCGGGCGCGCGTTGCTGGAGCGCGGCGTGCGGCAGGTCATTATCACGATGGGTTCGCAGGGCGCGCTGCTCGTGGGGCCGTCGTCGAGCCGGCATTTTCCCGCGCATCAGGTGCGGGCAGTCGACGCGACGGCTGCCGGGGATGCGTTCACCGGCGCCCTGGCCTACGGGCTCGCACGCGGCGATGCTATCGAGGAGGCGATCGTTCTGGCCGGCAGTGTGGCGGCGTTTTCGGTAACGAAAAAGGGCGCGCAGACGTCTATGCCCGCGATCGAGGAGGTCCGGTCCTTTCTGGCCGAGCTCAAGGCCGTGGAAGCATGAGGACGTGCAAAGATATGGGTTCTGAGAGCGACCGCGCGTCGAGGCGCCGCGATCAAGAAAGTAGAGGAATGAATGTAGTAGGAGCGCGGCGGGTCGTCGCGCTTGTTTATTGGCTGATCGGCAAGACGTGACGCACCAATGAAGAAGAACGGGATACTGAATGCGGAGCTCTCGCGCATCGTCGCGGCAATGGGACACACCGATCGTCTCGTGATTTGCGACAGCGGCTTGCCGATACCCAACGGAAAGGACGTGGTGGATCTCGCGCTGGCGACGAACATCCCACGCTTCCTGGACACGCTGCGCGTCGTCCTGGAGGAGCTGGAGGTCGAGCGCGTCGTCGTTGCCGACGAGATGGAAAGCAGGAGCGGGGCACTGCTGGCGGACGTTCGCAAGATACTGGAGGACGTGCCTCTCGAAAGCGTGCCCCACAAGCGATTCAAGGACCAGATGTGCGGCGACGGAAATACGTGGTTCGTCAGGACCGGTGAAGCGACGCCCTACGCGAACATCATCCTGTATGCCGGGGTGACGTTTTGATCGACACGGCACTGCGGAGCATTCTGGTTTTGTGGATGATCGCGTCCCTGTCGGCCGTGTCCGGCGCTGCGCAAACGATTGAGCTGGATGTCGACACGACGGAGGCGTGGCTGGCGGAGCAGTCGATCCGGGGCTCGGTTTCGGGCGACGTCCAGGACGGCACCCTGAGCGTGAATGCCGACGAGTACGCGTTCGCGGTCGAAGAGGGCCGCTTCGCGGTCGACGTGATGCTGTCCTCCGGAGAGAATACCGTCGTGGCGTGCGCGGAACCGGTGTGCTCGGATTCGTCGCTCTGGACGATTGGCTACACGCTCGAGCCGGAGATGTACGCCTATGCGGAGGTGAATGGACGAGACGTGGCCCTGTATCCGGAGACGCTGGAAAGTCCGAACGGACCGACGTCCTCGTATGTGTGGAGTGCCGATGCGGAGAATCCAACCGCGCTCTCGCTATCGGCCACGTCTGATTCGACGGCAAGCGTCACGATCCCCGAAAGCGCCCCGCCCGGAGAGTACTATTTCGATCTCGCAGTGACGGACGTCTCCGGGGCGGAGGGACGTGCGCGAACCTACGTGACGGTCGGTGAGAACGGTGTCGGGGCGTTCGACATCCGAGATGACCACGCCGCCTGGATCGACCGCGCGATCGTCTACGAGGTGACGCCGTATATCTTCGAGCGGAATGGGAAATGGCGCGACGTGACCGCTCGACTCGACGAAATTTCGCGGCTCGGTATCAACACGCTGTGGATCCAGCCGGTTTTCGATGCGCGCCCGGAGGGTCCATCGACGGCCGGTCAGGGATACGGCATCGTGAACTACTTGGAGCTGCGGGATGACCTGGGTTCGGAGGAGGATCTTCGCGAGCTCGTACGGACGGCGAAAGAGGACTTCGGAATGCGTGTGCTCTTCGATTTCGTTCCAAGTCACACGGCGATCGAGCACCGGTATGCACAGGACGTGCTCGCGCGCGGAGAGGCCTCTCGGTACTACGATTTCTACGAGACGGAGCCCGACGACGCGCCGTACTCGCAGCACTACCACACCGACGTCGAGCCGTTTCTGTACTACTTCTGGGAGAACCTCGTGATGATCGATTGGGACAACCCGGAAGTCTACCGCTGGATGCGCGAAGCGGGGCAGAAATGGATCGAGGACTTCGATATCGACGGATACCGGATCGATGCCGTGTGGGGAGTAAATGCGCGCACGCCCGAGGCCATGCAGAAGTGGCGCTTAGACCTGAAGCGGATCAAGCCGGAGATCTTTCTGCTGGGCGAGGCTCCGGCCGCGCGCTCGATGAATTTCGAGGAGCGGTTCGACGCCGCCTACGACTGGTACGCGGAGCTCGGCTGGGTTTCGCACTGGACGTGGCAAACCACGTACTCTGAGACTGCGAACCACACGGTCTTCAATGCCTCCAACGAGGGATCCCGCGCTGCGCTGCTCCGCCGGGCGCTTACGAACAAGGGGCAAGGGTACCATCCGGATGCGAAGATCTTTCGCTTCATGGAGAACAACGACACGGAGCGCTTCTTTGCGTGGCACACGCTCGAGCAGACGAAGATGGCCGCCACGCTGCTCTTCACGCTGCCGGGCATTCCGATGATTTACAATGGACAGGAGATCGGTGCGGAGGACCATCCGTACCAGACGCGGTTCGTCTTTGCAGAGGGACGGTCCGTGTCGTCCCTTGACCGACACGGTTTGTTGGACCACTATAAGTATCTCACGTGGCTCCGAAGCTCCGTTCCCGCCCTCTACGGAAGCGCCTTCGATGAGGTGCCGGTCTCGCCGGAGATCTCCGAAAACCGCGTTTTCGCTTACCGCCGATCGCGAGACGGCGTGCACGTCATCGGCGCCGTAAATATGGTAGACGAGACGATGGACGCCGAGCTTCACGTGCCGACGGCACAAATGAGCATCGCGGCGTCGGAATCGTACTACGTGACGGATCTGATGACGGGCGACGTCGAAACCCGGCTCGGCGCGGAGCTGGGGACCATCAACCGTGAGATTCCGGGGTATACGACGGACGTGTTCGCCATCTCGAGTGAGATGTTCGAGATACCGGTTTCGTCCGAGCCGCCCCCCGAGGTTCACGCGGAGCCGCTGCTGGCGCAGAATTATCCGAATCCGTTCAATCCTTCCACGACGATCTCCTTCGAGGT
>CAZQAS010000034.1:8659-27349 GCA_964591285.1 uncultured Rhodothermales bacterium
GACGAGACGTTCAAGTTCTGGTCCGACGTCGCGCACTTCGAGATCCGCGGCGAGACGGAAATCGGATTCTGCACGGTGTACGGCCGGAGCGGGCGCGTCGACTGGATGGAGCGCCACGATCGCACGCCGGAGCTTCTCGTGCCGATCGACGGGCCGTTCGTGCTGCCGGTGATGACCGACGACGGGCGCGTCGAGGCCTTTCGGGCCGATCCCGGAACGGCGGTCGTGATCGGACAGGGCGTCTGGCACGGCGCGTGCCACCCGGTTGAGAGCGACGAGACGACGTACTTCGTCATCTTCCGACGCGGGACTCCGCAAGAGGACGTCACGAAGCAAGACATCGAGCCGATACATATCGAGACGAGGTAGTATGATTGAGATTTCAAGTGCCGTGCTGACACTCGAGCTGCGGGAGGAGAATCCACTCCGCGTGGCGCGAATGGTGCGTGGGCCGACGAATCGCGTCGTTTGCGAGGACAGCCGGCAGTCGTTCCTCGTCCGCTTTCCGCGCGAGCTGTCGGATCCCGTCTTTGCGACCGAGGTGCTGGAGGTTACGCGGCTCGACGAAGGTGTGCGGATGGTCGTGAGTGATACGGCCGACCGCATCCGCGTGCACTGCACGATTGCGGCCTCGCCGAACGGTGTTACGTGGCAGGCGCGCGTTGAGGCATCGGAGCCCGTGTGGATGCTCGAGTGGCGGATCACGGGGCTCGACCTTTCGCGCATCATCGTCCCGGCGCTGGGCGGGCAGTATCTCGGCGGCGACATGCCGGCGGACACACAGGTGACCTATAAATACCCGTTCTGGTGGAATGCGCAGTTCGGTGTCGGGGAGATGGAGGGGGGCGGCGGCGTCTGGCTGCGGACGACGGACACCGATCCGATCTTCAAGCTCCTGCGCGTCAGCAAGGTCCACGACGGCCGTGACACCTTTAATCTGGGGCTCGGCATCGAGGCCGACGCGCCGCTCGATGCGAAAGACATCTCGGCGGAATGGCACCTAGACGGATTTGCGGAGAGCTGGAAGGAGCCGGTCGACGTCCATCGGCAGTGGCTGGAGTCGGCCTTCGACCTCGTGCCGTTCGCGGACCATCCGCATTATCCGGACTGGGCCGACGACATCGACTTTATCCTCGAGATTTGGGGCGCGAGCAAGGAGCGGCCGGATCCACTGCATACGTTCGAGGAGATGGAAGAGCGGATCCGGGCCTTTGCCGAGCATCATGCGCCGGCGAAGACGCTGCTCTACTTGCCGGGATTTGCAAACGGCGGCATCGACTCGGAGGCGCCCGACTACACGCCGTCGGCGCAGCTCGGGGGAGAGGAGGGGTTCAAGCAGCTGATCGAAGAAGCCCACCGCCTCGGCTACCGCGTGATGGTCCATACGAATGTCCTGGCGATGGCCTACACGCATCCCGAGTACGAGCGCTTTGAGCCGATGCAGGTGGTCGACGCTTTCGGCCGGCGGCAGGGATGGGGCAACGACATCGACGGCGACTGGCTGCACGAGCCGTTCTTCGCGTACATCAATCCCGGCCACACGGAATGGGGGGATCACATGGAGGGCGTGATCGGAAAGCTCGTGGAGCAGTTCGGTGTGGATGCCGTCTTCCTCGACCAGACGCTTCTCGCCTTCAACGTGAGCCGCGGGCCGAATTTCGTGACGGGGATGCGGAGCCACGTCGAGCGGCTACAGCGCCGCTTCCCCGGCGTCCTGTTCGGCGGCGAGGGGCTGCACGAGCAGATGCTTTCGGCCTTGCCGGTCGCACAGATCCACGGCATCGACAGCATCACCGGCATTCACGGGCTGGAAGGTGCTCGCGAGTGGCGCCACGTCCATCCGGTGTCAACCTATCTATTCGGCACCTTCACGCGGCTCATCGCCCATCTGCTTACGAAACATCCCTCCAGCGCGGTCTTCGAACGACAGGAGGACGCTTATCGGGAGCTCGACGTTATGCCCGCGCTGGTCCTCTACCGGACCTCGCACGAGATCGACCCGCCGGCGCTGTCGGCTATGCTCGAACGCGCCGAGTCGCTCTCCGCGAAGAGCATCCAGAAGATAGATCAAGACGGCCGCGGCGCGGTACCGGACGTAGCGGCGAACGACGCCGACACGAAAGAAAAGACGACTCTACAGTAATTCAGGATACACCATGCAGCTGGCTTTTTTGACCGCGTGTCTTCCTCAGGTGCCGTTCGAGGATCTCGTCCGATGGGCGGCCAATGACGGGTTCGACGCCATCGAGCTGGCCGCGTGGCCGCGCAAGACCCGCCGAAAACGGGTGGCCGGACAGCTCGACGTCGCGAATTTGACGAGCGACGATGCGGCGTGGGCCCGCGACGTGCTGGAAGAGAGTGGCATCGGCATCTCGGCGATGGCCTACTACGAAAACAATCTCCATCCGAATAAAGAGAAGCGCCGTGAGTATCACGATCACCTCCGGAAGGTGATCGATGCGGCCGCTCTTCTCGACGTCGAATTCGTCGGCACGTTCGTGGGCGGTCGTCCCGTGAAGCCGGAGCTCGTCATGAAGGAGGCCGGCCGGCTCTTTCGCGATCTGGTCGCGTACGCGGAGGATCGCGGCGTGAAGCTCATGATCGAGAACTGCCCGATGGAGAACTGGGCGAAGTTCGGGCTGCCCGGCAACTACGCGTACTCGCCGGAGCTCTGGGACGCGCTCTTCAACGAGGTGCCGTCGGAGAATCTCGGCCTGAACTACGATCCATCCCATCTTCTCTGGCTGGGTATCGACTACCTTCGCGCCGCGCGCGACTACGCGGATCGCATCTTCCACGCCCATGCGAAGGATGCGGAGATTCTGCCGGAGGGCAAGTATCGGTACGGCGTGCTCGCCGAGCAGCTCGGCGACAATCCATGGCGCGCGGGTTGGTGGCGCTACCGCATGCCCGGCAGCGGAGAGGTTGATTGGGAGGCGTTCGTCGAAACGTTGCAGGAGATCGGCTTCGACGGAACGCTCTCCATCGAACACGAAGACCCGGAGTACGAAGGCTCCGAAGAGAAAGTGAAGGAGGGGCTGCGCATCGGCCGCCGGCATCTCGAAGAGCTCGTGTAGCACCGGCGACGCACGACGGGCGACGAGCCCCGGCACGACTCGCAGTCTGTGCCCGAAAACACCACGTTACACGTTTTTGTAAGCTCCTTTACCACCTGCTCACATCTGGGCGGGCACAGCAGCTAAGTAGTCCGGTACCTTGTACTCACACTGCGGCTGCTGCTTTACCCGCACCATCACCCCTCATCCACATGGGGATCAGCAGTAGCCGCTGTCGTCAGGCCCGTTTGCGGAGAGAGGAGGTGTGTCGTGAGGAAGAAGGTGTTGATTACGGGCGGGGCCGGGTTCATCGGCTCCCACGTCGCCGACGAGCTGCTAGCCCACGGATACGGGGTCCGCGCGCTCGACAATCTGGCACTTCAGGTGCATGGGCGTCTGGCGAGCAGGCCCGACTATCTGGATCCCGACGTCGAGCTCGTCGTCGGGGACGTTCGTGATGCGGAGATGGTGAAGGCGTCCCTCGAAGGGGTCGATGCCGTCATCCATCTGGCCGCCGCGGTCGGCGTTGGCCAGAGCATGTACGAGATCGAGCACTACACGAGTGTCAACAACGTCGGCACGGCCGTTCTCCTCGAGGCCCTGAACGAGAATCCCGTCGAGCGACTGCTCGTCGCCTCGAGCATGAGCATCTACGGGGAGGGGCAGTGCTGCGGAGAGAACGGCACTCCAGTGACGCCGCGCGAGCGCACGCTGCAAGATCTCCGGGCGGGTATCTGGGAGGTGCGGGATGCGGAGGGCCATCCGCTGCGCCCGCAGCCGACGCCCGAGACGAAAGAGCCGTCCCTGGCGTCCGTTTATGCGCTCACTAAGTACGACCAGGAGCGTCTTTGCCTGATGTTCGGGCGCGCCTATGACACGGATGCGGTGGCGCTCCGCTTCTTCAACGTCTACGGCCCGCGGCAGGCGCTCTCCAATCCCTACACCGGCGTCCTGGCCATCTTCGCTTCGCGACTGCTCAACGGACGGCCTCCACTCATTTTTGAGGACGGCAAGCAGAAGCGCGATTTCGTCAGCGTCTACGACATCGCGAGAGCGTGCCGCCTCGCACTCGAAAGCCCGGAGGCCGCCGGGCAGGTATTCAATGTCGGAAGCGGCCATTCCTACACCGTACGGGAGATCGCCGAGAAGGCCGCGCACGTGCTCGGCCGCAGCGACATCACGCCGGAGGTCACCGGCAAATACCGGATGGGCGACATCCGCCACTGCTTCGCGGACATCAGCCGGGCGCGCGACGTGCTGGGCTACCAGCCGGAAATCGATCTGGATGACGGTCTCGAGGAGCTGGCCGAATGGCTCGAGGGCCAGGTGGCGCAGGACTACGTAGACGTCGCCAGTGAAGAACTCGCGGAACGCGGACTCACGGTCTAGGAGGGAGGATGATCGATCAATCACAGGAGGGACGGCCGCCCGTCGTCGGTGTGGTCGAATGGCTGCGACCGGGCGAGCACGACCGGGTCGAACGCGTACTCGCGGACATCGGACGGCTGAACGTAGACCATCTTCGCACGGGATTTTCGTGGGCGGACTACCACACGGCGGCCGGGAAGGAGTGGTACGATTGGCTGATGCCGCGCCTCGCACGCGAGGTCGACGTGCTGCCGTGCTTCACGTACACGCCGCCGTCGCTCGGCGTCGAGCCGAAGACGTCCTCCCCGCCAAGGCGGCCGCGCGACTACGCCGATTTTATCGACACGATCATCACCCGCCACGGTGACCACTTCGAGTGGGTAGAGCTGTGGAACGAACCGAATAATTTGAAGGACTGGGACTGGAGGATGGACCCGGGATGGGGCGTCTTCTGCGAGATGGTCGCGGCGGCCGCCAACTGGAGCCGCGAGCGCGGCAAGAAGACGGTGCTCGGCGGGATGTGCCCGACGGATCCCGGCTGGCTCGAGATCCTCGCGGCCAACGGCGTGCTCGAGCACATCGACGCGGTGGGCGTGCATGGTTTTCCCGGGACGTGGGAGTTCGACTGGGCAGACTGGTCCACCCCGATTTCGAGCGTGCGGGAGGTGCTGGAGCGCCACGGCCTCAGCCCGGAGGTCTGGATCACCGAAGCCGGATACTCCACCTCAAAGCACGACGAGTTCGCACAGCTCGAAGCCTTCGTCGATCTGCTCGATGTGCGCGCGGATCGCATCTATTGGTACTCGGCGCACGACCTGGACCCGAGCGTGCCGCACCAGGATGGCTTCCACGCCGACGAGCGGCATTACCATTTCGGGCTCTTTCGCCACGACGGGCGGCCGAAGCTGCTGGGCCGGTTGTGGTCGGATGAGGGCATCCCGGCCGTTCGGCGTATCGCGCGCCTCGGAGAGACGAATGGGGCCGAGCTGCGGCGCGAAACGAACGGCCAGGCCGGTGGAAGCACGAACAGCCCGTCTGGCAAAAGCACGAATGGCCAGATCGGCGGACGAACGAATGGCCCGTCCGGCGGACGCACGAACGGCGCGTCGACCAACGGGCACGAGCCCGGTTCATTGAGCCCATTCAGGGATGTAGCCATCCGAACGAATGGAGAGCTCAAACGCGGATACACCCTCATCACCGGAGGGGCGGGCTTCATCGGAACGAACCTCGCGCATCGACTGCTGGAGAGCGGCCGCCGCGTGCGCATCCTCGACAGCCTGGCCCGGCCCGGCGTGGAGAGGAACCTCGAGTGGCTTTGCGAGAACTACGGTGAACAGATCGAACTGCAGCTCGAGGACGTCCGGAATCCATGGGCCGTCTACGAGGCCGTTCTGAAAGCCGACCAGGTGTTCCACTTTGCCGCCCAGGTGGCGGTGACCTCGTCGGTGGAGAGCCCTCGGGACGACTTCGACGTCAACGCGCGCGGCACGCTGAACGTCCTCGAGGCGCTGCGAAAGCTGGACAGCCCCCCGCCGCTCCTGTTCACGTCGACGAACAAGGTCTACGGCGACCTCGACGACCTCCGGCTCGAGAAGAACGGCAGGGCCTACGCGACGGTGGATGGGCGGTATCCGGACGGGATCGGTCCCGAGCGCCCACTCGATTTCGAAAGCCCGTACGGATGCTCGAAAGGTGCGGCCGATCAGTACGTCCTCGACTACTGCCGGATGTACAACCTGCCGACCATCGTCTTCCGAATGAGCTGCATCTACGGGCCGCATCAGTTCGGGACCGAGGATCAGGGGTGGGTCGCGCATTTCCTGCTGCGCACGCTGCGCGATGAGCCGATCACGATCTATGGGGACGGGTGTCAGGTGCGGGACGTGCTGTTCGTCGATGACCTCGTCCGCGCGATGCTGATGTCGATGAATGAGATCGACAGCGTCCGCGGACGCGTCTTCAACGTCGGCGGCGGAGCGGAGCGGGCAGTCAGCCTCGTACAGGTACTCGATCTCATCAAGAAGATTCACGGCGGACTGCCGGAGGTCGAGTTCGCCGACTGGCGGCCGAGCGACCAGCGGTACTACGTCTCCGACACGCGCGAGCTCGAACGCGCGACCGGGTGGAGTCCGGAAGTGGACGTTCCGGAGGGCCTGCGCCGGCTCTACGACTGGATGCTCGAAGAGAGTTCGATGGAACTACCGGAGCCGACCTCGTGATGAATATGGAATCAGCGGCTGTCCGAAAGAATTCCGCTACTCGCAACGGGCGCGCGTCCATGCGGGCGGCCGTGATAGAAGAGCCGGGCGCCGTGCGCCTGGAGGACGTGCCGCTCCCGCAGCCGGGGCCGGGCGAGGTGCGCGTGCGGCTGGAGGGCTGCGGCATCTGCGGATCGAACCTGCCGACATGGGAGGGCCGCGAGTGGTTTGAGTATCCGACGGAGCCCGGCGCACCGGGGCACGAAGGCTGGGGGATCGTGGATGACGTCGGCCGGGATGTCGACACCGTCAAGCCGGGCGACCGCGTCGCGCTGCTGTCGTACCACGCCTTCGCAGAGTACGACCTGGCCGACGGAAGCGATCTCGTGCGCCTGCCGGAATGGTTGGATGATCGGCCGTTTCCAGGCGAACCGCTCGGCTGCGCGATGAATATTTTCCGCCGTGCGGAAATCGGCGAAGGGCAGACGGTTGCGATCATCGGCATCGGCTTCCTTGGTGCGCTACTCACCCAGCTCGCCTCGGGAGCCGGTGCGCGTGTGATCGCGATCTCGCAGCGCCCATACTCGCTGCAGGTGGCCCGCGACAACGGCGCCGATGAGGTCATTCCGATGGATGATCACGCTGGAATCATTGATCGCGTGCGCAAGCTCACCGACGGCAATTTCTGCGAGCGGGTGATCGAAGCGGTCGGGCTGCAGTGGCCGCTCGACCTCGCCGGGGAGCTGACCGCTGAGCGCGGCCGGCTGGTGGTGGCGGGCTATCATCAGGACGGCGCCCGCCAAGTAAACATGCAGCTCTGGAATTGGCGAGGCATCGACGTCGTCAACGCGCACGAGCGTGATCCAGCCGCCTACACGCGGGGGATGCGCGATGCGCTACGTGCCCTAGAGGACGAGGTGCTCGATCCTTTTCCGCTCTTCACGCACACATTGGCGGCCGAGGAGATTGGAACGGGCCTCGACTATCTCGCCGAGCGGCCCGACGGTTTCGTCAAGGCACTCATTCGATTCGACGACTGATGGAGACGCTCTCGACAACGATGGTTAAGCCCCGGCTCGGCTTCGTGGGTGTCGGCTGGATCGGGCAGAACCGTCTCCGATCGCTGCTGGAGGAAGGCTGCGCGACGGTGTCCCACATCGCCGACCCAAACGAGGACGCGCGGCGCTCGGCGCTCGAACTGGCACCGGACGCCACCGCGACCGACGATCTGGCGAGCATACTCGAGTCCGACGTGGAAGGCGTCGTGCTGGCGACGCCCAGCGGCCTACATGCGGAGCAGACGATTCGGGCGCTCGAGGCGGGCAAGCACGTCTTCTGTCAGAAGCCACTCGGCCGCACGGCCGCCGAAACGGCCGCCGTGCTCGAGGCCGCCCGACGCGGCGATCGACTCCTCGGCGTCGACTTCTGTTATCGACATACGCAGGCGATGCAGGCCGTCCGCCGCGCGGTGCGGGAGGGAACGATCGGCGACGTATTTGCCGCCGACCTCGTATTCCACAACGCCTACGGCCCCGACAAATCCTGGGCGTTGAACAGCGAGCTATCCGGCGGAGGGTGCCTGATCGATCTCGGCATCCATCTCGTCGATCTGCTCTTCTGGGCGCTCGGAGATGCTAGCGTCCGCCACGTGAAGAGCGCCCTCTTCCGTGAGGGCGAACGGCTGACCCTGCCGACGCACGACGTCGAAGACTACGCGAGCGCCCAACTCGAGCTCACCGGCGGTGCGGCGGTCCGCCTGGCCTGTTCGTGGGATTTCTCGGCCGGTCGCGACGCCGTCATCGAGGCCGCTTTCCACGGCACGACGGGATCGGCATGTTTCCGGAATGTGGACGGGTCGTTCTACGACTTCACGGCGGAGATTCGGCGGGGCGCCGGCACCGACACGCTCGTGGAGCCGCCCGATGAATGGGGTGGTCGAGCGATCACGGACTGGGCCCGGCGCCTGGCCCAGGATGCCTCATACGATCCGGCGGTCGAAGATGCCCTCCACGTGGCCCACGCAATCGACAGAATGTACGGCCGAGAAGATGCACGATAGGACGATCCCGGAGAAGATCTTGATGAGCACGGACGCCGTGGGCGGCGTCTGGAACTATTCGCTGGAGCTCGCCCGCGGGGTCGGGCGGCGCGGCGTGCGGGTGGTGCTCGCCTGCATGGGACGCGAGCCGTCGCCGGCGAAGCGGCGGGACGCGGCGGAGATCGAGACGCTGGTGCTCGAATGCCGTCCCTACAAGCTCGAGTGGATGAAGGATCCGTGGGACGACGTCCGCTCAGCCGGAGACTGGCTGCTGGAGCTGGAATCCCGTTTCCGGCCCGACGTCATCCACCTGAACAATTATGCGCACGGTGCGCTCGAGTGGAGCGCTCCCGTGCTGGTCGTCGGACACTCGTGCGTGTGCTCCTGGTTTTCCGCGGTGCGCGGCGACGAGCCGCCGGAGGAGTGGCGCTCGTATCGAGCGGTCGTGCGGCGCGGGCTGCGCGGCGCCGATGCGGTAGCCGCACCAACCGGGGCCATGCTTGCGGAGCTGAAGCGCTTCTACGGACCGTTCGCCTCATCCTCGGTGGTCTACAACGCACGCCGGACCGACTCGCTCATTCCGCGCCGACCGGAGCCGTTCGTCCTCACGGCCGGGCGGCTGTGGGACGAGGCCAAGAACATGGGCAGCCTCGATGCGGCGGCGGCACAGATCGACTGGCCGGTCTTCGCGGCCGGCGCCGTCGAGAATCCGGACGGTGGTGACGTGCGCTTCGGTGCCCTCCGGCTGCTCGGAACCCTTCCGCCGGCTGAGCTGGGAAGATGGATGGGGCGTGCATCGATTTACGCCCTTCCGGCCCGCTACGAGCCTTTCGGGCTTACGGCCCTCGAGGCCGCACATGCAGGCTGTGCACTCGTGCTGGGCGACATTCCGTCGCTGCGCGAGGTATGGCAGGATGCAGCACTCTTCGTTCCGCCAAACGATCCGAACGCGCTCGCGCAGGCGATCAATGCACTCGCACGCGAACCGGCACGACTTGAGAAGCTGGCGCGCCGTGCCGCGAGGCGGGCACGCACCTACTCCGTCGAGAACATGGTGGATGCGTACCTGGATCTGTACGCCGGCATGTGTCGCGCACCGCGGCGGATGCCGCAGCGATCGCGCCTCCGTTCACGGCGATCGGCGAACCCTCTTGAATCAGCAGCGAGGATCACCCAGTGAAGATCGTTCTCTTCTATCACTCTTTGAAATCGGATTGGAACCACGGCAACGCGCACTTCCTCCGAGGTGTCGCCACCGAACTGGTGCTGCGCGGTCACGACGTCCACGTTTTCGAGCCGCACGGCGGGTGGAGCAAGACGAATCTTATCGCACAGTACGGCCGGGCTCCCATCGACGCCTTCCACCGGACCTATCCGCGGCTGCGCAGCACCGAGTACGATCCGGCGGATGTGGATCTCGATGCCGCTCTCAGCGACGCCGACCTGGTGATCGTACACGAATGGAACGACGCGGACCTGGTTCGCCGCATCGGCGAGCACCGCGTCCGCAGTGGACACCGATTCGGGCTGCTCTTCCACGATACGCACCATCGCAGCGTCACGGCGCCGAAGGAGATGGAGGAGTATGAGCTTCGTCACTACGACGGGGTGCTGGCCTTCGGTCGGATCATTCGAGACATCTATCTCGATCGCGGATGGAGCCGCCGCGCCTGGGTCTGGCACGAGGCGGCCGACACGCGGGTGTTCCGGCAGCTGGAGGCGCCGCTCAGCGAAGGGGACGTAGTCTGGATCGGCAACTGGGGCGATGAAGAACGCACGGCGGAGCTGGAAGAATTTCTCATCGAGCCGACGCGCCGACTGAAGATCCGCGCCGCCGCCTACGGTGTGCGGTACCCGACCTCGGCGCAGGCGATGCTCCGCGATGCGGGGGTCCGCTATCACGGATGGCTCCCTAATTATAAGGTGCCGACCGTCTTTTCTCGCTTTCGGCTGACGGTTCACATCCCACGGCGTCCGTATGCCCGCGCGCTGAAGGGTATCCCCACGATCCGTCCGTTCGAGGCGATGGCCTGCGGCATACCGCTCATCAGCGCCCCGTGGGACGACATCGAGGGCCTCTTCGAGCCCGGAAGCGATTTTCTCGTCGCCCGCGACGGGCGCGAAATGGAGCAGCACATTCGGCATTTGCTGAGCGATCCTGCCGCCGCGCGCGCGCTCGGCTCCCGTGGCCGCGCCGCCGTGCTGAAGCGGCACACCTGTGCGCATCGCGTGGATGAGCTGATGGCGATATGCGCAGAGCTCGGAATCCGCCAATCAGAAGCTGCAGCGGCGTGATGCAAGAGCACGACATACCCACCATGCATCCGGCGCGATCGAGCGTGAACGGTTCAGAACCGCCGGCCCGCGCACCACGGCCGTACAAAATCGCCGTGCTGGGGCTTTCGATCAGCTCCTCGTGGGGCAACGGCCACGCGACGACCTACCGCTCGCTGATCCGGGAGCTTCGGCGCCGCGGACACGACGTCGCCTTCTATGAGAGGGACGTTCCCTGGTACGACGCGCACCGGGATCTGCCGGACCCACCGTACTGCCGACTCGCCCTCTACAAAGACGTCGATGAGCTGCGCGCGCGATACGGAGATGCAATCCGACAAGCCGACTTCGTGATCGTCGGATCCTTCGTGCCGGACGGCGTCGAGGTAGCTCGATGGGTCCTCGATTCGGCCGAGGGATCCGTCGCCTTTTACGACATCGACACGCCGGTCACGCTCTCTAAAATCGATCGCGGGGACTTCGAATACCTGCATCCCGACCTTATCCCCCGCTTCCAACTGTACCTGTCGTTTACCGGCGGCAACACCTTGAATCGGCTGGAGCACGAATTCGGCGTGCCCGCGGCGCGCCCGCTGTACTGTTCGGTGGACGCCGATGAATACTATCCGGACGGCGGCGCGGTGGAATACGATCTCGGCTACATGGGGACCTACAGCGACGATCGGCAGCCGGGCCTCGAGAGGCGGCTCGTCGACTCGGCGCGCCGGTGGGCGGACGGCCGCTTCATCGTGGCCGGACCCGGCTATCCCGACGAAGTGGCCTGGCCGCCAAACGTCGAGCGCGTGCAGCATCTTCCTCCGGCGAAACACCGGCGGTTCTACAATGCGCAGCGCTTTACGCTCAATGTCACCCGTACGGAGATGTTGCGGGTGGGCTTCGCACCCAGCGTGCGCCTCTTCGAGGCGGCGGCGTGCGGGACTCCGATCATCAGCGATTACTGGGAAGGCCTCGAGACGATCTTCGAGCCGGGTCAGGAGATCCTGATTACCAACGGCGCGGATGACACGATCGCGTACGTCTGTGAGATGCCGGAGGACGACCGCCGAGCCGTCGGACGTCGGGCGCGGCAGAAGGTGCTCTCTGCGCATACGGCGGCTCACAGGGCACGAGAGCTCGAAGCCCACCTGGAGGAAGTCACGAAGAACGAGCAGGATTTCGTCACCGAGTAACGACGCATGGCCGATACACTGGAGACGCAGTTTTCATCCGTCCGGTCGTCGACCGAGAGGAAGGTCGCCGAGCTAGGTCCGTGGTTTCACAACCTGCACCTTCCGGATGGTACGCAGACGGCTCCCGACCACCGGCTGGGAGATTTCCCGGCGTGCAAGTGGGTGGAAGTGGACAGCGTCCTGCCGGAGGATCTCAGCGGGTGGACGGCGTTGGACGTCGGCTGCAATGCCGGTTTCTACTCGTTTGAGCTGGCTCGGAAAGGCGCTGACGTGCTGGCGATCGACGTCGAGCAGCGGTACCTGGATCAGGCGCGATGGGCGGCCGGGCGTTTCGAGTTGGACGGATCGGTCGAGTTCGCGCGCATGCAGGTCTACGACCTGGTCCGGTCGAGCCGGCGGTTCGATCTCGTACTGTTTTTGGGTGTTTTCTATCACCTCCGCTATCCGCTACTTGCGCTCGACGTGCTGTCGGAAAGGGTCGACCGCTGCATGGTCTTTCAGTCGCTCACGATGCCCGGTGATGGGGATGTAGACGGTCTCGTCGATCACGATTTCGAGGATCGCGAGGCATTCCTGGATGCCGGATGGCCCAGAATGGCCTTCGTCGAGGGCAGCTTTGCCGGCGATCCGACGAACTGGTGGGTTCCGAATCACGCCGGCGTCGAAGCGATGCTGCGCTCCGCGGGCATGCACATTGCCGCCCGACCGTCGCACGACGTGTACGTCTGCGAGCCGGATCGCACGTCCGGTACGGCGGCGCAGACCTTCATTCCCGCCCAGCTGCGTTCGGCGACGGGATCGCCCTCGTTTTTTGGTGGACAGAACAGAACGTCATGAATATCGCTTTTTTTGGGTCCAGTCTGGTATCGGCCTATTGGAACGGCGCCGCCACGTACTATCGCGGCATCATCCGAGCCCTCCACGAGATCGGCTACCGGATCACCTTCTACGAACCGGATGCCTTCGATCGACAGGCGCACCGCGACATCCCCGATCCGGACTACGCCCGGGTCGTCGTCTACGAAGCGGAGGATGAGGAGAGCGTCATCGAAACGGTGTCGCGCGCCCGCGATGCGGATCTGGTAGTGAAAGCCAGTGGCGTCGGCGTGCACGATGCGTTGCTTGAGAAGGCCGTCCTCGATCTCAAGTCCCCGCAGCGCCTCGTCGCCTTCTGGGACGTCGATGCCCCGGCGACGCTTGAGCGAATGCGGGACGATCCCGACGATCCGTTCCGTGCTCTCGTGCCGGAGTACAGCATGGTGCTCACCTATGGAGGCGGCGAGCCCGTCGTGGCGGCCTATGAAAGCTTCGGCGCTCGAAGATGCGTGCCGATCTACAATGCACTCGACCCAACGACGCACTTTCCGGTCGAGCCGGATCCGCGCTTCGAAGGCGATCTCGGGTTTCTCGGTAACCGAATGCCCGATCGTGAGAGTCGCGTGTGGGAGTTCTTCTTCCATCCGGTCCGGCAGCTGAAGGACAAGCGCTTTCTAATCGGCGGCAGCGGATGGGATCAGAACGTGCTCGAGCAGGACAATGTGACCTACCTCGGGCACGTCTACACCCGCGATCACAACGCCTTCAACTGTACGCCGCTCTCGGTGCTCAACATCACGCGCGACAGCATGGTGCGCTTCGGCTACTCGCCGCCAACGCGGGTCTTCGAGGCCGCCGGCGCCGGGGCATGCCTGATCACGGATGCGTGGGAAGGCATCGATCTGTTTCTCGAGCCCGGTGAGGAGTGCCTCGTGGCCGAAAGTGGAGACGAGGTGATCGAGATCCTGGAGGGACTGGACGCTGAGCGGGCGCGTGCCATCGGCGAGGCGGCGCGAGCAAGGATGCTCTCCGAGCACACGTACACGCACCGCGCAACCGAGCTGGACGAGCTGCTGAGGGGCGTCCATTCCCCGGCAGCGGTATAGCGGTGCCGGCGTCTCTGCAGGTAGGTAGAAGTTGTAGTTACGGTCCGATTACACGCGTAACGATTGTTCATTCAAGCAGCCATTTGTCTACTCCCGGATCTGCTAATTGGTATGATACAAACGCCGTCCCTCGTCGCGTCGCAATCCACTAACGAAGAAGCGACGATGACTCCATGAAGCTTGTGATCTTCGGCCTTACGATCAGCTCATCCTGGGGCAATGGTCACGCTACGCTCTGGCGAGGCCTCTGCGGAGCGCTCGCCCGGCGCGGCCACGACGTGGTCTTCTACGAGCGCGACGTGCCGTACTACGCCGAGAACAGGGACCTGCGTGAGATGCCCGGAGGCGGCGAGCTCTGCCTGTACGAGAATTGGAGTGAGGTGCGGCGCCGGGCGCGCGGTGATCTCGAGGAGGCCGAGGTGGGGCTCGTCACGTCGTTCTGTCCGGACGGCGTACGTGCGACCGAGCTCATCGTGGACTCCAGCGCGCAGCTTGCGGTCTACTACGATCTCGACACGCCGGTCACACTGGAGCGGCACGCGGCGGGCGAGCAGCTTGCATACATCGGGCCGAAAGGGCTGCGCGATTTCGACCTCGTACTTAGCTACAGCGGCGGAGAAGCCGTCGACCGGCTCCGCGACGACCTGGGTGCGGGGAACGTCCGCACGCTCTACAACAGCGTCGATCCATCCGTGCACAGACCAACGCATCCCGATCCGACCTTTACCTGTGACCTGTCGTACCTCGGCACGTACGCCGAGGATCGGCAGCCGACGCTCGAAGCACTCCTGACGGAGCCGGCCCGGCACCTGCCGAACAAGAAATTTTTGATCGGCGGAGCCCAGTATCCGGAGTCGTTTCCGTGGGCGATGAACATCTACTTCGTGCGCCACGTGGATCCGCCGCAGCATCCGAGTTTCTACTCGTCGTCGCGCCTGACGCTCAACGTTACGCGGCGGGCCATGACCGAGATGGGCTACTGTCCTCCGGGACGCATTTTTGAGGCGGCCGCCTGCGGAACGCCCGTCCTGAGCGACGGCTGGGAGGGGCTGGATGAATTCTTCCAGCCGGGTGAGGAGATCCTGGTGGCTTCCACGACCGACGAGGCCGTCGCGGCCCTGGGACGCTCCGGGGAGGAGCTTGCGGCGATAGGCCGCCGGGCGCGCGAGCGGACGCTCGAGGAGCATACGGCCGACTGCCGCGCCGAGGAGCTGGAGCAAATACTGGAGGATACGTTCTCGAGGGAGACCGCACCCGACCTGGCCCGCCGAGCCACACCCGCTGAAGTACACTAACGCAAACACCCCACAAACGCGACGTCGCCCATGGTAGAAGCCGTGATGTTCTGGAACGAACCCAACAATAAATCGCACTGGTGGTTCGAGCTGGATCCCGAATGGAAGACCTATTCCGACATGGTGATCGAAGCATCCAAGGCGGTTGCCGCGGAAAACTCCGGCTTGGATCGCGTATTGGGAGGTATGTCCCCGATCGATCCGGGCTTCATGGAGACGATGTCGCGGCACAATGTGCTCGACCACCTCGATGCGGTGGCCGTGCACGGCTTTCCATTCGACTGGAATCTATGGAAGATCGACGAGTGGCCGCTCAAGCTTGAGGAGATTCAGGCCGTCACCGATCTGCCCGTGTGGGTCTCGGAGGTCGGGGTGTCGACCTTCGGCGCCGAGGAGGTACAGGTCTTCGGACTGGAGCGAACGGCCGAGTTATTGATCGGGCGCGCGCCGCGCATCCACTGGTACAGCCTGTACGACCTGCCGAAGAAATGGCCGGCCACGACGCGGCACAAAGAGGCGGAGGGCTCATCGTACTACCGGCACTTCTACATGGGACTGCTGCGGGAGGACGGCCAGCCCAAGCCGGCGATGGAGCTTTTCCCCAAGTACACTCCGGAGCTGGGCATTTGCCAGTGGTTTCATTTTGAGGATCACCGCCTCGAAGAGGCTGTGTCGTGGATGAAGCGCGTCGGCGTCACACACCTCCGCACGGGCATTAGCTGGGCGGATAGCTGCCGGCCCAACGCCGAGGCCTGGTTCGACCGGCAGATGGAGGCGCTCGCCGACTTCAACGTCACGGTGACGTACTGTTTCACGCCCGAACACTGCGGCATCGAGCCGCATCACACAAGCCCACCGAAGGTCATCGAGGAGTATGCCGAGTTTTGCGCACGCATGACGCGCCGATATGCGTCCCCCGACGCGGTGGATGCGACGTCGAAGGAACGAGATCAGAACGTCGCCGCATGAGGCGCGACCTGCACCGCGATCGATCGAATGCCATTGAAAGAGAAGGGAGTCAGATGGAGACGGAGCAAAGCAATGGAACGGTTCGCGTAGCGATCATTGGCGTCGGAAACTGCGCTTCGGCGCTCGTGCAGGGGGTCTCGTTTTACCGCGACGCGCCGGAAGACGAGGATGTGCCGGGGCTGATGCACGTCAACCTCGGCGGGTATCACGTCCGCGACGTCGAGTTCAGCGCCGCCTTCGACGTGGATCGGAATAAAGTGGGGCGGGACATCTCGGAGGCGGTGTTTGCCGAGCCGAACAACACGTACCGCTTCTCAGACGTGCCGGAACTGGACGTGCCTGTGCAGCGCGGAAAGACGTGCGACGGCATCGGCCGATACGTCCGCGAAAGCGTCGTCGAAGCTCCCGGCCCCGAGGCCGACGTGGCGAGCGTCCTGCGCGAAACGAAAACCGACGTGGTCGTATCGTATTTGCCGGTCGGATCGGAGGAAGCCACGCGCTGGTATGCCGAGCAGGCCCTCGAGGCCGGCTGCGCTTTCGTCAACTGCATCCCGGTCTTCATCGCCTCGCAGCCGGAGTGGCGGCGGCGCTTCGAAGAGCGCGGCCTGCCCATCATCGGCGACGACATCAAATCACAGCTCGGTGCGACGATCACGCACAGAATGCTCGCACGCCTCTTCCGAGAGCGCGGGGTGCGGCTCGATCGGACCTACCAGCTCAACTTCGGGGGCAACACGGACTTCCAGAACATGCTGGAACGCGAGCGGCTCGATTCTAAAAAGATCTCGAAGACGAATGCCGTCACCAGCCAGCTCGGCCACCGGATCTCCGACGATGACGTGCACGTGGGACCGAGCGACTTCGTGCCCTGGCTCAAGGATCAGAAGTGGTGCTACATCCACGTGGAGGGGACCACCTTCGGCGACGTCCCCATCCGGTGCGAGATGAAGCTCGAAGTCTGGGACTCACCGAATTCCGCCGGGGTCGTGATCGATGCCGTACGCTGCGCGAAGCTCGCGCTCGATCGTGGAATCGGCGGGGCCCTCTCGGGTCCGTCCGCCTACTTCATGAAGTCGCCACCCGAACAGTTTGGAGACCACGAGGCGCGCGCCATGACGGAGGAATTCATCGAGGAGGTCGCCGAGCCGCGCACGAACGGCCGCTCGACGCGACAGCCGGCCGCCCGGAGCGGCGAAAAGGGATCACGCGCGCCGGAGAACGGAACGATCACTTCGACCACTTAGACTGGACGATCACCTCGTCCACTTGACTGAGCCGCCGCGTCATTTGGCCGGAGCATACTTCGATGCCGATTTCGTCTGCTTCGAGACGATCCGGATCAGCTCCTGAATGAGCGGCCCCTTCGCCTCTCGTACCCAGCTCCTTTTATCCGGTGCATGCGCGGTCATAGCCACATATGCCCAGAGGCCAAGCTGATAATATGCCGAAAGGTGCAGCAGCTGCGCATAGTCGACCGATCGGCCGGGATCATATCCTCTGAAGAAAGGACGTTCGGCGACTTCCTGCGGATTCAGGTGCGGCCCAGGCACGTCGAGCTTCCACCAGGGAAGCGGGCCGGCGAGCATTTGCGTCAGATCAGCAAACCGGTTTCGGTACTCGATCCACTCCGCATCGCAGACAAAAGCAAGCTTCCAATCGCCGTCCTGCTTCGAGACGTGAATTTCGGTGTCGGCGAGGCACAGAGAAAGTTCAGACGTACGGAACGCCGGCTCGTCGACGACGGCCTGGCGGCAACGGTCGATCTGGTCGGGAGAGGCGTCCACGTTTCCTCGCTGGACGGCCTGCTCGAGCCGATCGATCGTGTAGAGCATCGTCTGCACTTCCGCGCCCGGATCCTCGACCTCACGCTTGATCGCGTGCACCTGAGCATAATATTGACCCACGGCGTGGCTGACGGCTGCCTTGTCGGATTGATCGGTCTTCGGATTCGACGGGTGCGCCACGTAGTTCCACAGCTTGCCCGGCAGGTAATCCATCACCATGTACGCCGTAGGAACGACCGAACGGGAGGTATCGAGACGATAAATCCTCGGCACCCGGACGTTCGTCTCGCGGGCCAGGATTTCGTAATTCCGCACCTCCTTCTCGTAAACGTCGTCATCTACCCGACTAAACCGGAACACGTAGGCTTGCGGGTGGCCGTCGATGTCGACGACGTAAAGGAGGTTGCGCGTCGATGGCGGGGTCTCGGTGATGCCGTGGCTCTTGCTCGCCGAAATCGCTCGCACACAGGTGACCTCGGCTCCGTCGCCGAAGACGTCTCGCGCGATTTGACGAATCGTATCCGTGCTGACGGATGCTACTGCCATATATCCGTACTCTCTGAATCAGACGAATCGTTCGAAAATGCTGGGTT
>CAZQAS010000035.1:0-16203 GCA_964591285.1 uncultured Rhodothermales bacterium
GGCTACAGGTCTCCATTCTCGCGGCAGCTGTCGCTTCCTGGACTTTACCGGAGTTCGGCGGACTGGGCAGATTACGATGGCGACGGCGATCTGGATTTCGTTGTAGCCGGCCTTCCTGCCTTGGACTCCCGCGAGGCGGTGACGAGGCTCTATCGAAACGATGGATCCTCGTTCGAGCCCGTCGATGTCGCCTTACCCGGCGTGAAATCAGGTGATCTGGCTTGGGGGGACGTCGACGGCGACGGCGACCCTGATCTCGCGCTGATAGGCGATACCGGCGACGGACGGTACATCACCCGGGTATATCGCAATGATGGCGGCCAATTCGTCGATGTTGGAATCGACGCGCCCGGCCTGGCGCACGGCTCCATCGATTGGGGGGATTACGACAACGACGGCGATCTCGACTTGCTGATGACCGGCATGACGCTGGATCCGCGTTTTCTCTTGGGCGTCACCAAGATCTTCCGGAACGACGGTGGAACGCTCGTCGACTCGCAGCTCGACGTTCAGGGGCTGGGGCTGGGAGAAGCCCGCTGGGGTGATGCCGATCGCGATGGAGACCTCGACCTTTTCATCGTCGGCTCGCCAGAGGCGCTCGCCGCTCCGACCTTCCGGCTCTACAGTTTCGACGGCTCTGCGTACGTACCGACGTGGGAGTACACGGGGAATCGGTTCGCTGCGCTTGCGGTCGGCGACTACAACGGCGACGGCGATGCCGATGTGGTGGTTGCGGGTGCGCTGACGACCGGCCTCTCCATTCGCTTCCTGATGAACTGGGACTATCCAGAATGCGCCAAGATGTGGATCGAGGAAGGCTTCGCGGGGAACTGCTGAGACGTACCCGCACGCGCCGTTCACAAGCGCAGGCTCATCGACTTTTCGGCGCGCGTGATTTTTAGTGCTTACCCGGACTAGCGACGCCCAATTTCTCGACCGTCGCCGGGTCGAGGACCCACTCGACGGTGTACTGATTCACGGATCCGAAATACCCGAATCCGTGCTCGACGTTCGAGAACGTGCCGGGCTGAACCAGCACCTCGCGATTGAATACGCCGCCCGGTGGCCGCCAGGCGTCATCGGACATCGTGAGCCGCATACCGACGCCCATCAGTGGAGAGCCCGGGCGAAGCATCGGTTTGATCTCTTCAAGATCCTCCGTCAGCTTCACCTGAACACGCCAGTCGGTTTCGTTCACCTGACCACCGATCTCGTCATAGGTAACCACGAGGTCCGTAAAGGGCTCGTTCGGCGGGTACTCAGAGAACCGGTACCAGACCTCGACGCGGAACGGCTCGACCTCGATGTCTCGCCAGGTTACCGTCTGGGTGAGCGGCGGATCGGCGAATGCAGCCGGGGGCGTCACTTCCACTTCCTCAGCCGGCGGGACGACGGTTTCCGCCCATGAGGCGGAGCCGTCAGGCTTTTCCACGCTGAAACGATAGGTGTGCTGTGGTATCGGTCGGAAGGGCGCATAGAAGACGTGTCCGACGGAGCCGTCACTGTACGTGATTACAGAGTCTCGCCACTCGTACACGACGTCGTTTTCAAGGTCGGTGGCGGTGACCCGCACGTCGAGGGTGTCGCCGGCCGTGCCACCAATTTCCGTTCGGAAGGGGACGACGCGGACGTACTGCGTGTCGGTAGCCGTGTCGAGATATCCGAAAATCGTGAAGTAGCGATCACTCTCTATGAACGGATCGACCGTGTTGTCGCAGCCGACGGCGAAGCCCGAAATCAGGGCCAGGATGAGCCAACCGCCCCGTCGGAGAGAAAGATCGAAGGTCTTCATAGGTCTAGTTGTACTGCAGCCTAAGTCCGAAGACAGGGATGAGCGGAAGCTGATCGACGCGACGAAGGGTGAAGAGGTCGAGATAGAAGAAGTTCAGTCGATCGTAGGAGTTGATCGCTCCGACCTGCACGGTCAGGCTCGCGCCTCGGGAAAGCGGAATGTCGCGGTCGAGCGAAAGGTCGAGCCGATGATAGGCCGGAAGCCGCCCGGTGTACGGACGACGATAGAGCACGCGCTCCTCGCCGGGGTCCTCGCGCACGTTGACGAGCGAGTCGAGCAGAACGAACCGATCGAACCCCATCGACTGGTTGAACGGAAGCCCGCTTCCGAATTGCCAACGTGCGCTCAGATCGAAGCCCCATAGATCGAGGCTGCCCATCACACTGATCTGGTGCGTGCGGTCGTGCGGCGGGCTGTACTGCGTCTCCTGCTCGTCGAAGAGGAACTGCAGAGCGGGAATTTCGGCGTAGTACCTGACATCGGACAGCCCGTAGCTCGCGGCCGCGTAGAGCGGCCCGCCGGCGACTTCGAGACGGGCATCTATCCCCCGTGCATCACCGCGAGCAGAATGGAGGCGCGTGGTGAAACGTGGAAAGGCCGTCCATTCCGGGACGACCAGGTCTTCCAGCTGCTTGTAGAAGCCCTCGACGGAAACGTCGAGCCAGCGAACGGGACTTACGCGCCATCCAACGATGGCATGTCTTGCGAGCGGCACAAAGCCCCGGGGAGACGAGGTCCAGGCCGTGAAAACGTCGCCGACGTCGCGCCGGTCGTTGAGCCCGACGATCTCCTGATGATAAATCCCGCCGGCGGCACTCAGACGGTGATGCCCGGCGTTCCAGACGACGCGCAGTCTCGGCTCAATGTACGAACGCCCTTTGCTTGGAAAGGATTGGAGGCGTATGGCGGGCTCGACGCGCAGCCCGTTCGGCCACTCGTAGGCGGGCGCAACGTACGCACTCGCCTCGGTCACGTATTCCGTCCGCTCTTCAAGGTTCTGGAAGAGCCCGTCCAGATCAGTTTCCAATTCGAGCGTGTGAATCGCCAGACCCCAGTTCATGTCGAGACTGCCGAAGTACTGGGTCACGTTCGCATCAAGTCCTGTTCGCCGCGTCACCGACGAGCGGGACGGATCGATGGGATCGCCGATCGCGCTTTCGACCTGCGAGCGCGAGAGCAAAACTTCCGCGAACAGGTTGATGTCCGGAGGCAGGAAAATGAACCGCGCGCCGTACGCGAGATTTTCCATGCGTACTTCGTCGTCCCGGTTCTCGACGTCGGACTCCAGCGGATTCGGTCCGAGACGCCCCGTATCGGTCGTGTGCAGGACGGTGGCGGAGAGCCGCGCACCCGGGCCTAGATTCGCGTGAAGTTTTCCGAAGCGATCGGCAAACGAGAACGGCAGCGGGGCGTCGACGAGCCGGGCGGCGCCCTCTTCGATCATGGACTGCCGGACGGATCCGAGAATGGATACTCGATTCGGAACGATCGGACCCTCGATCCGGGCGGCTGCGACAAAAGGTGCCATCGAAGCGGCGCCGGAGAACTGCTGCTTGTTACCCGTGCGCGCAGAAATGTCGATCACCGAGGAAAGTCGGCCGCCAAACCGTCCGCCGAAGCCGCCCGCGTAGACGTCCGCCGTGTTGACGATCTCGGCAGGAAAGGCCGAAAAGAAGCCGACGAAGTGGAACGGTTGGTAAATGGGAATCCCATCCAGCAAAACGAGGTTTTGCGTCGGCTCGCCCCCACGGATGAAGAACTGACCGCCCCGATCTCCCTGGGAGACGACGCCCGGCATGGCCGTGAGATAGTTCGCCAGGTCGGCGGAGACGTCCGGCATCGGCACCATTTCGATGTCGGCGGATCGCACCGTCTGCAGTCCTGCGGTGATTCCCGCGACGCCCTCGGTCTCCTGCTCGGTCTCTACGACGATCTCGTCGAGCTCTGACCGGCGATCTACGAGGGCGAAGTTCATGTTCGTGATGCCCTCGTCGAGCGACACGGTGTCCACGTAAGCCTCGAAGCCGATGAAGGTGGCCCGTAGCACGTACGAACCCGGAGCAAGTCGCGAGAACGAGTAAAATCCATCGCTGTCGGTCGCGGATCCTATCGGGTCCTGATCCGGCGCACTCAAGACGACGTTTACGCCGGGCAGGGGCTGACCGTCGGACTCCGCCGTGACAAATCCCCGAAGCGCGGCATGTTGTGCTGAGACCGGATCACTGGTCGAGATGAGGCATGCACAGCAAAAAACGGCGAAAAGTAGATTACGACGCGATTGCATCTACAAGATTTGTCGGTTGAGCGCGAAATCCGGGCGTTCCCCAGCCGGATATCGAGATTTTGATTTTGAGGATCGGAAAACGTAAGCGGCCCGGCCCGCTCGAGCGGGCGTATGATACAAACGTATGGTCGATCAAGAAAGGGCGATTTAGATCGCCCCGGCCTGTCGCTGCACGACGTCACCCACCTGCAGAAGAAGGGCTTCATCGAAGTGTCGGCCGAGCAGCTGCATGCCTACCGGGAGATGAGGTTTCCTGGGATGGGTTCCAATCGGAACGACGAGCCCGGGGATACCGGCAAGATTCGCATTAACGGTGTAGACATCACCCAGGTACATCTCGAGAGGATCGTCAATCTTTGTGCCGATCTTGAAGGGGGGTGCCGGCGTCGCGGGCGTGGCGAGCAGATCGACGTCCTCGAAGACGGCGTCGAAGTCGCTTCGGATGAGCGTGCGCACGCGCTGGCCTTTCGCATAGTAGGCCTCATAGTATCCGGAAGAGAGCACGTACGTGCCGAGCATGATGCGGCGCTTAACCTCCTCACCGAATCCTTCCGTGCGGGATTGTGTGTAGAGTGCTTCCAGTTCGGAGGTGGCGTGCTCGCTGCTTTCTGCAAAGTCCCGCGCAGCAGCCATATCAGCCCGGTGGCCGTATCGGATGCCGTCGTAGCGCGACAGATTGCTCGATGCCTCGGCCGTCGCCAGCACGTAGTACGTGGCAATACCGTACTCGGTATGCGGCAGCGAAACTTCCTTGATCTCGGCGCCGGCTTGCTCGAGGGCTCGGACGCGGTCATCGATCATTGAGCGGATGCCCTCATCGAGGCCGTCCGCAACGTATTCCTTCGGCAGGCCGATCCGGAGGCCCTGCACGCTTCCTGTGAGTGTCTCCGTGTAATCGGGCACCTTGACAGGCGCGCTCGTCGAGTCCCATCGGTCGCGTCCGGCCACAGCGTTTAGCATCAGCGCGACGTCCTCCACGGTGCTTCCGAACGGTCCGATCGTATCGAAGGAAGAGGCAAAGGCGACCAGCCCGTAGCGGCTTACGCGTCCGTAGGTGGGCTTCAGGCCGACGACGCCGCAGAAGGCGGCCGGCTGTCGGATGGAGCCGCCGGTGTCGGTGCCGAGAGCGGTGTGGCACAGTCCGGCGGCCACGGCAGCTGCCGACGCGCCGGAGGATCCGCCCGGAACGTAATCCGTATTCGCCGGATTTCGAGCCGGCCCGAAAAAGGAGTTCTCATTCGATGATCCCATCCCGAACTGATCGCAGTTCGTCTTGCCGATGAACACGGCGCCGGCATCGCGCAGGCGCTCGATGACGGTGGCGTCATAGATCGACTCAAAATCCTCGAGCATGCGAGAGGCGCACGTGACGGTGCGGCCCTTGATGCAGATGACGTCCTTTACCGCGACGACCATTCCGGTCAGCGGCCCCGCCGTCCCTTGTTCGAGGCGGCTGTCGAGATAGCGGGCGTGGCTGAGGGCGCCCTCTTCATCCACATCGATGAAGCAGTTGAGGCGCTCGTTCACAGCGTGTATACGCTCCAAAAAAGAAGAGACCAGTGCTTCGCAGCTGGTCTCTTCATCGGCCAATGCCTGGCGGGCGTCCGCGAAAGTCATCAATGCGGTTGCTCGTTGCCGTTGACGTGCTACCGGCTCGAAGCCCTTAGGCTTCGCGCCGCTTTTCGCCCGATCCGGAATGCTCGGCGGGTTCCGGCGACTCGGCCGGCGGCGGCGCCTGGCTCGGAGCCGGCTGCGGTGCGGAATCCTTAGACGAATCCGTCCGCGGCGCCGTCGTACCTTGCTGAGGCGGACGTGGGTGATTGATGCGCTTACCTGATTCTTCGACGTTGAGCTCGTTCTTGATCTCCGTCGTAGCATCCTTAAACTCGCGGATCCCCTTTCCGAGGCCGCGTGCGATCTCGGGAATTCGTTTTGCGCCGAAGACGAGGAGGACGACGAGGAAAATGAGCAGAATTTCCCACGTTCCAAGACCACCCATGATTGACCACCTATGTGATAATTTTGAAGATGCCGGAGGACTGGTCCGGCGAGAGTCAAATATCATGTCAAGAACTGTAGAGCGAAAACGTTACGCCCCATGTGCGGTTCCGCGCGGCGCGGCGCGCAAGGCCGCCGCACCGGATAAACGTGCCTTCACGTAAGGCTTGTCGAAACAGCCGTTCCGGTCCGTCGGTAAGCGATCAAATCTTCCAAGCGGAATCTCTGTATGCACGCACTCTCACGCGACGACATCCTTGCCTGGCCGAAGGCCGAACTTCACTGCCATCTCGACGGCTCTTTGCGTATCGAGACGATGCTCGACCTCGCCCGGCGGCAGGGGAAGGTCTCGCTGCTGCCTTCGGACTCCCAGGAGGGTCTGTACGAGATCCTCCAAGAGGTCGATGCCTCGGAGACGCTCGAGTCCTATCTGGCCTGGTTCCGCTTCACGATTCCTCTGATGCAGTCGCGTGCGGCGCTCTCGCGGATCGCGTACGAGCTCGCAGAGGACAACGCTCGCGAAAACGTGCGCTATCTGGAAGTCCGATACTCTCCGATCCTGCACACCGAAGAAGGGCTGACGATCGAAGAGGTGAACGATGCGGTGCTCGAAGGCCTCCGCCGGGCGGAAGGCGATTTTGACATCCGCACGGGCATCATCATCTGCGGTCTGCGCGATCGGTTCGAGAGCGAATCGCTCCGGCTCGCGGAGCTGGCTGTCGCCTACCAGGACCGCGGCGTCGTCGGATTCGATCTCGCCGGCGGTGAGGCGGGCAATCCACCCAAACATCATCTCCACGCCTTTTATTATGCGCGCAATCATCTGCTGAACCTGACCGTTCATGCCGGCGAGTCGTGGGGTCCCGATTCCATCCACCAGGCCCTCTTCGTCTGCGGCGCCCACCGCGTTGGACACGGGACCTCTCTTCACCAGGATGACCGGCTCATGCGGTACGTCATCGACCATCAGGTTCCGCTCGAGATCTGTCCCACGAGTAACGTACAGACGCACGTCGTCGAGGGTATTGCGGCGCACCCGCTGAAGATCTACGTCGCGCAGGGCGCGCCGGTCACGATCAACACGGACAACCGCCTGTTCAGTCGAACGACGGTGACGGACGAGTTGTACCTCGTGCACACGGAGGCCGACATCGCCGAAGAGGACCTGAGAAAGGTGGCGATGAACGGCTTTTTACACGCTTTCCTGCCATGGGAAGAGAGGCAGGAGATGCTTCGAGACGTCGCCGACGCGTTTCCGGCGGTGGTGTCGAATGCGAGAACAGCCTGGTAGGACACGTCTATGATTGAAGTTGATACGGAGCGGGACCGGGCGGTCGTATGGCCGGCGAAGCGGATCGAGGGCGCGCCGGACGTGCCGCCGGACAAATCCATCGCTCACCGCTCGGCCTTGTTTGCGGCGCTTGGGGATGGTACGTCGCACATCGTGAACTTTCCCTCGTCGGCCGATCCGCAGTCGACGCTGGCGTGCCTTCGACAGTTGGGCGTGGTCATCGACGAGGACGACGACGGCCTGCGCGTACACGGCCGCGGTGTGCGGGGGCTGCAGGCCGCCGAGGCGCCGTTGGATGCCGGCAATTCGGGTACGACGATGCGCCTACTTTCCGGCATTCTCGCCGGCCAGCGCTTCGAGAGCAGCATTCAAGGAGATACATCGTTGAATGGACGTCCGATGGAGCGAATCGCTCGTCCGCTGCGCGAGATGGGTGCGGGCATTCATCTGACGGACGGCCATGCGCCGATACGCATCGAAGGCGGGCGGAGGCTGCATGGAATTTCGTACCGCCTCCCGGTGCCGTCCGCGCAAGTCAAGTCGTGCGTGCTTCTGGCGGGCTTGTTTGCGGAGGGATCTACGACGGTGATCGAGGAGGCGCCCTCGCGGGACCACACCGAGCGGATGCTCGGACTGACCACGATGAAGTTCGGCGACGATCGGCACATCATCATGGAGGAGGGCACCACCATATCGGCTCGAGCGTGGACGATTCCACGCGATTTCTCCGCCGCCGCCTTCTTTATAGTTGCCGCGGCGACGGCCTCGCAAGGCGAGATTAGATTGCAGCAGGTCGGACTCAATCCCACGCGGAGCGCACTGCTGGACGTACTGCGTGCGATGGGTGCGGACATACGCGTCGACAACGAGGCGGACTATTCCGGCGAGCTCGTAGGCGACCTCACGGTTCGACCCTCGCAGCTAAGTGCCGTGGTCGTCGAGGGCGATCTGATCCCGATCCTCATTGATGAGATACCGGTCCTGGCGGTAGCCGCCACGGCAGCCGAAGGTCGTACCGAAATCCGCGACGCTGCTGAGCTTCGGGTGAAGGAGACCGACCGGATTCGCGCGACCGTCGACAACCTACGCAAGATGGGTGCCGACGTGGAAGAGTTCGATGATGGGCTCGCGATCGAGGGCCCTCTCGAGTTGAACGGGTGCGTGGTTCAGAGCTCTGGGGATCATCGCATGGCCATGGCGATGGCTGTCGCAGGGCTCCTCGCGAAGGGTGAAACGACGATCGAGGAGGCGTCGTGCGCCGGGGTGTCCTTCCCTGGTTTCTGGGATGAGCTGTCGAACGTCGCGGCCGACGGATAGATGGCCGATCGGATGATTTTCGGCTCTCATCTCGTTCGTGGCGCCGGCCGCCCTGATGCGTCCGCTCCGGGAATCCACAAGTGCTTTTCGAGATCTACGCATCCATCGTCGTCGAACGTGACGCCCTCCGAGATCAGCCGCTCTTCCATGACGTCCGGTCCTTCGAAATGGCGCTTCCCGGTCAGGGCTCCGAATCGGTTGACGACCCGGTGGCAAGGCAGCCCGGTGGCGGCCGCGCCGTTCAGTGCCCATCCGACCGTTCGCGCGGCACTGCGCACGCCGAGGTGCTCGGCGATGTGACCGTAGGTGGTCACTTTGCCGTACGGAATCTCGGCTACGACATCCCAAACTCGGGAGAAGAAATCGTCAGAGGCAGTGGGGTTGGCCACGTGTGTAACGGCTCCGAAAGATCTGAGTGGCGAGCAACAAGGCCCGCAAGCGGATCGTATGTGCTCCGCGCAACAGCCTGGGTAGGTACATGAATCGGACGCACATAGAAGATACGGTGAGCCGCGCGGCAGTGCGTACGCTCGAGACGAACATTCCACGACTGCGTCGCGACGTCGAGCTCGGTCCATTCACGACCTTTCAGATCGGCGGACCCGCGGATTTCTACTTCGAACCGGAATCGCTCGACGAACTGGCCGATGCGATTACGCTGGCCCGTGACCTCTCGCTTCCGTATTTCTTGCTCGGCCGTGGAGCGAATATTCTGATCGGCGACGGCGGGTTCCGCGGCCTCGTCATCCGTAATGCTTCGAGACATCTGCACACCGACGTGAACACGGGGCGGCTATGGGTCGAGAGCGGGGCTATCATGTTTCCCGACGTCATTCATACGGCGGTGAACTCCGGTCTGTCGGGCCTGGAGCATTACGTCGGCATTCCCTCGACGGTAGGAGGCGCGCTCTGGCAGAATCTCCATTTTCTATCGCCGCCACCGGAGCGGGAGCGGACGATGTTTATTGAGGAGGTCGTCCTCGAGTCCGACATCCTGACCGAGGAGGGAGATCGAAAGACGGTCGGCGTCGACTATTTTGATTTTGGCTACGACTATTCCATCCTGCACGACCGCGACGACATCGTCCTGTCGGCGACGTTTCAGCTCGAGCCGGCAGACCAGCAGCGGATGGAGGAGATCATGGCCGCCAATCTCACCTGGAGGCGCGAGCGCCATCCGCCGCTGGACTCCGAACCCAGCGCCGGCTCTATTTTCAAGAAGATAGAGGGCGTTGGCGCCGGACGGCTGATCGATCAGTGTGGATTGAAAGGTACGCGGATCGGCGGCGCGGAGATCACGCATCGTCACGCCAACATCATGATTAATCGAGGTGGGGCGACCGCCGCCGACGTGACGGCGCTGATTGAGCGTGTGCAAGAGGTCGTCGAGCGGGAGACCGGGTATCGGCTCGAGCCGGAGATTTCCTTCATCGGCGAATTCCACCCCGCCTCCAAATCCGAACCGCGCCGCGTACCGGACGTGAAGGCATGACCTGGCTGAACGGCGCATGGGCGATCTTTGAGAAGGACGTGCGACTTGAGCTGCGCAGTCGCTACGCGATCAACATGCTCCTGATGTTCGTGCTGGCGTCCGTTCTCCTGATGTTGTTCGCCATCGGCACCGAACCCGTTAGTCCTCGCGTGCAATCGGCGCTCCTGTGGATCGTCATTCTGTTCTCGGCATCGATCGGACTCGGACGGGCTTTCGTGAGCGAGGAGGAGCGCGGCACGGTGCTCCTGCTGCAGCTGAACACGCGGCCGAGCATGGTCTACGCCGGCAAGCTTTTCTTCAACTTCATCCTCGTGCTGGTGATGAACGTCGTGGCCGTCTTTGCGATGGTCGTGATGCTGAGCATCCGTGTGGAGGCAGCGCTACTGCTGACGGCGACCCTGCTGCTCGGCTCGATCGGCCTCGCCGGCGCCACGACCCTGCTCGCGGCCATCATAGCACGCGCATCGAACCGCGGACCGCTTCTGCCGGTGCTCCTCTTCCCGATCCTCATGCCGCTGTTGCTTTCGGTAGTCACCGCCTCGCGGCATGCGTTGTCCGGAGGGCGAGGATGGTCGGCGGCGGCCGACGAGCTGACGACGCTGTTTGCTTTCGGCGGAGTGGTCATCACAGCCTCGGTGCTGCTGTTCGATTACGTCTGGAACGATTAATTGCGACGGTCATTCACGTCTCCCGCCGCCGCTTCCCCGGGTGGTCGGGAGCGCTGATCTGACGTCAACCAGCCATCTCTTTTCGTGGTGAATTCGAAGTCCACTTCCGGAGAAGCCCACGAGTCGCCGCGCGGCAGCCGCGCGGGCGGCGCCGGTGAGCCCCGACGTGCCGTACGGATGCGTCCGAGAACGTACCGCATTTTCCGAAATACCGTGATCGTCTGGTTGACGGCCATCATCCTGGCCGGATTTCTACTGCCGATACCCAGGATCAACATCCTCGAGCATACGGCGCGAAATCTCTATTTCCACGTGCCGATGTGGTTTACGATGATGGCGGCGTTCTTCGTCTCGGCCTACCATTCATTCCGATACTTGCAGACCCGGGACCGCATTCGGGACGTCCGCGCGATGCAGGCGGCGCGCGTCGGCGCGGTGTTCGGGCTGCTCGGCCTGGCCACAGGCATTGTCTGGGCGCGATTCACGTGGTACGTCGGCCAGGGCATCTGGTGGAACTTCGATCCGAAGCAAACGATGGCGGCCGTTCAGCTCCTCATCTACGGCGCTTACTTCACGCTCCGCTCCAGCGTCGACGAGCCGGAGAAGCGGGGGCGCATCGCCGCGGTCTACAATCTCTTCGCTGCCGCCACGGTCCCGTTTCTGCTCTACGTGCTCCCGCGACAGATGGAAAGCCTGCATCCCGGTGCCGAGGGAAATCCCGCCTTTTCGGACATCACGGCGCCGGAGATGCGGCTCGTCTTCTATCCCGCCGTGATCGGTTTTATCGGGCTATTCTGGATCCTTTATTCGCAGCGCGTTCGACTATCCATCCTGAAGCTCCGAACGGAGGACGCCGTTCACGAGGTGCGCACATGATCTTTCAGATATGACCATCCACCCACTGCAGCAAGAAGAGGCGGCTCCGACGACTCCATACGATTCCGTGTGGGCGGGTCAGGAGGTTCCGGAGCAGGAGCCCGTCGGCCTCGAGCGCGTCATGCTTGCCGAAGACAAGCTCTACGTCGTGCTTGCGGTCGTACTGATCATCTGGATCGGCTTGATCTTCTTCATTTACCGAACCGATCGGCGAATTCGCGATCTGGAACGTACGATGGAGGAGCGCATTCCAGAGAGTGCCCCCAACAGGTAGCGAAAACGAAAGCCTTCCATACGGTCAACTAGCCGCCCCCCTCGAGGCCTTCGCCGCACTGCGGCAGCGCTTGAGACAATGCGTCCCTCGCCCATGAAGCCGAAGTCGATCATCGGACTTGTTTTGATGCTGGGATTCAGCGCCCTTCTGTTCGTCAGCTTCGGCGAGCAGGTCGGGGGGTATATGAATTTCCAGGAGGCTGAGGCGACCGGCGCCAGCGCGCATGTGGTTGGAGAGTGGCTCGAGGAGCGGCATTACAGCTACGACCGAGACACGAACGTTTTCAGCTTCTACATGCAGGATGAGACGGGCCAGGTTCGGCTCGTTCGGTACGCCAATCCCAAGCCCGCCAATTTCGAGGATGCCGAGCGCCTCGTCATCGAGGGCTATCCGGAGGGCGACGCCTTCGTCGCGAAACACATCCTCGTGAAATGCCCGTCGAAGTACAACGACGAGCGCGCATTCCAGGAAGCGAACGCATCCTGAGGCGTCCCCATTTTCGGCCACCGTATTTCTCGCGGTGCCGCGCCCCCTATCGATCGTTCGATCCCGCCCCCTACAGATAGATCAGCGTCGCGAGCAGGAAGTAAACCGCCAACCCGAGTATGTCGTTGCTGGTGGTGATGAACGGCCCTGTGGCGAGCGCCGGATCGATCTTGAAGCGGACGAGGAGGAGCGGCACGGTCGTGCCGATGATCGTCGCCAGCACGATGACCGTGAGCATCGACAAAGCGGCCGTGATGGCGAGGTTCGTGATGCTCGTGCTTTCGATCGGCAGGAGAAGAACGGCGACGCCCAAAACGAGGGCGAGCACGACTCCGTTCAGCAGCGCAACAGCTAACTCCTTCCCAATCCGGCGCACGACGTCGGTGGACCACACCTCTCCGCTCGCCAGCCCCTGCACGACGATCGCCGAGCTCTGAATACCGGCATTGCCGGCCATCGCCATTACGACGGGGATGAAGGCAGCCAGCACGACCGCCTCCTCCAGCACATCCTCGAAGCGGCCGATCACCATTCCCGAAAGCCCGGCCCCGAACATGCCCACGAGCAGCCACGGCAGGCGGCCTTTGATGATCCGGTAGACGGAATCCGTAGGCTCCTCAGTGCCGGACATGCCGCTCATCAGCTGAATGTCCTCTTCGGCCTCCTCGCGGATCACGTCGACGATGTCGTCGATAGTGATACGCCCCAGCATCTGGCCGTCCGCTGACACGACCGGCAGGGAGACGAGGTCGTATCGCTGCATAATGCGCCCGACTTCCTCCTGGTCGACATTCGGGCTTGTCGTGATCAGATCCGAATCCATGATCTCCTCGACGCGTGTGCCGGCCGACGTGAGCAGCAGCTTCTTCAGCGAAATCGTGCCGATGAGCTTCTGGTCCTCATCGAGCACGAAGACCGCGTATACGTCCTGCACTTTGTCGGCCTTGCGCCGGAGCTCCTCGGTGGCCTCGCCGACGGTCCAGTCCCGGGGAACGGCCACGAATTCGCGGCCCATGATACCGCCGGCCGATTCCTCATCGTACCCCAGCAGCTCACGAACATCCTCGCTGTCTTCGAGACGCGGGAGCACCTGGTAGGCGACGTCGGGCGGCAGGTCCGCGAGCACGTCCGCGGCATCGTCACTCTCCAGCTGCTCGAGCAGCTCCGTGAGCCGGTCGGTGTGCGCCTCCTGGAGAAGCCGCGCCCGAAACGCGTCATCCAGCTCGGCGAGTACCTGGCCTGCCTTCTCGTTCGGAAGCAGCTCGAAGAGCCGCTCGGCGCCCTCTGACGACAGGTGGCTCAACAGCAGGGCCAAATCGGCAGGATACAGGTCCGCCACGAGGTTCGTGACCATGCCGTCCGTGCCGGAATTCAGCAGCGCGGCGATGTCGTTCACGAGATCGCCGTCGACCTCTAAGAGGCCGGGCTGGCGCTCCGAATCCTCTGCTATGGGCGCTGGTTTCTCCATCCGGGTGTCTCGTTCGTAGACATTCCTGGTACTGTTCTTGGGTCAGCCTGCTTGTATCACGATGGGCGGTCGAACGTGCATTCGCCGGCCAATCGAAACCCATCGGCGTTGGGTGCGACGTGCGGCTGCCGACCCGTGAACGGGGTCGGCATTTAAATGCGGGCCTTAAGATAGCGTGCGAGATGGACAAACTCTTGCGGGGAAAGCTCCTCGGCCCGCTGCTTCTCTCGGCCGCCTGGAAGCTCAACGCCCATCTCCCGCGTCCAGCGGCCAAGGCTGTTACGCAATGTCTTTCGCCGCTGATTAAACGCCGCGCGTACAACTTCGCGGAAGAACGCTACATCGAGCCCGTCCGTTTCCGTCGCGTCGGCGGTCAACGTCAACCGGACCACTGCGCTTGTGACGTCCGGCCGTGGGTAGAAAACGTTTGGAGAGACCGTGAAAAGGAGCTCCGGGTGGGAGAGGGTCTGCGTCTGCACACTCAAGATGCCGTACGCCTTCGTGCGCGGTTCCGCGACCAGGCGCTCGGCAACTTCGCGCTGCATCATCAGCACGGCCTCTTTGACGGAGGTCGGCGCATCGAGAACTCCGAAGAGGATTGGGCTCGTGAGGTTGTAGGGGAGATTCCCGACGACGTAGAGCGGTGCCGCCTTCTCGGCGGCGAGCGCGTGCCAATCAACTTCGAGGATGTCCTGGTGGCGGACGTCAACCCCGGGAAGGCGCTCTCGCAGATGCCGGACGGCGCGCTCGTCGATTTCGATGGCGGTAAAGAGCGGGTACTTCGCCATCAGAGTCTCTGTCAGCGCCCCTTCGCCCGGTCCGATTTCCACGACGTGCGCATCGTCGGGCGCTCTCACTGCCGCGACGATCTTCCGGACGATGTTGGGATCCTGGAGGAAGTTCTGTCCGAGGCTCTGTTTGGGACGGAGGGACATGGGGAAGGGGAGAGGGATGGGAGATGAGAGGTCAGAGGTCAGAGGTCGGACGTCGGCGCTTGAACCGACTGCTGTGGCCCTACCGGAAAACCGACGTCTGACATCTGACTTCTGACTTCTGATTTCCGACCTCTGACCTCTGTCTTCTGTCCTTATCGCAATCTCTTCCGCCTATTCCGAATGTAATCCTCGAAAATATACTCTCCCAGACTGTCGAGGCTTGCGTAGTAGGCTCGCCCGTGATTCGCGCCGGTAAGCTCCCGCACGAAATTCTGCAAGTACTGGTCGCGCGCGATCATGAACGTGGTGATCGTGATACCCTCGCGGCGGCAGATCACGGCCTCGTCCAGCACCTTGTTCACGATGCGTCGATCGAGACCGAAGGCATTGCGATACATCCTCCCATACTCGATGTGACAGCTCGGCTTGCCGTCGGTGATCATAAAGATCTGCTTGTTGCGGTTCTTCCGCCGATGCAGGATGTCTCGAGCACGCTGAAGTCCCGCGCGCGTGTTCGTGTAGTACGGTCCGACCTGCAGGTACGGCAGATCCTTCACCGACACTTCCCACGCATCGTTTCCGAAGGCCACGATGTCGAGCGAATCCTTTGGATACTGCGTCATGATGAGCTCGGAGAGCGCCATCGCCGTCTTCCGGGCCGGTGTGATCCGATCCTCTCCGTAGAGAATCATCGAGTGCGACAGGTCGATCATCAGCACTGTAGCGGTGTTGGTCTGATGGTCCGTGTCGTGCACCTCAAAATCCTCTTCCCGCAGATTCCAATCGCGGACGCCGGACCGGCGGTACGCGTTCGACAGGGTATCTGTGATGTTTAGCAGGTGCGGATCGTCGCCGAATCGCCATGAGCGCGTCTCGGGAAGCCGCTCATCACCCATCCCCGCGAAGGGCGTTTTGTGGTTGCCGCGTCCGCTCTTGCGGAGCTGACGGAAGACTTCCTCGAGCGAGCGCTGCCGGAGGCTCCGCTCAGCGCGGGCCGTGAGCTGCACCGTCCCAGCGGCGTCCTCCTGAAGGTATCCTCGCTTTTTCAGCTCCTCGATGAAATCGCCGATCCCGGCCTCCTCGCCGGTCAGATCGTACTGCTTATCGAGCTGTGTCAGCCAGTTGAGGGCTTCGGCGGCGTCTCCGGCCGTATGCTGCAGGAGCTGCTGGAAAAGATCGAACAGTTGGTCGAAAAGCGGGCGCGCGTCGCCGTGGCGCTCGGCATCCCATTCGAGATATCTGATGTGCATGGACTCCGGACGTCTACACCGTTTCCTCTCGATGTACTGTACTCGCGGCCAACGCGTTTGATGCACCACCCA
>CAZQAS010000035.1:16303-17530 GCA_964591285.1 uncultured Rhodothermales bacterium
CTCTCCAAAAACCGCTGCGCGCGCTCGTGCGCACCGGACCAGTCCGTCATTGTCAGTACCTCGCGGTAGGCCGCGACGGCACCTCCGCGGTCTCCGGTGGCGTCCAATGACATCCCTTCGCGCAGCCGTCCGAGGACTTCAAAATAGCTCTGCTCGGCGTTGCGAGATCCGAGCGCCTTCAGGTTTTCCAGATAGGCAAGGGCCTGATCATAGTCGCCAAAGGACATGTGGCTTCGCGCCAGGTAGTAGAGCGCTTGCTCCGCCATAGAGGCATTGTAGCCGGTCTGACGATTTTTGTATCGATCAAGGACCTCTGCGAAAATCGGCTGCACGCGATCCCACTCGCCCCACTTGGCATAGACACGTCCTTCCAACGTGTGAAAGAAGGAGTTCTTCGGATGTCGCTCGCGCAGTCGCGTCACGTAGTGCTTGCTCTTTTCAAAGTCACGCTCGAAGAGATAGTAGATCTGCACGAGGAAATACGCCGCCTCGCTGCTGATGAACTTGCCGTGATTGGCCGTGCGTTCCAGATTGCGGATCCCCCGCTCCTTATCACCATTGGGGAAGAAGATCATCACCGGTTTCACGTAAGGATACTTCTCCGGCACGGCGGCGGCAAAGTAGTCATAGATACCCTCGCCGAAGGCGAAATCGGGATTCTCCGGATCGCGGTCCGCAATGCCGAGGACGTAATCCATCGCCCGTAAGCCGTCCTTCGCGGAGCGGAACCAGTCGCCCCTGTTCGACCGGAGCCGGCCCCGAAACCCGAGCGCCGCACCTTTGAAGAACATCGCATCGAAATCCTTCGAGTCGCGCTTGAGCATTCGATCGGATCGCTCGATGACCTCGTTCATCGCAGCATAGAATTCGCCGTCGTGCGACTCGTTGGAGAGATCGATCAAGATCTCCCACCACGTGTTGAGCGCCAGCAGAAACGGTCCGACGGGATGATTCGGATGGGCCTCGTCGATCATTTCGAACATCCGCCGAGCTTGCTCGAATTCCATGTCATAGAGGTGATCCAGACCCTTCTTCATCTGATACTGAACGACGACGTCGTCCAGAACGGACGCGGTTTGGCCGTTCGTGCCCTGTCCGACCGCTGGGGCAGCGGCGAACGCGACGAGTAGAATGAAGGGAGCCAGGCGGCGGATCATGGGATCGTAAACGAGCAGGTAGTAAGTCGCAAGTACTTGGAATTACGTAACGTAGCCGTAAGTTTCGGCA
>CAZQAS010000035.1:17630-27291 GCA_964591285.1 uncultured Rhodothermales bacterium
CAGTAGAAGCAAAAAAGGCGCCACCCCGAACGAGATGGCGCCTTTCAATGTGGTGCTCGAGACGCCTACATCGGCCGGTCGGTCAACTTGCGCGAGCCGCTGTAGAGAATACTGATCAGAAGCAGCTTGGCGATGTCGACAGGAATGAACCGGAGAAATCCCTTGTCGATCGATTCAAACCACGTCGCGTGATCGGCGGCATAATGCAGCCAGATGACGCCCGTGGTGAAGAAGACGAGCGATCCGATCGCCATCGAGAGCGTGCTTCCCGAGAGCGAGTTCCAGCGTCGCGAGAGGAATCCGATCACCGCCGCCGCGAGCGGATAGCCGATGAGATATCCGCCGCTGGCGGCACCGAGCAGATAGGCGATCCCGTATCCGTCACCGGCGAAGACCGGGACGAACATCCCGAGCGTTAAGTAGAGGAGCTGCGCCAGCATACCGTTGCGCCAGCCGAGAAAGAGTCCGCTTCCGAAGACGACGAGCGTCTGCAGCGTGAAGGGTACTTCCCAGAGGTACACTCGTACTTGCGCGCCCGCTGCGGTCAGCAGCGCGAAGCCGATCACGCCGGCGGCCTGAACGATCGTCGAGGCGTGCTCCTCGCGGATCGCGTCGACCAGTGAATACGTGGGGGCGGTTAGACGGAGTAGCATAACGAGATGGGTTGCAGGTTGCAGGTTGCAGGTTTAGGCGGCTTCGACTTCGACGGGGGCTTCGTCGGGATCATAGTTCAGACGGGTGGAGAGCCAGCGCTCGACCTCCTCAACGGACATTCCCTTCCGGCGGGCGTAGTCCTGCACCTGATCGCTGCCGATTTTTCCGACGTTGAAATATGCGGATTCCGGATGTGCAAAGTACAGCCCGCAAACCGATGCCGCCGGGTACATCGCAAGACTTTCGGTGAGACGAATGCCGGCCGCATCCTCCGCATCAAGGAGATCCCAGAGCAGCGGCTTTTCCGTATGATCGGGACAGGCGGGATAGCCCGGGGCGGGCCGGATTCCCCGGTACTTCTCCCGGATCAGCTCCTCATTCGAGAGGTCCTCCTCCGGCGCGTAGCCCCATAACTCCTTACGGACGCGATCGTGCAGCCGCTCGGCGAAGGCCTCGGCCAGCCGATCGGCGAGCGCCTTGATCATGATTTTGCCGTAGTCGTCGTGCTGGCGCTCGAATTCCTCAACGATTTCCTCGATGCCGTGTCCCGTACTAACGGCGAATGCGCCGACGTAGTCGCCGCGGCCGGAGTCCCGGGGCGCCACGAAGTCGGCCAAGGCACGATTCGGATGCCCCGGCGTCTTCTGCGCCTGCTGCCGGAGCGTGCGCATCGTCGCGAGCACGTCCGAGCGGGTCTCGTCGGCATACACTTCGATGTCGTCCCCCACGCTGTTGGCCGGCCATAGTCCGACGACGCCGTGCGCCGTCAAAAGTTTTTCCTCGATGATCCGGTCCAGCATGTCGTTTGCGTCGGCGAACAGCTTCTTCGCTTCGACGCCGACTTCCGGTAGATCGAAGATCTTCGGGTACTTGCCCTTGAGCTGCCACGTGATGAAGAACGGCGACCAATCGATATAGCGGCGGAGTTCCTCCATCGGATAGTCTCGAAACACCTCCACGCCCTGCAGCGACGGCCTCGTGATGGGCACGGCCTCCCAATCGCATGTGAATCGGTTCGCGCGTGCGTCCTCCAGCGAAAGATAGGTCTTCCGAGAGGTTGACCTCTTGTGGCGCTCGCGAAGCTGCTCGTACTCGTCGCGCACTTCGCGCCCGAACGATTCGCGCTGGCCGGACATCAGGCGGCTTACCGTGCTGACGCTGCGGGACGCATCGAGTACATGCACGACGGGCCCGTCGTAGTTCGGCTCGATCTTCACCGCCGTGTGAATCTTCGACGTCGTCGCCCCACCAATGAGCAGCGGCAGATCCATCTCGAGCCGTGTCATCTCCTTCGCGACATGCACCATCTCGTCCAGCGACGGCGTGATGAGCCCGCTAAGTCCCACGATGTTGACCTTTTCCTCGCGCGCCGTCGTCAGGATTTTCTCGGCCGGGACCATCACCCCGAGGTCGATCACGTCATAATTATTGCAGGCGAGCACGACGCCGACGATGTTCTTTCCGATGTCGTGTACGTCGCCTTTGACGGTCGCGAGCAGGACTTTCGCCTTCGCAGAGGTGTCCTTGTTGCGCCGCTTCTCTTCCTCGATATACGGGATGAGGTGCGCCACCGCCTTCTTCATCACGCGGGCGCTCTTGACGACCTGCGGTAGAAACATTTTTCCGGAGCCGAAGAGGTCGCCCACCACGTTCATTCCATCCATCAGCGGTCCTTCGATCACGCTGAGCGGACCCGGGTACTTCTGACGCGCTTCCTCCACGTCATCCACGACGTGTTCGACGATTCCCTTGACGAGTGCGTGCCGTAATCGATCCTCGACCGGCGCATCTCGCCACGCGGCCGCTTTCTCCTCCGATTCCTCGCCGTCTCCCGCAAATGTTTCGGCAAGATCGACGAGGCGTTCGGTCGCATCTTCGTGGCGGTTGAAGAGGACGTCCTCCACGTGCTCGAGGAGCTCGTCGGGAATTTCGTCGTAGACCTCGATCTGTCCCGCATTGACGATCCCCATGTCCATCCCCGCCTTGATGGCGTGATAGAGAAAGGCCGAGTGCATGGCCTCGCGGACGCGGTTGTTTCCGCGGAAGGAGAAGCTCAGGTTGCTGACGCCGCCGCTGACCTTCGCGAGAGGCAGATGCTCATTGATCCACCGCGTCGCCTCGATGAAGTCGATCGCATAGTTGTTGTGTTCGGCGATGCCCGTCGCGACCGCGAAAATGTTCGGATCGAAAATGATGTCCTGCGGAGGAAAGCCGATCTCCTCGGTCAGAATGCGGTAGGCACGCCGGCAGATTTCCTGGCGCCGTTCGAGGGTGTCGGCCTGTCCGTCTTCGTCAAATGCCATAACGATCACGGCCGCTCCGAACCGGCGCACGATGCGCGCCTGCTCTCGGAAGGCATCTTCTCCCTCCTTCAGGCTGATCGAATTGACGACGCCCTTCCCCTGAATGCACTTGAGCCCTTCCTTAATAACGGACCATTTAGAAGAGTCGACGACGATCGGCACTTTCGCGATCTCGGGCTCGGAGGCGATCAGAAGCAGCAGACGCACCATCGCCGCCTCCGAATCGAGCATCCCCTCGTCCATGTTGACGTCGATCAGCTGCGCCCCGTTTTCGACCTGCTGAAGGGCGACCGAGAGGGCCTCTTCGTAGTTGTTCTCTTTGATGAGCCGGGCGAAACGCTTCGAGCCGGTCACGTTCGTGCGCTCGCCGATGTTCACGAAGTTCGTCTCGGGCCGGACCACCAGCGGTTCGAGCCCGCTCAGCCGCAGGTAGGGCTCGATCTCCGGTATTCGGCGCGGCCGGTGACGGCGTGCGGCGTCGGCAATGGCGCGGATGTGTTCGGGTCTTGTGCCGCAGCATCCGCCCACAATGTTGACAAATCCGCTTCCGGCATAATCGTCGAACTGCTTCGCCATGAACTCCGGCGTTTCGTCGTAGCCGCCGAATTCGTTCGGCAGTCCGGCGTTCGGATACAAGCTCGTGTAGACGGTCGCCGCGCCTGCGAGCTCCTCGATGAACGGGCGCATCTGCTCCGAGCCGAGCGCACAGTTCAAGCCGACGCTCAAGAGATGCGGCATGTGTGCGATAGAGATCCAGAACGCCTCCGGCGTCTGCCCCGAAAGCGTCCGTCCGCTCTGATCGACGACCGTGCCGGAGATCATGACCGGCCGAGAGGTGTCCCGATCATCGAAGACTTCCTGGATGGCGTAGAGCGCCGCCTTGCAGTTGAGGGTGTCGTAGACCGTCTCGACGAGCAGTATGTCTACGCCGCCCGCGAGCAGCGCCTCGACCTGCTCGCGATAAACCGCCACCGTCTCGTCGAAGGTGAGCGCCCGATAGCCGGGATCGTTCACGTCCGGCGATATCGAGAGCGATTTCGTCGTCGGCCCAATCGCGCCGGCGACGAAACGGGGCCGATCCGGGGTCTCCGCCGAAAACCGATCTACCGCCTCCCGCGCGATTCGTACCGCCTCGAGGTTCATCTCACGGACGAGATCTTGCGCGTCGTAATCGGCCTGCGAAATCGCATTCGCACCGAAGGTGTTCGTCTCGATGATGTCGGCACCGGCCTCGAGAAAGCCGTCGTGGATTTCACGCACCACATCCGGGCGCGTGAGCGTCACGATGTCGCTGTTGCCCTTCAGTTCACCAGGATGATCCGCCAGCCGATCCCCTCGATAATCCTCCTCCTTCAGGTCGTACTCTTGCAGCATCGTCCCCATGGCGCCGTCAAGCACCATGATGCGTTCCTGCAAGATCTGCTCCAACTGCTGTCGGATGTCGTCCATTCGTTGACTTTACCGGTGAGGTGCGAAACCTGCGAATTCTGGGCGATGATGGAGCAATTCGCGCAATTTTGGATGAACGATCGCGCGACTGAAATGGTTCGTTGAGACGCTTGGGGGTCGGCGATCTGTGCACCCTTCCCGCACTCTGGGGTGGGTCACGATCCTCACTCGAACAGGAAGTCGAGTACCACCTCGGCAAATGCGTCCGGCTTATCGGCGTGAATCCAGTGGCCGGCTCCTGCGATCGTCTCGAGCCGCGCCTTAGGAAAGAGGCGCTGGATCTCTTCCATGTCCTCCTCTTCGTCGATGTACGAGGAGTTCTCGCCGCGCACGAAAAGCGTCGGCCCATCGTACGGACGATCGCTTTCGATGGCTTGATTGACGTTCGCGTAGTTCTCCGCGATCGCGTCCAGCCCCATCTGCCAGTAGTATCGACCGTCGTCGCTGTCGTAGGCGAGATTCTTCAGGAGAAATTGCCGGACGGGCTTCGACGAGATGCGCTCGGCCAGGGCCTCCTCCACTTCCTCGCGCGAGGAGACGCTCGACGGATCGATGCTCTGCAGCGCATCGAGTATCTCCTGATGGTACGGCGGGTATTCCTTCGGCGCGACGTCCACCACGATGAGCTTCTTGATGAGGCCGGGATCGGACAGTGCGAGCTGCATGGCCACTTTGCCGCCCATCGAGTGGCCCATCAGATAGGCTTCCCGGAGCGCGTGAAATCGAAAAAACCGCTCGACGTCGGCGGCCATCGACGGATAGTCGAGGCGCTCGGTGTGCGGAGATCGCCCATGATTGCGAAGATCGAGCGTGTATACGCTGAAATCCTCGGCGAACACGTTTCGGCTCAGCGAATGCCAGTTGCCGCTCGCTCCGAGGAGCCCGTGGAGGATGAGGAAGGGTGGTCCATCCCCATACTGCTTATGGAATAAATCGACGGTTTCGATCGACATCGCTTCGTGCGCTCCTACACCTTTTGCACCCAAGCCGCTGGGACGTTCACCTTTAGTGCCTGCTTGATCGCAGGTATGGCAACCAGTACGTGTGTCTGGCCGCGGTGCTCCTGCACCTCGCCGCGCAACCCTCGCATCGGTCCTTCCGTGACGACGACCTTCGTCCCGATCTTCGGTCGGGGCACGTAGTCGACGACCGCGAAGCCGTCGCCTTTTTCGAGCGCGAGTCGAAGCTGCTCTATGACCTCCTCCTGCACGATGGCGGGCTTACCCTCGAACGTAACGCATCGAACGATGCCGTCGGTCTGCAGAACGTTCAGGCGCTGGCGCTCGTCGACGTGTGCGAAGATGTAGTTCCGAAAGAGCGGCTCGACGACTTTCTTTTTACGGTCGCTCCACTGTCGAACGACTGTATGCTTCGGCAGATACGCGTCGATGTTCTGGTCGATCAGTCGCTGTTCGCACTTCTTCTCAGCTCGAGGAAAGGTGTAGAAGACACGCCAGAGCTGTTCTTGAGCCATTGGAGACGCTGCAAAAGGGTGAGACTGCTATCTTGCTGTGCATCCGGCCCGCAAGGCGCGATGTTTCGTCCGGCCAATCGGCAGCACCTTTGCCATCCAAACTGTTGTTTATCAATATTTTATCCTTCGCGTCGGGCCGAGGAAACAAAAAATCTCCAACCGATTCGTCGGATGCAATGAAGTATTGAGAAAATACGTATAACTCACTCATGCAAGATTCCTTGCTCGCGCCCGTGAACCCTATGCGACCTGACACATGGAGCGCCGTTCGCGTCGGAAGTAGGCACCGTTCGGTGGCGGATATTCTCCCACTAACGGCCCTTCGTCTGATCCTGGTTGCCGCTCTCAGCGTGTCGGCCGTGCCCTGCGCGCAGGCCCAGGCCGAGTCGGACGCTCCTCCCCGGGAGCCCGTTCTGGCCTCGGATTTACTGAAGCTGCGGCAGTTGGGCAGCGTCACCGTCTCACCGGACGGCCGCGAGGTCGTCTACACCGTGACGTCGATTACCGGATTCGAAACGGCCAATCTCTCGGAGGCGGACAACGACTCGCTGGACTACCGGACGCATCTGTATCTTGCCGATGCGTCGGGCACGTCAACGCCCCGACAACTGACCCGCGGCACGGCGAGCGCCTCGGATCCCGCATGGCACCCGAACGGCGACCGCATTGCTTTCGTTCGACGGGTCGACGGCACGCCGCAAATCTTCGTACTGCCTCTCCACGGGGGTGAAGCCGTTCAGGTCACGTCCATCGAATCGGGGGCGTCGAATCCCGACTGGTCGCCTGACGGATCAAGGATTTTATTCGCCTCGTCGCTCTCCGAAGTCGACCTCGCGGAGCGGCTCGGCCACGGGCCACCCTGGCCCCGCGAACGACCGGGGCGAAGCTGGGGAGACGCCGAGGGCATCCGGCCGAATGCGAACGGTTCGGTCGCCGAGATCCGGGCCTGGCTGGACCGCAATGCGCGCGACGGCGATCCGAGAGTCATTCACCGCCTGGACTTCCAGAGTGAGCATGACCTGGAGCCGGATCCGGACTTTCGCCACTATTTCGTCGTTCGAACGGACACGACCGCCGAGTCCGTGATGATCACAGCGGGCTTCCATGACTTCGGTCGTGCGGCGTGGCTACCGGACGGGGAGCAGATCATCGTCTCCGGGCTCATGCAGGCCGATGCACATCCGGATCGACTTCGCGACAGCGGGCTTTATCTGGCCCGGGCGGACGGCGGCGGCGTTGAGCCCCTCCTTGAGATGGATGGATACTCCGTCTCCGATCCGAAACCCTCACCCGACGGCCGCCAGATCGCCTTTCTAGCGCGCAGCGAAGAGGACTGGGGCTATGCCCAGACGGAGCTCGGCGTCTTCGCGATCGACAGTCCCGCGACGGCGCGTCTGCTGACGCTCGACTTCGACCGGTCCGTATCGGGGCCGCAATGGGCGCGTGACGGGTGGTACGTCTACTTTACGGCCGCCTCGGACGGAGGCGTGCCGCTCTACCGGCTGCATCCTTTTGATACGCCGGCCGCCGAGGCGGATACGACAGCGGCGGAGGCTGCCGCGAACGATACAACCGCCGCAGACGCAGTGGAAGCGATTGCCGCGGACACGATCGCCTCGGACACGACCCGGGCGGCACCCGCCGATGCGGAGCCCGACATCCCCATCGAACGCCTCACCTCCTTCGAGCGCGGCGTTCACAGCTTCGATGCGAGTCGCGCCACGGTTTTCTACGTCGCAACGTCCCTCGAGAACCCCTACGAGCTTTACGCCTCGAATCTGCCGTTCACGTCGGAAACGCAGCTTACCACCCACAACGCCGATTGGCTCGACGACAAGCGGCTCAGCCATCCGGAGCGCCGCTCGCTGACGAGAGATGGCTTCGAGATCGACTACTGGATCATGAGGCCGACCGCATTCGATTCCACGCGTAGCTATCCGCTCCTCGTTCAGATGCACGGCGGACCGTCGGCGATGTGGGGTCCCGGCGAGGCCTCGATGTGGCACGAATTCCAGTTTTTCGCTTCGAAGGGGTACGTCGTCGTGTACGGCAATCCACGCGGCTCCGGCGGTTACGGATACGATTTCAAGCGCGCCAATTACCAGGACTGGGGTGCCGGTCCGGCCCAGGATGTGCTCGCGATCGCGGATGAAGCAGCCGAGCTGCCGTGGGTGGACGCTGACCGTCAGGTCCTGACGGGCGGTTCCTATGCCGGATATTTGACCGCCTGGATCGTTGCGCACGACGACCGCTTCCAGGCTGCCGTGGCGCAGCGCGGCGTCTACGACCTCGACACGTTTCTTGGCGAGGGAAACGCGTGGCGACTCGTGCCCGCACACTTCGGTGGATTTCCGTGGGAGACCACGCTTGCTACTGATGAGTTGTCCTTCCCCGACGCGCCTCAAACGATCGCCCCGGCCGCAGCCGATACGACCGACATGTCGGCTGCCGACACCACCGACGCGGTGACTCCTGACACGTCCGACGCGCTAGCTCGTGACACGACCGACGCGCTGACTTCCGACACGGCGGACGTGTCGGCTGCCGATACGCCGGCACTGACGGAAAGCACATTCTCCGATACGTCCGTCGTCGCCCCTTCGATGATTCTCGACCAGAACTCGCCGCTCACGTTCGTCGAGCAGATCACCACGCCGCTATTGATCATGCACGCCGACGACGACCTCCGAACCGGCGTCGTCCAGAGCGAAGTCCTCTTCCGAAGCCTCAAGATTCTCGAACGACCGGTCGAGTACGTCCGCTATCCGGACGCCGGACACGACCTGTCCCGAACGGGCAACCCGCGCCAGCGACTGGACAGAATCCTAAGGATTTACGAGTTTTTCGAGCGCTTCGTGCGGTAGAGCCCTTACGCCGGCGCGGCCGGGCCCAGCATGACGCTGCGGCGAGCGGGCAGCCGCCCTATCGGCCATCCACCCAATCCATTCCGCTCCCGAATTCGTACGGCTCCACGACGATCGGAAGACGACCCAGGGCAGGCTGGAGGCCCATCAACACTCGCGCCGTCGCACGAATGGTTTCGAGTGACTGATCGTAAGCGACGACGATCGCATCCGCGTCCTCGAATTCCGAAGCGGCGTACGGATTACCGTAGGTCACCAGCACGACGGGCTTCTCGAGCGCGAGCACTTCGTGGACCATCTCCGCCTGTCGTGCGAACAGCCCTGCTTCCCCCCGCCCGGCCTGCAGGCGCAGATACAGCGCGAGTACGATCACGTCGGATTCCGAGGCGCGAGCCACCACCTGCGCCAGCTCCTGCCGCGACGGATCTTCGTCAAACTGATCGCTGCCGGCCGCATCCAGCAGTTCGTCGAGCTGTTCGATCGCCGCTTCGATGCTTTCCGAATCGCGATAGTTCGTCAGGTGGATGGTCCCGATGGCCTGCTCGTCCGGCCGCAGCGGCAGATCCGTCGCGGACTTCAGAAGCGTGACCGACCGGTCCGCGATCGCCTGGGCCACCAGCGCGCCGAGCGGGCGCTCCGAAAGTTGCTCGAACTGTTCCACATCCGCGGCTCGCGCGCGGTGGAGGCCGGCGGATGCCTTCGCCGAGAGGATGCGGCGCACGGAGTCATCGACACGCTCACGTGGTAAGCGCCCTGAGGAAATCGCCTGTCGAACGATGCTCGTCGCCTGCTCCAAGCTGGCGGGCGTGAGGATGACGTTTGCCCCGGCCTCGAGCGGACGCAGAATCCGTTCTCGAACGTGGTACGTCGTCTGCAGGGCGCCCATTCTGATGTCGTCGGTGATCACGATGCCCTCG
>CAZQAS010000036.1:0-26087 GCA_964591285.1 uncultured Rhodothermales bacterium
CAATTTCGGACTTGCGTCCGCTTAACTTCGTGGTTTCGCGCTTCAGCTGGTGCCGCTCAATCTCAGCCTCCCGTTTGATTTCATCTGCGCGCGCCTCGGCTCTCTCGATGAGTAAGGCGGCCTTCTGCTCGGCATTTTCGATGGATTGTTTCGAGGATTCGCGCGCGGTCTGAAGTGCCTCCTGGAGCGCCTCTTCCACCTTCTCGTAATGCGACAACTTGTTCTTGAGATCGCGAATCTCTTCGGAATTCCTCCTGGACTCATCAAGAAGCTCTTCCCACTGGTTGGATACCATCTGAAGAAAAGCATCCACCTCCTCGGCCTCATACCCGCGAAGGCCTCTGGAGAATTCCTGCTTTCGGATGTCGAGCGGAGTAAGTCGCATGGTCAAAGCACGTCGTCGGTCACACGGTCAGCGAAGCCGCTGGGAAGATAACGAATTTGGTGTCCCACTAGTAATTACGCTCGCCGAAGATTGCGCTTCCAACGCGAACCTGCGTAGCACCTTCCTCGATCGCTACTTCGAAATCGTTGCTCATCCCCATCGACAGGCATGACATTTCAACGACCGGATTGTCGGCGGCGGGATACGTCTCGAAAAGCTCACGCATCCGTCGAAACTCCGGACGCACCTCCTCGGGATCGTCAACGAATGAAGCGATGGTCATGAGCCCTTCGATTCTGAGGGAAGTATGCTTCGCGAGTCCGTCGAGGAATTCGTGCGCGTCCTCCGGCTCGATGCCGTACTTGCTTTGTTCTCCGGAGACGTTGATCTGGACGAGGCAGGGCAGGACGCGGCCGACCTGATGCGAACGCTTATTGATCTCACGCGCGAGGCGGGGGCTGTCGAGCGCCTGAAAATAGTCCGCATACTCAACGACGTCACGAGCCTTGTTTCTCTGAAGGTGGCCGATCATGTGCCAGTCGACGTCGCCGCCTCGGTAGCGACTTGGAAGCTCTTCGATTTTCGCGGTCAGTTCCTGCACTCTGTTTTCGCCGAAATGGCGAAGACCGGCCTCGCGCGCCGCGTGCACGGCTTCGATCGGGAAGGTCTTCGTTACGCCAATCAGCGTCACGTCCTCCTCCTGCCGCCCTGAACGCGTACATGCATCGGCGATTCGCTCGCGCACCGCTTCGAGGCGCTCTCCAATCCGGTTTAGGTCTATATCAGGGGCGATATTCGCCATGCCGCCTTCCTGGTCGGGGATGTCCTTATTACTCAAGCGTCGTAGCCACGTGAGAATATGGGATCAGATGCCTTTTGATCCCCGACCGCGACATGTCACACTACGTAGGTCCGACCGGCTGGTCTCCCAGGCGGCTAGACATCGGACCGGAGAATCTCCAAAGGTGTGCGTGCATAGATCCCGCGGCTGTTCAGTAAGCCGATCAGGATGGTCAATAACGGAACGACAATAAGCATCCCCAGCATCGCGGGCACGTCCGGCTGGAAGACGGTCTCAAAAACAAAAGCCGCAAAGGCCCAGCCCGATGCAAGCGAAAGCACGAGGCCTGTAACCGCGGCAAAGAAACCGAGGAAGAGGTACTCGGTCACCATGATGCTGATAACCTGGCGTCTCGACGCCCCCAGCGTCTTTAACAGAACGCTCTCCCTTGCCCGCTGCACCCGGCTCACGACCACGGCTCCCACCAGGACGATAAGCCCCGTCAGAATACTGAAGGAGGCCATGAAGCGAACCACGAAAGATATCCGACTGAAGATCGCATCGAACGTGCTGAGAACGAGGCTGAGGTCGATGGCCGACACCGAAGGAAAAGCGCTCACGACGTCGCGCTGCACATCCGCCGAAGCCTGGGACGTCTCGGTTCGGCTGAGCAACACGTGAAACTGCGGCGCCTCCTCGAGAACACCCGTTGGAAATACGACGAAGAAGTTGGTCCCGATGCGACGCCAGTCAACTTCTCGGATGCTGCCGACGGTGGTCGTTACCGGCTGGCCCTGCACGTCAAAGACAAGTGTGTCGCCGAGCTCAACGTTCAAATCGCTCGCGATCTCCTGCTCGATCGATACGGGAGCGGCCGCCTCGTCAGGCTCTACCGAACCGACGAAGCGGCCCTCGACCACTTCCTCGGAGTCGGTTAGATAGTCCCGGTAGCTGGAGCGGTATTCTCGTGTATGCGCCCAACGCACGCGCACAGTCGAGTCTTCGCGCATGTCCTCGATGGTTCGGCCGTTGATTTCGCTAAGTCGCATTGTGACGATAGGAACGCGATCGAGGATCGGCAGATCGTTGCGATTGACAATATCGGTGATCGGCTCAAGCTGGTCGGATTGAATGTCGAAGAAGACCAGGTTGGGACGCTCGGCACCGCCTGCGATTTCGATCTGCGAAAGAAGCGTTCGCTGGACGCCGAAGAGGGTCGCGATCAGGAACGTGCCCAGGCCGAGCGACAGCATGAGCGTGCTTGTCTGATTGTTCGGCCGGAAAAGATTGGCGAGTCCCTGCCTCCACGTGTACGCCCACCTTGATGGGAAGAATCGTCTCGTTGCGAATATGATAAGCTTCGCGACGCCCAGCAGCGCAAGGAATACGGCCGCCAAGCCGGCCGCATACCCGACGCCGATTGCGGGCTCGGGGGCGTTCGCAATAGCGAACACTGTCATCGCCGTGGCTATCACGCCCAACACGGCCCACCAGACCGGATCCTTCAGCGACGACGTGCTCCCTTCTATGTTCGCACGTAGCGTCAACAACGGCGAAATGCGGCGAATCGTCACGAGCGGGAGCAGCGCAAAAACGATCGTCAAACCCGTACCCAGGACAACCCCACCCAGTACTGCTCCCCACGCAACGCGAAACTCGACGTTGAACGGAAGAAAGTCCTGTAAGACGAGCGGCACGACCGACTGAATTGCGACGCCAATCAGTGCTCCGACGACCCCACCAATCAGACCCATTGCGGCAGCTTGAACGCCGTAGATGGCGAATGTCTTGCGGGCCTCGGCCCCCACGCACCGCAGAATGGCGATGGTCTCGAAGCGGCGTCGCACATAGACATGCACGGCACTGGCGACACCGATCCCGCCCAATAAGACGGACAAAAACGCGACGACGCTCAAAAATCGATACAGATTGGTTAGACTTTCGTCCCAATCTTCCCGCTCCTCTTCGATCGTATCAAATCCGACGTCCGACTCGCGCAGGCGGGGCCCAATCTCATCCAGCAGTGCCTCGACATCGCGGCCGTCCGCGAATTTGAAGTAGACGTCGTACTCGGCACGACTGCCGGCGCCGAGCAGCGTCGTGTCGAGCCGGGTGCGAGGAATATAGATGCGTGGGCTGAAGAGCGAGACAATTTCATTCTCTCGCGGCGTACGGTCGATCCGTCCCGAGATCGCATACGCGTACGAGCCGACCCTTACGCTGTCACCGATATCCAGGCCGAACTGCTGCATGAGAGTGGCATCGACCAGTGCCGTTCCCCGGTCCAGGTACGTCTCGGCGGCGCTGGGGGGCGTGGTTTTAATAGATCCGTAGTACGGGTACTCTCCTTCCATTGCACGGACCGTTGCAAGCCGCGTATGGCCGGATTCGGGGAAGTAGGCCATCGAGGCGAACGAGACCTGCCTAGACTGCTCACCACCAAGCGAATCGATCAGCGCCTCAACCTCGTCTGAAAAGGGATTATCGCTCTCGAAAGAAAGATCCGCCCCGAGCAGAGATTTCGATTCCTGATCAACGGCGATCTCGAGATTGCTACCAAACGAGTTTATCGCCACGAGGGCCGCGACGCCAACGACCATCGCCGACAGGAAGAGCAGCAGTTGTCTCCGACTGCCGCGGCTGTCCCTCCAGGCCATCTTGAGAATCCAGGACATAGCCGGCCTACAGAGCGGATCGAATAGAGGAGGTGGTCGCCTCGTCGGAAACCACGTTTCCACCCCGCAGCTTTATGACACGACCGGTCCGGGCTGCCAACTCGTGATCGTGGGTGACCACCATGAGGGTCGTGCCGGCCGTTCGATTCAGATCAAATATCAGATCCTCGATTGTACCGCCGGTTTCGGCATCCAGATTGCCGGTCGGCTCGTCGGCGAAGAGAATGGTGGGGCGATTGATGAATGCGCGCGCGATCGCTACACGCTGCTGCTCACCTCCGGAAAGTTGGGTCGGGTAATGCGTCTGCCGATCGCCCAGCCCGACTTGTTCAAGCAGCTCCTCGGCCCGGGGCCGTACGTTGGACGCACCCTGCAACTCCGCCGGCACCATCACGTTCTCGACGGCCGTGAGCGTAGGAATGAGCTGGAATGTCTGGAAGATGAACCCGACTTCACGATTGCGCAGCCTTGATAATTCATCCTCGCTAAGATTATTGAGTCGCGAGCCGCAGAGATCGATCGTGCCGTCCGACGGGCGATCAAGACCGGCGCAGAGTCCGAGTAGTGTGGTCTTTCCACTTCCGGATGGACCCACGACGGCGCAGGTCTCTCCTGGTGAGAGGACCAGATCCACATCGTGTAGAACGGTCAACGTGCGCGAGCCGCTGCGATAGGTCTTCGTAAGGTTGTGGGCTGCCAGAACGAACTCGCTCATCCCACTAGTCGGTCTTCCATCATCCGGAAATTGAAACAGGTTTATTTTCTCCCGTGTTTGGACAAGGCATTTTTGAATATCGACCCGCCATGAAACTCAGCAGGCTATACATTCTGATCAACGTTGCGGTTCTGTTCGGCGCATGTGGCGGCGGAGAGATGGAGGACGAGACCGCAGTGAGCGTCGATTCATCCGCCGTAGAGCACGAGGCCACCGAGCGGCACGATCGTGTCGGCGACTCGACGCAGGTCGTCCTGTTTCTCGGTAACAGCCTCTCGGCAGGTGCGGGCGTGGACCCCGAGGATGCATTTCCTAGCCTAATCAGAGAGCGGATCGACTCGCTCGGGTGGAATTTCCGCGTGGTGAACGCCGGTTTAAGCGGTGATACGTCCTCTGGTGGACTGCGACGGATCGACTGGCTGCTGAACGAGCCGATCTCCGTCCTCGTGCTGGAGCTCGGTGGTAATGACGGACTACGTGGCATTCCAATTACAGTTACCAGGACCAATCTCGCTCAGATCATTGAAAAGACCCGCGAGGTCTACCCGGGAGCCGAAATCGTGATTGCCGGCATGCAGATCCCACCGAATTTAGGCCACGACTACACGAGAGCATTTCGCGAAATGTATCCCTGGCTCGCCGACGAATATGACGTGCACTTGATTCCGTTTCTGCTTGAAGGAGTCGGTGGTGTCGATTCACTGATGCAGTCGGATGGCATCCATCCAACAGCCGACGGGCATCGCGTGGTGGCACGAAACGTATGGGAGACGCTCGCTCCGGTACTGCAGGAGGTCCGAGCTAAAGCGTCTTGACGGCCGCGATCAATCCCGTGAGCGAGTCTTTAGCGTCACCAAAGAGCATGCGGGTGTTCTCGTTGTAGAAGAGCATGTTTTCGATGCCGGAATAGCCCGGACGCATGCTGCGCTTCAGAACGACCACCGTACTAGAATGATCGACGTTTAGGATGGGCATTCCGTAGATGGGACTGGCCGTGTCGGTACGGGCGGCGGGATTGACGACGTCGTTCGCGCCGATGACGAGCGAGACGTCGGCCGTATCGAACTCGCTGTTGATTTCGTCCATTTCGAAGAGGTGATCGTAGGGCACGTTCGCCTCTGCCAGCAAGACGTTCATGTGACCAGGCATGCGGCCTGCCACGGGGTGGATGGCAAACTTCACGGTGACCCCCTTCTCCTGGAGCATATCGCTAAGTTCGCGGACTTGATGTTGCGCCTGGGCAACGGCCATCCCATAGCCGGGCACGATGATCACCTTGCTCGCATACGTTGTCAGAATGGCCACGTCCTCTACGGAGGTCTCATTTACGGACATATCCGGCCGTGCACCCTCGACATCTGCGCCGCCACCTGCATCACCGCCAAATCCGCCGAGAAGAACGTTTATGAGCGACCGGTTCATGGCATCGCACATGATCATCGTCAGGATCAAACCGGACGCGCCGACGAGTGCACCACTGACGATCAGCGCCGTGTTGTCGAGTACAAAACCCGTCGCGGCGGCTGCAAGACCGGAATAGGAATTCAGAAGTGCGACCACCACTGGCATGTCCGCACCACCGATCGGAATGACGAGGAGGATACCAAGCACGAGTGCCAACGCGGCGAGAGAGATGAGCCCGATGAGAACCGGTTCCGTTTCTGCAGGAAATCCGGCCGCGCCTGCAACCATGTAGATGCCGCCCGCCAGGGCTCCCAACGTAACCAGGACAGTCAGAAGCCTCATGCCGGGAAACGCTACCGGATTCCCACTTACGAATCCACCGAGCTTCCCAAACGCGACAAAGCTTCCGGAAAAAGTGATCATGCCGATCACGACGCTGAAGAAGACGGTGATCGCCGTCGTCGTGTCGAATGCGGCGAGGGCAGGCCCGGCTTGTCCGGCCAGCGTGAAAATGGAACCGTCACCAGTGAGGATGAGATACCGGGCTACTTCCGCACCGGCGACGAGCGCCGACGCGAGACCGCCGAACCCGTTGAAAACCGCGACCAGTTCCGGCATCCCCGTCATTTCGACGCGCCGGGCAAGAACGACACCGATACCCGCACCGATGACGAGGCCGACGATCATTTCGACGGGCGTGAGTATTCGGTGCAGGAACAGCGTAGCGACGACGGCCAGCAGCATACCTGCGGCCGCGAGCTGGTTTCCCGTGCGCGCCGTCGCCGGCGACTGCAGGCGCTTCATCCCGAGGATGAAGAGCACGGCAGCGCCCAAATAGGCAAGTTCGATCAGCGTTTTCATACGGAGCCTGTCGGTTCGTCACGCAGCAACGTTCGCGGGCGCGTCCGTCGTCGATTCTGTCCGGCGCTTCTTCGTGAACATCTGGAGCATCCGGTCGGTCACCAGAAATCCCCCGACGACGTTTATCGTCGCCACGATGAGCGCCACGAATCCGATCCACTTCGCTGCCGCACCGCCTACCATTCCCGCCACGACGAGCGCGCCGACAATGGTGATACCGCTGATGGCGTTCGTCCCCGACATCAGCGGCGTGTGCAGCGTCTGCGGCACCTTGCTTATCACCTCAAAGCCGATGAATGCGGCTAGAACGAACGTTATCAGATTATCCAACATGGACTCGGGATGTCTTATGGGGGTCTACCCGTTGAGCAGGTCGCTGACGCGCTGATTTACAATCTTGCCGTCGTGCGTGACGCACGCGCCGCTGAAAACGTCGTCGTCGAAATTGGCATCAAACGACTCACCGTCGGAGAACTCGGCCACCATGGCCATCAGGGTTCGCGAGTACATCTCACTGGCATTCACGGGGGCGCCGGCCGGTAGATTCAGCGGTCCGTATATCTGTACGTCGTTGTGGATTACGGTTTCGCCCGGCTTTGTGAGTTCGCAGTTGCCACCCTTCACTGCGGCCATGTCGATGATCACCGAGCCCGGCTGCATGGCGCCGACGGCCTCCTGGGTGATCAACGTCGGTGCCGCCCGACCCGGAATGAGTGCGGTCGTGATGACGACATCCGACCGGCCGATATGCGGGACGAGCAGCTCGGTCTGGCGGCGTGCCTTCTCCTCGGCCAGGGCCTTCGCGTAGCCACCGGTGTCCTCTGCTGCCTGCGTTTCGAACTCGAGCTCGACGAACTTCGCACCGAGACTTTGGACTTCCTCCTTCACGGCATCGCGGATATCGTAGGCGGAGACCCTCGCACCAAGACGTCGAGCCGTCGCAATTGCCTGAAGGCCCGCGACGCCGGCTCCTAGGATGAGCACATTGGAAGGACGGATCGTGCCGGCGGCCGTCGTGAGGAGTGGATAGAACTTCGGAAGCCTGTTCGCTGCGACGAGGACCGCTCGATAGCCGCCGATCGAACTCATGGCTGAGAGCGCATCCATCTTCTGCGCACGCGAGATCCGCGGTACGAGCTCCATGCTTAGAGCCGTCACGCCACGATCGGCCAGCTTTCGACTGGTGTCAGGCTCGTCGAGCGGATCTAAAAAGCCGACGTAGACGGCGCCGGGTTTCATCAGCAGAATTTCCGCCTCACTCGGTGGGTGTACCTTGAGCACGATATCAGACCCAAAGACCGCCTCGCGGTCAGAAATTTCTGCACCGGCCTCGCGGTAGGATTGATCCGAGAAATATGCTCTCTCTCCCGCTCCGGCCTCCATCGCAATATTAAAGCCGGTGGACTTCAGACGGCGGGTGACGTCGGGGATGAGGGCGACTCGCGTCTCACCCTCCGCGGTTTCTTTTGGAACGCCTATCCTTAATGCCATCCTGGTACGGACAATATGACGAAAGCAGCCCGTCGGTTAGGGAGGCGACATGAGGCCGCCCCGCTCGAAAGGCCGCATCTATAGTAATGAAACCGCAGGAACGGTGTAAACCGGCTTAACCGTTGCGATCCTCAAAGTCGTCCATAAACGACACGAGCGCTTCGACGGCCGCCTCCGGGCAGGCATTGTAGATCGATGCACGCACACCTCCAACCGACCGATGTCCCTTCAGGGCGAGTAGCCCGTGCGTCTTCGCCTCCTCGACGAACGTCTTCTCAAGGTCCTCCGACGGCAGGCGGTACGTGACGTTCATCCTTGAGCGGGATTCCTTTTCGACGGCGCCTCGGTAGAAGTCCGTGCGATCGATTCGCTCGTACAGCTTGGCCGCTTTCCGCTCATTGATTCGCTGGATACCCGAAAGCCCCCCGAGCTCCTCCAGCCACTTCAAGACCTTTCCAACCACGTAAACGGCGAAAACCGGCGGCGTATTGAAGAGCTTTGCCGTGTGCGTGCCGTAGTCAAGCATCGTTGGCAGCGATCCGGCCCGCGTCTGAAGGAAATCGTCCTGCACCAGCACGACCGTCACCCCCGCGGGACCGAGATTCTTCTGGGCGCCGGCATACACGAGGCCGTACCGATTTGTGTCGATCGGCCGGCTCAAGAAGTCGCTCGAGGCGTCGCAGACGAGCGGGACCTCCGCATCCGGCTCCTGCATGAATTGGGTCCCGGCGACCGTGTTATTCGAGGTGAAGTGTAGATAGGCGGCGTCCGGATCGAGATTCCACGTTGACGGATCGGGTATGTACGAGAAGTTGCGGTCCTCACTGCTCGCGGCGACGCGGGCGTCACCAACGTACTGTGCCTCCTGATGGGCCTTCACAGACCACCGCCCCGTGATCAGGTAATCCGCCGAGTTACCGGGGGACAAGAAATTCAGCGGCACCTGATAAAACTGCATGGACGCACCGCCCTGCAGGAAGAGAACGTGCCAGTTGTCACCCAGCCCAAGCAGCCGCTTTATCCGCTGCTTGGCCTCGTCAGCGATGTCCGAATAAGCCGGTGAGCGGTGGCTGATTTCCATGACCGACGCGCCGACGCCGTCGTAGACCGGCAGCTCGTTTTTTACCTCCAACAGGACCTCTTCCGGAAGGGTGGCCGGTCCTGCCGAGAAATTGTGCTGCCTGCGGGAAGCCGTCGTCACCGTTGATGCCTGCGTGTCTGCGGATTGCATTCGATACCTCTGTTCTGTGCTGCGTCCGATTCTGACGCTGAATGGATCACGCGCCAGGTTGAGTCAGCCCTGGGGGTTGTTCGTTTTTTGTTTAGCTCGACGTTCAATAATCAGCCTTCTCCGAGCGGCAGTAGCGTTACCGCAAGTACGTCGGGATGATCCGTGATCCTGCGTACGACAACGTCCTTGGGCACGCCGTCGAAGCGAATCCGTGCACACGCCGCCCGTGCACCCTCGAAGATGAGATTCTCCATCTCCTGCACGTTCCACGAGGCCTTGCGGACCTCATCGAGAACGGCGGCCAGCACACCGACTTTATCCAGGTGGCGGACCGTAAGAAGATGGGTGGCAGGGGAGTGAGCCTCGAGATTCACGCAGTTGGGCACGACGCCGGACTCGCTGTACGTATTGATGATACGAGCCGCCTCGATGGCGATGGCTTCTTGCGCCTGCTGCGTCGACGCACCGATATGATGTGTCATATACACCGATGGATGACTTGCGAGCGGGTGGTCGAAACCGCCCTCCTTTTGAGCCGGCTCTCCTTCCATCACGTCGAGTGCGGCTCGCACTCCCTTCTCATTAAGAGCCCATTGCAGCGCCTCTTCGTCGACGACACTGCTTCGCGTCGTGTTGATGAAGAACGCACCTTCCTTCATGTGGCTGAAAAAATCACGATCGGCAAGATGCCGGGTTTCCGGTGTTGCTGCAACGTGGAGGGTGACCACGTCGGCGCCGGCGGCCACCTCCCGTGGCGACGCTTTTCGGATGATGCCGAGCTCGGCAGCGGTCTCGTCGGTCAGGGAGCGACTCCATGCAATAACGGACATACCTAAAGCGATGCCCAGACGTGCCACCTGCGATCCGATACTCCCAAGACCGATCACGCCAAGAGTGCGACCGCGGACCCCTTCCGCTTTCGCGTACGCCGCCTTATTCCAGCGGCCATCCCGCGCATCGATGACGTTTTCCGGAATACGCCGGTCCAGCGACAACACCAGCCCGATCGTCAACTCCGCTACGGCGTCGGAATTCTTACCTGGACAATTCGCCACAAAAATCCCGCGCCCCGAGGCCGCCTCCACGTCGATCGTATCATAGCCCGCTCCGGCTCGGACGATGAGCTCGAGGTCCGGATTAGCTTGCAGCATGTCGGACCTCACCCGCGTCGACCTCACGATCAATACCTGCGGACGCTCCTCACGCAATTCATCCAGCAGGGCCTCGCCGGAGAGCTTCGGGCGCATGAGCACTTGATGTCCTGAGGACTCGAGTGTGGCGGCAGCAACACCCGACAGCTTGTCGGCAGCTAGTATCTTCATCTACGTGGCGGCATTAATCGAAAAGATGCACGAGCAGGCCGCTCCGAAGCTTGGGCTCGAACCACGTCGACTTGGGCGGCATGAGCAATCCCGCATCGGAAACGGCCAATAGCTCGTCGATGCTCGTCGGGTACATGGAGATCGCCAGCTCCGCCTCGCCGGCATCGACGATTCGTTCGAGCGCGTCCGTCCCGCGAATCCCGCCGATGAAATCTAGGTTCGGATCGCGCCGCGGATCGTCGATACCAAGCTCCGGACCGAGCAAGAATTCACTCAGCCGCGCGACGTCCAGTTCGTCCGCAATCGTGTCGCCGTCCGTCTCCGGCAAGTTCATCGTATGCCATTCACCGGCGAGATACAGACACACGCTTCCCGCGCTGGCCGGCGTCTTCGTCCCAGTTCTCAACTGGATATCGAACTTCTGCGCCAGCCTATCGAGAAATGCGGCCGGTGTAAATGGCAGTTCGCGCACGATACGATTGTACGCGAGGATCTGCATCTCATCCATCGGAAAGATGACGGCCGGAAAAAACTCATACTCCTCCGCGTACGATGAATCGTCGGAGCGCAGTTCGCTGGCCGCGCGACTGGCCGCCTTGCAGCGGTGGTGGCCGTCCGCCACGTAAAGGTGATCGACGGCATCGAAGAGTTCAATCAGACGGCTCTTGTGATTCGCCTTCCATATTGTGTGGTGGACGCCGTCTTCAGCGCGGAAGTCGTAAAGCGGCGCGGTAGCGGCGATATCGGAAATTATTTGGGAGATCTCGTCGGCGCCCCGGTACGTAAGCATCACCGGTTCCGCGTGTGCTCGCTGCGCCAGAATATGCCTCGTGCGGTCTTCCTCTTTCGCCGGTCGCGTTTTCTCGTGCTTGAGTATCCGGTCCTTATCGTAATCGACCACTGCCACACACGCAAAAATTCCCGTTTGCGATCGGCCGTTCATCTCGAGGCGATACACGTACACCGATGGTTCGTCCTCAACCAGCATGTGCTCGCTCTCCACGAACGATCGCAGATTCTCCGCCCCTTTCGCGTACACTTGCTCGGCATGCTCGTCAATACCTTCCGGCAAATCGATCTCCGGACGAACGACGTGGAGGAAGCTCAGCGGCTTTCCTTTTGCAAGACGGCGTGCCTCGTCCGTGTCGACGACGTCGTATGGTACGCACGCCACTTCTTCGGCCGCAGGAGGATGCGGACGCAGTGCGCGAAATGGGTGAAGGATGGCCATCACATCGTTCGTAGCTGGAATTCTATCAAGCCGTGTAATTTCCTAAACGAGGCGGTATCGCGCACGACCCCGCGGCAGCGATTGGCGTATTTAACACAAAAGCCATTCGCGCGGAACCCTCAAATCATCAGTCGTCTGCACGGCGAGGCTGGAACCTGGCGAGTGGTGAGGACTTAAATAATTCGAAATCAAGGAGTTAGCCCGTGAGAAGGGACGCACCGTCCGATTGGCGGAATCGTTCACGACGCTTTCATTTGTAATGACGCGCGCACTCACGTACTTTCTTGATTGCAACATCGCGGGGTGGAGCAGCTGGTAGCTCACCGGGCTCATAACCCGGAGGTCGCGGGTTCAAATCCCGCCCCCGCTACAGCGGCTCTCGTCGACTGCGGGAGCGCTAGCGCCGGAAGCTTTCGAGTTTCCGGCGTTACTATTTTTGGGGATTTGCCGCGCCTGTAGGGAATCGTCGCGCGGCTTCCGGATACGGGATCAAGAGGCCGATATCTAGTCTCGGTGCCGGCTTCCACGGCCCTGCTCGGGCGCTCCGGCACTTGACGAATCACTGCCGCCTACCGGCGAGCCCATCGCCATGTAGGATCCCGCGTCTTCCGATTCACCGGACACACGCGAGGCGCCTCCCAAGATCTGCCTCGCCTCTCGCTCGAGACCGCCTACTCCAAGGCTAATGGAATCCCGCACCAGCTCGTACGCAAACCAAATGGCGCTTTCGACCAGATCGTACGGCAGGACGCGCCCCTCATTTATCCAGTAGGCCTGTAGATCTTCCCGCGCCCGCTCGTACGACCGTCCGGAAAAGTGCGCATCCGCCGCCATTTGCCTTCCGAACGTGTAGGCCTCGGAGAGATCCTCGAAGCTCCGCTCGCCACTCGAGAACTGGCGCTTGAAGTGATCTCGAAACGCCTCGTCGTACGTGGCGAACGATTGCTCTGACCGCTCCTCTTTACCCTGCCGGAACTCCGGAGACGCTTGAACTCGAACGACGTGTTCACCAATCTCTATCTGATCGGCTAAAAATCGATCGTTGGCTCCCGTCAGAATGGCATCGAGCTTATCGTTCTGCGTATCGATAACGACGGACTCCACGAATCCGAGCGATCGACCGTCGCGGTCGACGACACGCCAGTTCCGCACGTCGGGAAGGTCCGCCTTGCGGTTCCAGGGATCGTCCTTGCGAAGCAACATGTGTCAAGTCGGCATATTCGGAATCGTCGGCGGCTCACGTTGAGGTGTCGGCGGTGTGGACGGCTCCGGATGAGGCACGCTTGGACCCGGATCCGGCTCCCCCGGTGTCTCAGGCTCGCGTTCCGGAACGGTGGTGGGCTCGCGATCCGGTCGGGTATCGGGCTCGCGCTCCGGAGCAGGCGGCTTTTCCGGCTGCCGCGAAGGTTCTTCAGCCACGGTCCTCAAGCCAGCATCAACCCCTGTATTCACATCCATCGAAACAACTACTCTACTTTTTCAGCACCAGAAGTGAGTCCCGCGTGCACTCAGACGTCTTTCTCAGGGCGAGCGCTCTAGGCGAGACCAACGTCAAAGTACAGAACGAAAAACATCACGACTGTCACAATCAGACCAAACATAAACGCGCTGTAAGAGAACCATAGCAGCCGATACTTTCGCTGGAGAACTTGTCCGAGTGAGTACAGGTCATTGATCATGCTGTCGTAGAGCCTGTCCCAGTCGGTCATGATCTCATGCATTCCTGTCGCAAACTCGTCAAGCGGCATGTTTACAAAATTGCCGAAAAACAGAATGTTCGCGCGGTTGCGGCGGACGTCCTCGAGAGAATAGTAGCGGCTCGTGACTTTGGGGCGCGCGCCGAGGATCGCGAAGATGATCGCGACCAGGGACGTCACCAGCATGATGCCTGCAGGGATGAGGAGCCAGGCGTCCTCCTGGAGTCGCGTAGAAATGAAGGAGACGATGATCGACATCAAGATGGCATTGATGCTGATCATGATGTTTGCCTTGCTGTCCGCAATCTGGCTAAGGTTGATGTGGTTGCGGTACGCCGTCCTGAACATCGTCTCAATGCCGCGCGACGGAGACTTCTTGTCGGGTTTGGCGGTAGGTAGGTCCTTTTGCTCGTTCAGTAGATGAGCGAGATTCTCCTGAACTACTTTCAGATTTCTGCGTCGCGTTTTGTCGTAGCGCTGGCGCGCCGCCTCCGTCTGGAAATGTGTTCCGGTGAGGAAGTCCAGCTGCATTTCCGTCCACTCCTGGTCGGAAAACGTTCGATCTTCCCGCAGCTCCAACTCCTTTCGGAGTCTTTCCGAGTAGCGGAAGAATTTCTTTTTCTTTCCGATGTGGGCGACGTCTGCATCGTGCAACACCTTCTCGGCGGGCGTACTGGGCTGATGTTCCGGTCTGGTGGAAAGGATGAGGAGCGTCACGCGCTTAAGCTGATCCGCAGGTAGACCCTCCTTTTCGAGAAACTCGCGCGCGATGGCCGCACTGCGTTTCTCATGTTCTTCGGCCCCTTCCACATAGCCGGCATCATGAAACCATGCTGCGAGGGACACTAGGAATAGGTCCTCATCGGCAAGTCCTGCTTCACGGCCAACCTTTTCGACGGCCTTCGCGGTTTCGACCGTATGCTCATAGGAGTGATACAGCGCGTGCTCCGGGAGATCGTTTTTGAACAATTCGTAGACGTACGCCGACGCCTTGGCCGCAAGGGTGTGAGAAGGCGGCGCTTCTGAGACGGTCGATTCCATATTGCCTGTATCTTTCTCTGTAGTTCTTCCAGAATCAAACGCATTTCGCGTTGGTTCACTGCTGGAACGGCAGACGAGGCGGCGGCGTGTTCCGCTATGAGACACCTGTCTACCCTAACCACCTGTCGCAAGTTATAACTTCGAGAGCAAATATCCGTGGCTGTAGTGCTCCGCGTGTCGAATACGCCATCGTGGCGTGCCCATCTTAGCGGGCTCATTCTCATCACTCTTCTTCTTGCGTCGCTGTCCGCCTGCCGAACCACGGAAGGCTTCATTACGCCCGAGGATCGTGCCCAACACGGCCGGCAGCCCGCAGATTCTGCGCTTACCTATTCGGTTCTCCTCATTGGTGATGCGGGAGCACCACACTATGAGAGCGCCGGAGCAGTACTTTCGGTGCTTGACTCCTTGCTTGCACACTACGGCGACCGAAGTGCCGTCGTCTTTCTCGGCGACAACATTTATCCGTCCGGACTTCCGCCGGCAAGCCATCCCGAACGAGAAGGTGCGAAGGAGCGGATTGACGCCCTGCTCGACGTCGTGGACGGTCACCCAGGAGAGGTCGTATTCGCTCCTGGGAATCACGATTGGGGCGGAGCAGGACTGGGGGGCGATCGTGGTGCCGTTCTACGGCAGGAGCGCTACGTGGAGGAGCGACTTGGGCGAAACGCATGGCTGCCGGACCGCGGTTTTCCAGGGCCCGCCGAGCTCGAATTGACCGATGAAGTCGCACTCCTCGTCCTCGACACACAGTGGTGGCTAGAGAACGAGCGGCCGTACGGTCACACGGGAACGTATGAACTCGAGCGTGAAGGCGAATTCCTCCTGGAGCTCGACGATATGCTTTGGCGACATGCCGACAAGCACCGAGTGGTTATCGGGCACCATCCCGTATTTACCAACGGCGAACACGGCGGACGCTTCCGCGGTCTTCGATCGCTCTTAATCGGAGAGCGCCTGGCTCGGGGGTATCTCGGTACGCCCCAGGATCTGTCGAATCTCAAATATCGGCAGCTCCGAGACGGGCTCCTCAACGTATTCGAACATCACCGCGATCTTGTCTACGCCGCGGGTCATGAACACAACCTACAGTACTTTCATCACAACGATCAGCATTACGTCGTCAGCGGATCCGGTTCGAAGCAGGGTCACGTTGTACCCGGTTATGGTGCACTGTTCGTGGAGGAGCAGAAAGGCTTTGCTTCCCTTCAGTACTACACCGATGGCTCCATTTGGCTGAGCTTCATCGCTCCGGCTGAAGGTGGATCGGCCGACGTCCTCTATTCGACCCGCATCAGAGAACCCAATCGCCCGCTTGTAGCCTTCCGTGAGGACGGTGAATCACTCCTTCGCGGCGCCTTTGGTCAGCGAGAGGACACACGACCCATTGATACCCTCGCGCATCGGAGTCTCTTGACGGCCGGCGTGGCGGTGTCACCCGATGCGCTGCGTGACACGGTTCATGTAGCAAAAGACACGTCCGCTGTGGACACGGTAGCGCCCGAGCGCCTTGCTGATCAGCCTACGCCGCCGTACACGTTCGCCAGCCGCGGTACGGTCCGCCTTGCGGCCGGCGAAAGGTATCAGGTCGACTCATTTCGAAGGTGGATCCTCGGTGAGCATTACCGGGATGTTTGGGCGATGCCCATTAACGTCCCCGTGATCGATCTGGAGCAGACGGCGGGCGGCCTCACGCCCATCCAGAAAGGCGGCGGCCTCCAAACCGTCTCGCTTCGACTACTCGGAGAAGATGGAGACCAGTATGTGCTTCGTTCCGTCGACAAAGATCCGACGGCATCCATTCCGGAGTATCTGCGCGAGACAATAGCGCACGACGTCGTCCAGGATCAGATCGCGGCGATGCATCCGTATGCGGCTTTCACGCTGCCGAAGATGGCCGCTGCAGCGGGCATCTATCACACGCATCCCACGCTCGTGTACATACCAGATGATCCGCGACTCGGCTTCTATCAACCCGTGTTCGGTGGAATGCTGGCGCTTCTGGAATCACGACCCGACGAGGACCAATCGGACGAGGCACGATTCGGATACGCCGAAAACGTCATCGGATCGACAAAGCTTTTCGAGGAGATCGTTGAGGACAACGACGAACGAGTCGACGAACGAAACTTCGCACGGGCACGTCTCTTCGACATGGTGATTGGAGATTGGGATCGTCACAAGGATCAGTGGCGCTGGGCCGAGTTCGACGTCACGCCCGGCAAGTATTATCGCCCGGTGCCGCGTGACCGCGACTTCGCCTTTTTCAAGTTTGACGGATTCATTCCCTCGCTCATCAAGAAATCCGGTGACCTGCGCTTCCGGCGGTTTACGAATTTCGAGAAACTCTATTCCGACGTTCTCGGCCTGAATTACAATGGTGCGGCGATGGACCGCAGGTTTACGTCCAGCCTCTCGCGGGGCGACTGGCTAGAAATCGCCGATAGCCTACAGCACGCGCTTACCGACGAGGTCATCGATGAGGCCATGCGTGACCTTCCTGCGGAAGTGCACGCATTTCACGGCGAGCATCTCGCCGATCTTCTGAAACTGCGACGAGACCATCTGAAGGATGCGGTAAATGAGTACTACCGCCTTCTGGCGAAAAACGTGGACTTCGTCGGAAGCGACAAGCACGAGCGTTTCGAAGTACAGCGGCTGAGCGAAGACTCGACCCTCGTGGTGATGTGGAAGACCTCGAAAGAAGGTGAGATCGACCGGGAGCTGATCCGCCGGATGCTGTACACGGCCGAAACAGAGGAAGTGCGCCTCTACGGCCTCGGCGGGAACGACTACTTCAAGGTCACCGGCAATGTAAGCGACGGCATACGTGTGCGGGCCATCGGAGGCGGAGATTCGGATACATTCGTCGATAGTTCCAGCGTTTCCGGCATTCACGACCATACCATTTTCCACGACGCGGTGGAAGGCAACACTTGGATGACCACCGACGAAACCGAGACCATACGCTCCAATGAGCCGGCCAATAACGCATATGAAATGCTTCGATTCGAGCTCGACGAGCGGCGGCCTCTTGTTCACGTTTCCAGGAATACGGACGACGGGGTGTTGCTTGGCGGTGGATTGAAGATCGTGGAGACGGGCTTTCGCAAGAAACCGTATGCAGCCCAGCACCGGATCTTCGGGACGGCCGCCACGAGACGCCTTGCATTCAACGCACATTACCGCGGACACCTCGTTAACCCAATCGGTGAGTGGGATGCCTTTCTGGAGGCGGACGGATTCGCCGATCGGAACTACCGCAACTTCTATGGCTTCGGCAACGACACTGAATTGGAGGCACGAAACCTGCATCACGTCCGGATCGGACGGCTGATCTTCGAGCCAAGTCTGCAGCATTACCCGCTCCCCTTCACGACTGTGCGTTTCGGTCCGAGGTATGAGGTGACACGTGTCTCGCGACCTGGGGAAGACGCCATTCAACCCCTTTTCCCTCCGGAAGTCTTCACGGATCAGCACTACGTCGGTGTTCAGGGAAACATGCATGTAGACGGCACCGACACCTTAGCGGCCACGGAACACGGAGTTCGGTGGATAAACTCGGCGAGTGCCAATGTTGGCCTTCGGAATACTAGCAAGGTCCACGTCCGACTCGCCTCCGAGCTTAGCTACTTCTACACACTCTATAATCCAACCCGCATCACACTCGGAATGCGCGCCGGCGGCGCCACCACCATTGGCGACTTCGAATTCTATCAGGCCAACACTTTGGGCGGACAAAACAATTTGCGCGGCTATCGAAAGACACGCTTCGCCGGACATACGGCGCTGTTCACCAACTTAGACCTACGAATCGAACTCTTCGAATATAACGTGTACCTCATGAGGGGCATTGGCGGTGTGCTCGGGTTCTACGACATGGGACGGGTGTGGGATGATCGATTCAATGTTAATCTTCTCGATCTACATCACGGCTACGGCGGTGGCATCTGGCTGGCACCCTTCAACAAAATTGCATTTACGGCGACGCTGGGTGTCTCGAAGGAGAATACGTTGTTCGATTTGTCGTTCGGCTTTCAGTTTTAGTGGCAGCCTACAACCCCGACAAAAACACTTCGTCCTCAGTGAGTCAGATACCTTTCGACGCCACCCTCAGTCTCGATCCGCTTATCGACTACTGGAAGGCGGCAGCCAAAGAGGACGATGAAACGCTCCGGGCCCTCTATCCTCAGGTCGAAGCATATCTGGAGGCGCATCCTACACTGCGCGGGCCGATCTCCCGGCCTGTCGAACTCAAAGAGCACGTTCGATTCCTAAAGCTCCTGACACAACCGTTATTCCCATCGGCGTATGACGATTCCGTCCCGGCGGCACTCATCCTGCCTTTCGAATACCAGGTAGTCTACGCGACGGCCGCTTTCAAGCGCCTCTTTACACAGGATGCCAGCGTTCTCAGCGGCCGTGTGAATCTCGACCTCCGAACGTTCACCCTGGGTAAGATCGTGTCGGCTTACGTCCACATTCTGCGCACGGCGTACGAGATGGAGGTTCCATTCGAGTACCCTCTGACGTTCGAAACTCAGCATCCGGAGTCGGGTCTTGACCTGCATCACAAGGTCGAGTCGGATCTCCGATTTGTGGATGTCCGATCGCGCGGACGCCCCCCGCACCTGGACCCGGAAAGGGCCCGGCACCTCCTGACGAACATCTTAGATCTTTCCGCCTGGACGGATGCGATCCCGCCGTCATATTTTGAGTTCTACGGATTCAGCATCATTCGCGCGTATGATGTGACCAGGGAGCGGATGGTCGCGATGCTTCATCGGGATCTTGTCGAGGAGCGTGCGTTGGTAGACGGTAAGCTTCTTCCGGACATCGAGGGCCATGTCCGAACGCTGCTGCAGATGCCGGAGGTTGAGCTCGGCCTCGCCGTGCTGGACGGGTCCGATTTCTACGTGCTTAACGAACCGGAACAGCCGCTGGTAAGCACTTTCTTCTCTCGCTCGCGGCGATACGACACATCGGACATTCGGGGCTCGATCTTCGAGCGATGTCAGAACAAAGAGTCGGTACAAACTATCGACGATTTGCGTGAAGTTCAGCAAAGGGCAGTAATCGAGGAGGATATGATCCAGTGGGGTGTTCGCAATGTGATGACCACTCCGCTATTCCTCGCAGACGAACTGGTTGGATTTCTCTACCTGTGGTCGCGCGATCCGGCGTCAATCTACTCTGTCGACCTGGTAACGCTCGTCGAACTACTGCCGATCTTTTCGTCGGCCGTCCGACGCGTGCGGGACGATATGCGCAGCAGGGTACAGAAAATGATCATGGGCCAATACACGGCCATTCATCCCAGCGTAGAATGGCGTTTTCGGCAGGCGGCCCTGACGTCGATTCGGAAACAGGAGCGTGGCGGATCGCTCGAAGTCGAGCCCATTGTTTTCGAGAATCTGTATCCGCTCTTTGCAGCCACCGACATTCGAGCTTCGTCCGAGCATCGCAATGAAGCGATTCGGCGAGATCTGCTTGACCACCTCAAGATCGCAGATGAGATCGTCTCGGCGGCACGCGACAGGCGTCCGGTAGCCATCTTAGACCATCTACATGCGCGTCTTCGGCGCTACATGCATTCACTACGAGATGGACTAGCCTCCAATGACGAGGCGGCCGTCCGGGACTTCCTGCAGCGGGATTTGGAACCCATGCTCGTCAGTCTCCGAACTCTTGGAGACGATCTCGAGGAGGCCGTCACAGAGTACGAGCGGTCCACGGATACAAATCGTGGAGCCCTGTACCGGCGCTCGCGTGCCTTCGAGGAAAGTGTTGGCCAAATCAACGACGCTGTTTCAGATTATCTCGATGCCGAGCAGGAGAAACTCCAGCCTACCTTCCCACACTATTTTGAGAAGCACCAGACGGACGGCGTCGACTTCACGATGTACGTTGGCAAATCGCTGCTCGAGCAGGACGACTACGATCCTGCCTTCGTGCATGTCCTGCGACTCTGGCAGCTCATGGTGCTGTGTGGTGTGGCACTCAGGACCCGTCTGCTCCGACCACACCTGGACGTACCTCTGGAGACGACCCATCTCGTTCTCGTTCAAAATACGCCCATCAACATCCGCTACCGCTTCGATGAGACGCGGTTCGACGTGGACGGTCCGCACCACATCCGGTTCGAAATCATGAAGCAGCGTGTTGAGAAGGCAACCCTTCGCGGTTCAAGCGAACGCCTGACGCAGCCGAACCGAATTGCAATCGTCTATTCTCAGGATCGCGAAGCGCTGGAGTACACGGAATATTTGGACTACCTTCAACGCCGGGGATTCATTTCCTCCGACGTTGAGTCTCTCCGAGTGGACGATCTTCAAGGTGTCAAAGGATTACGAGCATTCCGCGTCGGGATTGCGGCTGAATCAGAGCAAGAACTGGCAGGAATAGAGCCTCGGGCGCTCCGGGAGGCCGTCGGAGGCCTCGACCTACCTGAGTGATCCACGGACCGCCGTGGCGACCGCTATGCGGCCTCACCGTTCGTGGCGACCATCTCTTCTTCCGGTTTCTCCTCTACGTCAATCAGTCCCAGTTCTCGGCGGATTTCTTCCTTCACTGTCAAACGTTCCTCCTCATGTTCGCGGAGCCACGCTTTCGCCGCCTCGCGTCCCTGACCGATCGTCTCGTCTCCGTAGGAGTACCATGAGCCGGACTTCTGGAGGATGTCATATTCGACGCCCAAATCGATCAATTCGCCGAGGCCGGAAATCCCTTCACCGTAGATGATGTCGAATTCGGCCTCTCGAAAGGGAGGTGCCGTCTTGTTCTTGACAATCTTCACGCGCGTGCGATTGCCGACCACGTCGGTTCCGTCTTTGATGGCACCGATCCTTCGAATATCCATGCGAATCGATGCATAGAACTTAAGGGCTCGGCCGCCGCTCGTCGTCTCAGGGCTACCGAACATCACACCGATCTTCTCACGAATCTGATTGATGAAGATCAATACGGTCTTCGTCCTGCTGATGGTACCGGTCAATTTCCGCAGGGCCTGGCTCATCAGGCGTGCCTGCAGTCCGACGTGACTGTCGCCCATCTCGCCCTCAATCTCGGCCTGTGGGACCAGAGCGGCTACGGAGTCGATAACCACCACATCCAGTGCACCGCTTCGGACGAGCATGTCACAGATGTTCAGGGCCTGCTCACCGGTGTCGGGCTGGGATACGAGCATCGTGTCCACCTTGACGCCGAGATCTTCGGCGTAGTTGACGTCGAAGGCATGCTCGGCGTCAATGAAGGCGCAGGTACCACCAAGCGCCTGTGCCTCGGCTATGATGTGCGTTGCGAGCGTCGTCTTTCCGGAGGATTCCGGACCGTAGATCTCGACAATTCGTCCTCGCGGTACGCCGCCGACGCCGAGACCAGCATCGAGGGTGAGCGAACCAGTTGGGATCGAATCGATCTTGACGACCGGTTCGTCCCCCATTCGCATGATCGCACCTTTGCCGTACTGCTTTTCGATTTGCTTGACTGCAAGGTCAAGTGCCTTGTCCTTACCGGAATCCTTCGATGCCATCGTCTTCGTGTGTTTTATCGTGTAAATAACCGATCTCACAGGCGCTAACGTCTAGGGTAAGACCGCGTGGTGACATCCCCTTGTCACATGCATCGGTCCACTTTCCGCAACGCCCTCCTACTATAGACACTAAAAGTCGGATTTCATCACCTATTCGGGCGTCCGGAAAGCAAATTTCTTCGGACGTACTCGAGCAGCAGCGTCGTCGTCAGCTCCTTGTTCAGGAGGCGCTCGTGCGCCAGTCGCAGTAATTTCGACTCCGTTCCCTGCTTGTCGGAATATCCGATCCACACCGTCCCCACCGGCTTATCCGGTGATCCTCCGGTGGGTCCTGCGATGCCCGTCGTGGAGACGCCGATGTCGGCCTGAAGACGCCTTCGCACTCCAGCAGCCATTTGTTCGGCCACCTGCCGGCTGACGGCACCGTTACTGGCCAGCACGTGCTCATCCACTCCGAGCATCTGCGTCTTTACTTGATTCGAGTATGCCACGACCCCGCCGATTAGATAGGCGGACGAGCCGGATACGTTTGTGATCTGGTGCACGACGTGGCCTCCTGTGCAGCTCTCCGCGACTGCGATCGTGAGGTCGCGATCCAGCAGCATGCGTCCGACCACTTCTTCGAGCGACTCGTCACTACTGCTATATATGTACTGTGCGATGCGTTCTCGGAGCGCCCTTTCAGTTTCTTCCAGCGCTTGGTGAACGTCGTCGCGCGTTTCGCCAAATGCCGTCAGGCGCAGGCGTACGCCCGCGGTCCCTGGCAGAAAGGCAAGACGCACCGCCTCCGGCAGCACATCGTCCAGGTCGCCAATCTTTTCCTGAAGCGTCGATTCGCCGATGCCTGCCGTGCGAAGTGTTCGGTGCTCAATGACCCGCAGATCCGACCGCCCGAGGACGAGAGGCTGTACTTGAGTCGTAAAAAGCCCCTTCATCTCATGTGGCACCCCGGGCAGAACAATAAGCATGCGACCCGTCTCGTCGACGTGCCAGAGCCCGGGTGCCGTTCCGGCTGCGTTTGGCAGAATGGCGAAGCCTTCGGGGACCATCGCCTGGCGCCGATTGCTCTCAGGCATCCGTCGCCCACGGCTCGAAAAGCGTTCTCGGACGGCGTCGAAGACACCCTCGTCGATTCGTAGGTCTACTCCGAAGGATTCGGCAAGCGCCTCGCGGGTCAGATCATCGTGCGTCGGTCCCAGTCCTCCGGTGGTGATGACGATGTCGGCATCGGCGAGGGCATCGGCCAGTACCTTCCGGATTTCCTCGAGGTCGTCTCCAACGACCGCCGTACGGACGACGTCGATCCCAATGAGATTGAGCTGTTCGCCCAGCCAGGCCGCGTTTGAATTAAGTACCTGGCCGATCAGAAGCTCGTCGCCGATGGTGATGATCACTGCGCGCATCGGGACCGCTCCATCAGGTTCGCCGGGCCGACCATCCTTCGGGGTCGCTCCGCCACTCTCGGATCGAGCGGATCGTGCGATCGGAGAGCTCGCTGCGAGCGCCCGCTGCCGTGAAGAGTTCGTCGAAATTTGTAAGGGTGTAAAGCGGCAGGTCCATCTTCCGAAACGTCTCCTCTGACTGCCCCAGCTCATAAGAGAAGATGGCGAGGACAGCCGCTACGTTCGCTCCCTTCCTTCGGAGTGCTTCCACGACGCGGCCCGACGAACCACCGGTGGAGACCAGATCTTCAATGACCACCACTCGCGTCCCGGATTTGATCCTCCCCTCAATCTGCGAAGACGTGCCGTGCGCCTTCGCTTCCGAGCGAACGTAGGCCATCGGCAGCTCGAGCGCGCCCGCCAGCCACGCGGCGTGCGGGATGCCCGCCGTGGCTGTTCCTACGATGACTTCCGGCTCAATACCATTCGCTTCCAGCGTGGCCCGAAAGCCGTCCCGGATGCGCGACCGTACCGCGGGATAGGAGATCGTCAGCCGATTATCGCAATAAACCGGAGACTTCAGTCCGGATGCCCACGTAAAGGGCGTATCCGGCGCAAACGAAACCGCCCCGATCTCAAGCAGATCTTCTGCGATCCGGCGCGACGCTGACAAACCGGTCATCAAGATGGATTCACTGATGAAAAGTACTCCTGCCGCATCAGGTACACGACGCCGGTCAGCACCGTAAATCCAACCACCAGCAGGAGTACAATGAACGGAAGCACGCTCTCGAGCAATCCTCCCGCTACTTCCCCGACGGCACCTGGAAGCCTGGCGGAAACCAACAGTAGTAGCATGGCGATTAGGAAGCCGATCTGAACGCCGGTCTTCGCCTTCGCGATAGGAAGCGTGCGAAGACTTCTTCCCTGCGCCTCCGCCCACATCCTCTGGACGGTTACGGCAATATCTCGCAGTGCGATCAGCGCCACCGCCCACCACGGAACGATGTCAGGGACGACAAAGATGAGCGCGATGAACGTCCCCAGGACGAGAATCTTGTCGGCTAGCGGATCCAGAAACGTGCCGAGCCGCGAGCGCACCTTATACGAGCGTGCAATCTTCCCGTCAAGATAGTCGGAGGCCGCGGCGAATACGAATAGAACGAGTGCGACGACTAGGCCCCAGAACGTATTCGACAGGAGTGCCACGAGCATCAACGGCGTCAGGATGATGCGGGCGATCGTTAGGGCATTCGGAACGTACTTCATATGCAGCGGCAAGGGCGATAGGTCTAATATAGGCACTGGATGCCTTCCCTTCATGGAGGCCCTGAAGACTTACGCAGCGGAAGGCCGCCTCGTGCACGTCAATCTTGCAGGTTGGATCGACGAATTGGCGGGCCATAAAGCTCTCGCGCAGCCCATCCCCCCATTATACCTGTCATTGTGACGGTGAACGCATTGCGGCACCGTTCTTGAGCAACGCAACACGGGACGTACTTCAGATAATTTCTCATGTACGAGCCTTTGCGGCTCCGACGATAGATTCTTGGGGTACACCGACTCGACGTAAGCGAATGCGGACAGACCTGCCGCCGGTGCTCGGAGGCGCGCATGTCCGCCAACGGAATTGAGTAACACAGCAGAAGGATTAGAAAGCGATGGGAAAGATAATTGGAATTGACCTCGGGACGACGAACTCCGTTGTTTCTGTAATGGAAGGCGGTGAGCCGGTCGTCATCTCAAATGCGGAGGGCGCACGTACGACGCCGTCGGTCGTTGCCTACAAGAAAGACGGCGAGCGCCTTGTCGGGGCTCCCGCCAAACGGCAGGCTATCACGAACCCGCAGAATACGATCTTTTCGATCAAGCGGTTCATGGGGCGGAAGTTCAATGAGGTCGACAGCGAGATCAAGACCGTTCCCTACGAAGTCGTCCGGGGCGACAACGACACGGCCCGCGTGAACGTCAACGACCGCGTCTACACACCGCAGGAGATCTCAGCGATGATCCTGCAGAAGCTAAAGCAAACGGCTGAGGATTATCTCGGGGAAAAGGTCACCGACGCCGTCATCACCGTCCCTGCCTATTTCAACGACTCGCAGCGAAAGGCGACGAAGGAGGCCGGTGAGATTGCCGGATTGAACGTCCGCCGCATCATCAACGAGCCGACAGCTGCGGCGCTCGCCTACGGCCTGGATAAGAAGGAGAAAGATGAGATCATCGCCGTCTACGACTTTGGTGGTGGAACATACGATATCTCGATCCTTGAGCTCGGCGACGGCGTCTTCGAGGTGAAGGCAACCTATGGCGACACCCACCTGGGCGGCGACGACTTCG
>CAZQAS010000037.1:0-19233 GCA_964591285.1 uncultured Rhodothermales bacterium
ACGTCGGAATCCTCGCCATCGGCCCAGACCCTGCCCACGTCATAGAAGCCGAAGACGCCCAGCTCGCCGCGCGTCAGATAGATGTTGAAGTCGGTCAGCTTCAGGCGGAGTTCGCTGTTTCCATAGGCGCTCGTACGCCCGGAGAAACGCGTGCGCGGGAATCCACGCAGATTCTCCCTGCCGCCGACGGCGTTAGCCTGATAGAAGTTGAAGTCGCCAATGTTCGTCGCGCCGCCCAGGCGGAGCGCGACCGTCACGGGTGACAACGGGTTGAGGTAGTAGCGCAGCTCCGAAGCGAAGCGTGTAAACCGGTCATCAGAACGTCGAAGGCCCGCATGCACACCCGCCTCCGCGATGAACTGAAGGCCCGACTGCATCGCCGCCGTCGTGTCGCGGCCGTCGACTTCAAAGCGCGAGAGCATCCCCCCGAAGTATTTGTCTGTGAGCTGTTCGGCCGTGAAGCCGGATGAGACCGGACTCTCTTCCGACACGCCGCTCGGTGGCTCGATGTCGGCATACTCGAAGTAGGGGCCGATTCGGAAGCTGATCAGCGGCCCGATTTCGCGAAGCAGTGCCGGGTAGGCTCGGATCCATCGGAAGTGTGCCAGGAAGCGCTCGTCGGTCCCGTCCGGCGTTTCATTACCGAAGCCGTAGAAGTCGTCGAATCGATCGAAGTCGAGCACGTCGGCCTCGATGCCGGCATCCCATTCGCCGGCGATCTCGTTGATGCGACCGTCGTAGTGGATGTTGTAGCCTCGGCTTCGTGGCGCGTAGTTGGCAACGATCCGATGCCGGGCCGCGTACGGCTCACGCATGAATCCGTAGCGTATCATCTTAACGCCGCCACCGACGTAGATGCCTTCGTCGGAGTCATAGTCGAAGGAAAACGCCGGGCCGACGCGGTCGTATTCGTAGCGGTGGAGCGTGTAATCATTCTCGGCCGGATCGTCGAGCACCTTGTAGCGGCGGACGGCCTCACGTGTAGCGCGGTTCACGTCCTCGTCGTAAAACCGGAAGTCGGCCGCGGCACGACCGTTGCCGGAGACGACCTCGTCGTCACCCTTTCCCCCTACCGCCAGTGCGAGCACGCCCTCCTCGGCCGGGCCGTCCAGGACGAACTCGTCGTTGCCGCCAAGGCCATATATGCGAAGCTCGTCGGTCTCGCTCAAGCGGAAATCTCGCCGATAGAGCTCGCGCCCGTCGTGTTTGATGATCAGGCGGGTAATTTCCTCATTGACGCGTTCGATGAGGAATCGCTCCGACTCGTCCGATCCGACGACGTCGACCTTCTGCATGACCATCTTATAGTACTCCTCGGCCGCCCTGGGCAGGTCGTCACGCCGGCTCTTGAGCGTAGCGATGGTCTCCGGTCCAATCCGATCGAAAACCGGCTGAGGCCAGCCGCGGATAGCCGCCTCAATCGCGTCATCGGTTAGTTCGGACTGCAGATCTTCCGCAATGTGGAGCCAGTCCTGACGATCGAGCTCGGAGGTAAGGAGAAGATCCAGCTTCGCACCCTGATAGTTCAGACCTGCGAGGTTGTTGATACGATCGTCGAAATACGTCTGCTTCCGCAGGTCGATCCTGCCGGAGAATCGGCCGGCTTGATTCAAGACTCCGTCGAAACGGGCGAAGGCGAAGTCGCGGTCTATGGGGATCGGCAAGAATCGCCGCCCGTCATCGACCGACGCCCAGAACCACTGCTCGTCGTGCCGGTCACGGTCGCCTATAAACATGTCGAACAGGCGGGCTCGGGTGAAGGCGTCCTGGTCGACCCGCGTCTCGGCATCGGCCCGTGTGCGCTCCAGGAGCTCCTCGAAATCAATCACTTCCTCGGATCGGGCAAAGCGATCCGCATCCGTGACGTCCTCATCGACCTTCCTCTCCAGGAGTGCGAGTTCGTTGGCGAACTCATCGCGATACTCACCGAGCCGGGCATCATCCGGAACGAAGACGAGCTGCGGCGCGGTGTGAAGCACGCCGGCCGCTTCTGCAAGCGGCGCGATCACGAAGGCCGCATACGGATTCATCGACGAGATCTGATCCTGCGCGATATCTTCGACGATCGTGCGCTGCGTTCCCTCGGGCAGCGCGTCGCCGGCCCGTTTCTCCACCTTGCGGAGGATGAAGTGGCGGCCGTCGGCACCTTCAAGGAAGAGAAGCGAGGTTTGCATCCCTCCTGCCGCTCCCGTGGGTGTGAGACCGCCGGCCGTCCGGGTGAGGTCAATCACCGGCACCTCGATCGGCGCGGCCCAGACGTCTCGGTATTCATTCCCGAGAAAATATTCCTGAATGTCGCCGGCCTCGAACTGCGCGCCGGCCTCGATCGTGCGCACGCCGCGCGTGAAGACGCCGTGCGGTCCTATCGGATCAGCACCGTTTCCGGCAACGACGTTATCGGACTCCTCGGCTCGGGCGAGATCCTGTGCGTACGCCTCAAATGTGCCGACAAGTAGAAGCGCGGCAAAGAGGAAGCTGGCGGCGATATATTGTCTCATTGCGGCCTTGTCGATTCCCAATACGTCGTGGAATCAGGGCGCCGCGCTTGCGCGACGCTCCGGGATCATAGTGCGTATCGACGAGGCAGAGATGTGTTTGAGCCTCGAAGCAACTGTGTCGTAAATTCGACGCAAGAACCGGATGAATCCCGTAACCGAAAGCGCTGGGACAGCTCGGCTCTGCTGGTGCTATTTCGCGGCGTTTGACAAGAGCACTGCCGCGTAGGCGACGGCTGCTGCAAGCGCGATCACGAAACCTAGAAGCGAAATCGGCGGGAGCCCACCATGCCACGATGCTATGTCCAGCCATCCGGGCAGACCAAAGACGGCCACGTGGCCCGTCGCGAGCATACTCGCCGCCAGTGCATGGCGGCTCTGGGCGCGCTTGCCGGACACCCTCCCGATCGTGACGAAACAGTACAGCGCCAACACGGCGGCGAGCAGCGACAGCTCACCTGCGAGGCTCAATCTGTCGTCCCCGAAGAAGGCGGGATAATAAGATTCCGACAGCAGAAGGACCGAGATGAGCGCGTGGAGGGCGGCCGTGTGAAGCGCCCATCGGCCCCAGCGCTTCGCTTCAGTGTCCCGTACACAGGCGTACCCCGCCAGCAGCAGAAAGAGGACGGCGCCGAGGGCGAGCGCCTTGTTCGCAACGAAAAGCGGTATATGCGCCGGGCTGGTCTCGCCGAAAACGACGTAGCGGAAAAAGGCGTAGGAAAACGCACCCGACAGCACCATCCAGGGAATCCATCCCGCTGCACGACTGGAAGGACCGCTCTCGCTCTGCACAGACAACGCGGAGCGTGCCGGGGGCTCTTCGGGACCGCCGGTGGTCATACGTCCACAGAACGGGCAGCTTCATTCTCGCTTTCGCCGGGCAGCGAATCATCCTGCCGCTCGCCAGGTAGCGGATCAGCCTGACCGCCGCCAGGCAGCGAATCATCCGGAAGGGCCTGAAGCGTCTCCGGCGGCGACGAGGCATCGACCGAGACGTCGAGCGTTGCACCGTCGCGCTCAGCCATCGATGCGATGCCGGTGCGCTCCACCATCTGCCGGTCCGGATCCCCCACCCTAACCGTATAGCTGCCCTCGCGGAAAACCTTCGGCGCAAAGCTCGTCCCGATCGCGCGCACGGTGTAGACCGTATCGCCCTGCGCCTCGTCGATCACCTGCACGACCGGATCCTCCATGCCGCTGACGTCGAGCGTGGGAAGCCAGGCCGCCGCATCCCGGCCGTAGTTGTCCATCTGGTTGATGGTGATCGGCCAGCCCTCGTACGGCTCGCCGCTCGAGGGGTCGACGTGGCGCGGCCAGTTCGCGATCTCGATGTCGCGCGTCGCGCGAGTCAGCTTCACGATGCCGTAGCCCGGCGCCCGGTCGTAAAGCCGCGAGGGCTCCATGCCGGTCTCATATGGGTTCGACACGGCTAGCACGGTGATGTGATTGCCGAAACCATCGCGAAAATCGCCGGTGTTTCGCGGCGCGTCCTCGGGCCGATTCTGCCCCTCCATCGGCGGATACCACCGCCTCGGATAGAAGTTGGCGACCGACGGCACGCAGAGGGCGTACCCGGCGTCGCCCCACTCATCCACACCGTACTGGATGGTGCTTCCGAGATGCTGATCCCCGGCGAGATGGAAGGCGAATCCCTTGCGGATCGTCCGCAGGGCCTCGTCGCGCGCCTCCTTCGGCCATCCATTCGAGTCCATATCCTGGACGATCCGGTCGTTCGGCGCGTACTCGTCGGGCCCCAGAATTTCGAGGGAGGGCACGACCACGTCGCTCAGCGCCGTGTCCGGCAGCGTGGCGACGTTCGCGAAGATGGTCTGCGACATGAGCAGCTTCATCCACGCGCCGTTCGACCAGTCCGCCGCCCAATCCTCTAGAAACTCGAGCTGCCGCTCGCCGAGCAGCTCGGCGTCCGGCGCGCGGAGCGCCTGTGGGAGGTTGGTCGGCTGGTTCTCGGCCCAGCCGTTCTCGATTTCGAGGTAGTCGGGAAGGACCGTCCTGGGAGCAGTCTTCCACTTGCGGTCCTCGATAATCGCGATGCTCACGCCTCCGTAGTTCAGATCGGTATAATAGACGCCGATCCCCTGATCGACGGGCGCCGGATCGTACGGCTCCGGCAGGTGGGCGGTCTGCGTGCGCTGCACGGCATTGACCCATTCGGCCGGCTGAAGGAATCCTCCCGTATCCTGCATCTGCTTGCGCGTCCCGATCTGCTGTGCCTGCTTTCCGCCTGCGCCCCAGACATTGCCCTGATAGTAGTCGTGATCGTCGAGGATCGTGACGGTCGGGATGTCTCTCGTGAGTTCACGGTATTCCCACCCGAACAGGTACCACTTGCGGAGGTAATCGAGCACCGACTTCTCGAGTGGCCCGTGGATGTATCCGTACCCGCCCACGGTTTCGTAAATGTTGTCCCCGGTGAACAGCAGCAGGTCCGGCTCGTGATACGAAACACGCTCGACGAGGTCCTTATGCGGGAAGCCCACATCGTTGTTGCCCGTGAATCCCGCCACGACGATCTGCTCCTTGTCGATCGGATCGCGCCGCACCGTACCCTCCCAGTGCTGCTCGTCCGGAGCACCATCCTCGCCAGTTAGCGAGAAGGCGATTCGGTACGGCACGTCGAGCGAATCCGGCCAATCGTCGACCCGAAATGTGGCGGTGCGGGCAAGCGGATCCATCGGCGAGCGGGCGATCTCCTCCCACTCATCGGCGCGCCGTACATCCAGCCGCACGGTCTGCCTTTCGTCCGCCGCGACAGGCGCCAGTTGCGCCGTCATATTCAAGGTGCCTTCGCTGAGGGTGTGCAGCGCGAAGAGAATCGGACCGAAGGCGCGCTCCGGATGGGCTTCGATGCGTTCACCTTCGATCTGCCAATCATCGAACCAAAAGCTCGGATAGTACTCGCGCTCGGCGTAGGGATCGTGGTCGGGCCGGTCGTAGTCGGCGACGAGGGCGAGCCCGCCGGAGAGCATTTCACCTTCGACGGAATGTTCGATCGCGTCGAGCGTTGCGCCGCCTGATCCTTCGAGTCGAAGACGCAGGTCATAGGCGCCGCTGCGCGGGACGGCGGTCAAATCCAGTACGACGCCGTCGGCGAGCAGCGCATCGCGCAGCTCCGCGGATAGGTCGACCGTCTCGCCGGCGGAGGTGTCCCGGGCGGACCTGTCCCCCGCAGGCGTTTCGTCGCGACTGCCGATGAAGAGGGTCCCATCAGTCGCCAATCCGACATCTAGTCCGTCGCCAAAGACGGCATCGTCCCGATAATCGTCGAACTCCCCGCGGATGCCGATGCGAAAACCCGCCCATCCGGAATTCAGGTTCTGCTCGTTGTCTTCGATGAGTCCAAGACGGACACGCAGATGAAAGCCGCCGTCGCCTTCTGCGACCCGGCGGGTGAGCAGGTGCACGTTTCGGTTTGCATCCGAGGTAAGGCACTCGATTCGTCCATTGCTGATTCGCCAGTCCTGCATGGGATTCGACCAATAATCGGCACCGATCCAGGGACGCGTGACCTCGCTGAATTCACTCCGAAAGGCCGTCTCAGGAGCGGACTCCCGGCAGGAGGTTAGCAGAATGAGCAGTGGCGGTAGGATGAGAAGGATTCTGATGTTCATGAGTCGATCCGAGAGCTGTGGGCAATCCGCGGCGCGTAGAAACATCCGCATGATACGGACTCCCGCGATGATGAAATCGAAGCGGTTCTAGGGTACGAATACCGGTTCGGACAGTCAAAGGGCGCCTGGCAACAACCGACCGAGATTACTTGTCGATAAGCTGCTCCGTGTTACGGCTAAAGCCGACGAGATTGAACGCATGGTAGTACTTGAGGACGGCCGTACGGATGCGCCACCGCACGAAGGCATCACAGTCGCGCACGTTTTCGAGATTCCGATAGAGCCGGCGTCTAGCGTCGATGACGGTCGGCGCGGTCCAAACGTAACGACTGCCGGTTCGAATCAGCCATTCCTGTCGACCCGGCGATAGGTCGTCGAACTCCTGACCGATCTCGTCATCATGCAGCCACTTCGTCCAGCGGCCGCTTTCGAGGATGCTGCGACGAAGCGCGTCGGCGAGCCCCGAACGGCCTCCGATTTTCGATTCCAGTACCAGAAGATCCTGCAAAGCCGCGTACTCCGATTCGGTGAATTCCGGACCGACGTTCGCGCCACCCATCCCGCTCAGCGGGTAGTCTTCCGGATTGTTCACGTTGTCGGTATAGTGGCCTTTAATGACGGCGCCAAAGGGACGAACGAGTCCGGTGAGTCGTTTTGCGACCTGCGGGTCGAAGTAGTCCGTATCCAGGTCCGTCCCGACCTTCCCGACGACGAAACACGGCCACGCGTGGGTGAGGCCCCGCTCCTTCAGTCCGGCGTCGAGCAGGCGGAGGAATGACGTGAATGCGTCCTCGTCCGCCAGTCCGCCGTGCACCTCCTCGGTACCGACTTCGTAGCAGATCGGGGCACGGCCGGATTCTTCACGATAGGCTTCGGCGTGATCCATCAATTCGAGCGTCCGCTCGACCACGACGTCGATAGGTATTCGAGAACCATCTGACAGGCTGGGGTCGACGGTCGGGTCGATGTGGAGCATCGCGTATCCGGCATCGATGCACGCTTCGAGCGATTGTTTGACGCTTCGCATCGATTCCTCGTACGTGAGCGTATCACGCCGGTGTTGATCCTTCAGCCAGGGGCCTCCGTGGTCGAGGCAGATCGCGACAAGTCCGTCGTATTCGATCTCGGCGGCATAGGCCTTCGCGAAGCCGGCGAACGTCTGGGGCGTCCAGCCGGTATACCCGCCGTTGCGGTCGATTTGGTTCAGCGTGGCGGCGTAGAGCAGGGGTGCACCGGCCTCTTTGGCAGCTTCCATGGCGGCGCGGGCCACCGCCTCGGAGTTCGGGCAGACGGCCAGAAGACAGCGTTCCCCCTCGCTGCCTTCCATCACCAAGCGAACGATCCGGCGCAGCCACGGTCCGGGCGCCGTCGCTGGCGCAGCGCCGGAAGCGGTAGGTCGATTCTCCCTATTCGTCTCCTTCCCCATCATGCTCCCACCAAGAGTCCCTCTGGATCACAAAGACGGCTGAGCCGCAGCCGTTTGCCCGGTCCGATCGGCGGTCCCAAGGTTCATTCGTCGTGGCGTTCGCTCTCCTGACCCCATGCCGTTCTTCACGTTCACTACGGCTGTCGCCGTTGCGGCCGTCGTCGCGGACGCGGCTGTCCACGGAACCATGGATACTCTGCGGCCTGGTGGTCGTTCGCGGAAGGTAAGGCCTAGACGGCGAGGCGGTACGCCTCCGCTGCCGTCCCACCCCAAAAGCGCTCGCGCTCGTGAGGCGTCAGCTCCGAGACGTATGCGTCGATGAGGTGATACCACTTCCGATAGTCGCAAGCCAGGAGGCAGACCGGCCAATCCGAACCGAACATCAGCCTATCGGGGCCAAAGGCGTCGAATATGGTGTCGAGGTACGGTCGCAGGTCCGCCGCCGTCCACGTCTCCCAATCCGCCTCGGTGACCAGTCCGGAGACTTTGCAATAGCAGTACTCGCGCTCGGCGAAGGTGCGGATATTTGTGGCCCACGGTTCGGTGACGCCGTCCCGGACGCGCGGCTTCGCGAGGTGGTCGAGCACGAAAACCTGATCCGGGTGTCGGTCGACGAATTCGATGGCGTGCTCGAGGTGGCGCTCGTAGATCAATACGTCGTACGCCAGGCCGAATCTGGAGAGCACGTCCACGCCGCGATTGAAATCCTCCCGAAGCATGTAGCTCTCGTCGGGCTCGTCCTGCAGCACGTGCCGGATGCCCACCAGCTCGGATTCGTCGGTGAGTCGTTCGAGCCGGTCCTCGACGTCGTCGGCGGTCAACGGCACCCATCCGACGACACCCACGACGAAAGGTGTCTCGCGCGCTACATCGAGCAGCCAGCGTGTCTCATCTACATCCTGCCTGGCTTGCACGCTGATCAAGCCATCCACAAGCCCTTCGATCTCGCCGGCCAAATCGTTCGGCGTAAAGTCCCGCTTAAGGACGTCCATTCCATCGCCGATCCAGCCATAGGTCACCGGATCGTAGTGCCAGAAGTGATGGTGGGCGTCGATTACCATGCGAGTAGGCATCGACAACCGTGCGAATGGGCGCCGATGGCCACGAAAGAGGGCGTTGAATTAGACAACGTGGCGCCGCACCGTGCGCCTACAGCAGAATTAGACGCACTCCGAATCCAAAATTGCGGCCGCGGATCGGTCCGTAAACATACGTCGTATCGAACGCATCCCCAAAGGGGTTGTCCGGATCGATGAGCGGACTGGGCTGGACGTAGTCCAGCACGTTCTTGGCGGCGCCGTAGATCTGCAGCTCGCCCGTCTGAGGAAGGTGAATCTCGCGCGTAATCTGCAGATTGTGGATGGAGTGCGGCGGCGACCAGGCCGGACGCGGGTGCTCGGGGCCGTACTCCGGCAGTTTCATCCTGCCGGTGACCGTGACGGTGTAATCAACGGACCATTCATCTGCCGGCGCGAAGGTTAGGGTTCCGTTTCCCAGCAGGTCCGGGGCAAACTCAATGGGACGCTTCTCTCCGTTTTCGCGCCGGAAAACGTCCATCAGCGTAACCCCGCCCGCCGCAGCAACCGAGCCGTTCCACACATCCTGCGAGACGTTCAGCGATACGCCGCGGGTGGTGGCCGACCCGTCCAGATTGGCATATCGGATCTCTCCGGGCACCGAATAGTCGGGCTCGATCTTGTTTGTAAAAACCGTATAGAAGCCGTCTAGCTCAATCGTTAGAGGGCTGCCGCCAAGCGGTACGATGTGCTGAAGACTTACGGTTCCGCTGTAGGATCGCTCCGGGCGAAGATCCTCCAGGACGACGGTGGCCCGCGCACCTGTGTAGGCGGCGTGATCCTCGGTGAACAGATTGACGACGCGGAAGCCGGTGCCGCCGTTGAGCCGCAGCGTCGTCCGCGCCGGCAGCTCCGCCTTGAGGCTGATGCGGGGTGACGTGATGAATCCGTGATCGGCCTGGTGATCGACGCGAATGCCCGTCAGCAGCCGCAGCCCGTCCGACACGCGTGTCTCGTGCTGCGCAAAAGCGCCGGGAATGACCCGGGTATCGGGCCGGTTTCGGACGAGTCGGCCACTCTCGTCGTATTCACCGGTCGATCCCGTATTGTCGTCGTAGTGTTGAAGCCTCATGCCGACTCCGGTCAGCAGCGTGTGCGTACCGGCCACCTCGGAATGCCAGAGGAGCTGTCCGAAGGCGGTACGCTGCCGCGCCTCGTAGTGATCGACGCCGTAGTAGCTGTCCTGCCGGTGTTCGTTGGCGGCAAAGTCGAAGCGCAGCGTCCGCTCCGGATCGATGTGGAGACTGCCTAGGAGCTCCCCGCGTCCGGTGCGGATGGCCTCCCCGTAGTGCCGATCCGAGCCGCGGAGCGCGGCGCTATAGAGATCGACGAATTGCCGGGTGCCGCCGATCCGGTCCTCGAAGTAGGCGCGGCCGGAGAGGCTCAGACGTTCGCGTCCGTCACCATCGTGGGTCGTTACTTTACCGAAGAGGGAGCCCCGCTTGTTGAGCGTAAGATCGGCGAAGCCGTCGCCGTTTTCGTCGACGTAGTGCTGGTTGTACGCGGCCGTTCCGCTGATCAGGCTGCTGACGCCGGATCGCGACGGCACGACGCCGAAATCGAGGCTGTACTCCCCTTGGTTCGATCCCAGCGCATTGACGCTGAACGTCGGCGCGGTACGCGGTGATTTCGTGATGACGTTGATGACGCCGGCGAGCGCCTCGCTGCCGTAGAGGGTCGACATCGGGCCCTTGATGACTTCGATCTGCTTGATCATCGCGGGGCTGATGCCGTTGAGTCCGTAAACCGTCGCGAGGCTGCTCATGATCGGCATGCCGTCGATGAGGACCACCGCGTACGGGCCGTCCATCCCGTTGATGCGGATGTTGTTCGTGCCGCAGACCCCGCAGTCGATCTGCTCGCGCAGACCGCCGATCCGATTGATGGCATCCATGACATTGGACGTGGGTACCTTTTCAAGATGCCGGCTGGAGACGACATCGACCTTCACGGGCGAATCCTTTACGTAGGTCTCGAGGAGCGTTCCGGTTACGACGATTCCGTCGCTCTCGATCACCGCCTCCTCTAGCTCGAAATCGAGACGGACGTGTGATCCGCTCTCGATGGAAATCTGCCGTTCCGCCGTCCGATATCCAACGGCGGAGGCGACGACCGTGTACGTTCCCGCCGCCAGACCCTCGATTCGGTAGATACCCTCCTTGTCGGCAGCCGCGCCGAGCGCCGTGCCGACAATACCGACGTTCGCGAAGGGCACCGGACGACCGTCGGAACGGATTTGGCCGCTCAGCACGGCTTCTTCGGACCGCTGCGATGCGGGCACGCCCGACGAAGCTGCCGCACCCGATGCTGCGCCAGTCTCACACAGGATCAGGAGGATAATCGTCAGAATGCGCATCATTGTCACCTCCGATCGTCTTTTGCGGGCGCGTGCCCAGGTCGACTCTGCCGGTCATCCCGTTCCCGGCGACCTTCTGGAATCGCCGCCTCCCTGCCGAGTTGCAGCAGGCGTCTAAGCTCAGGCGCCTCCAAGAATCCCGTCACGGCGACGACGAGCTCACCGTTTGGAGTGAGGACGGCGAACGACGGCGGCACGTCCACCCCGTGCCGCCGAATCCAATCGAAGTCGCGATCGGAATAGCCCGGATCCGGCTTCTCGGACAGATCCACTCGCACCTTGATGAAAGAGCTGAGCTCGCCTTTGACATGAGGGAAAACGTCCCGCTCCAGCCGATAACACGGCCCGCACCACGGCGCGCGTACATACACGAACACCGGATACTCCACTCGCCCGGCCGTACGCAGCGCCTCGACGAGCGGAAGCCACTCATCGGCTACTGCCTCCTCAGAGGACGGGGGCTGTCGTTCGCCCTCGAGAGCGGATCGCTGCCCTTCCACGAAGCCGTCCTCCGCCGCCGCTCGATCCTGGGCGTCGGTCACTGTCGCCGCGCAGCAGAGCGCGAGAACAGCCAGTACTTGGCGTCCTTTCCGTGTCACGTCCGCTAATCCAGTTTTTAGGTGAGTCTAAAAACGAGAATGGATATAGCTAATCGTTGTTCCGAACGTGGGTGGAATCTACGAGACGGCCTCCGAATCGCGCGCGATTACGGGCAGGTTGATGATGAACCGGGCACCGTGGCCGTTCCGCGGTTCGGCACGGATACTTCCGCCGTGACGCTCAACGATCTTCTTGCAGATCGCCAGCCCTATGCCCGTTCCCTCGAATCGTTCGCGCGGATTGAGCCGGTAGAAAGGATCGAAAATCGACTCCGCATATTCCGCACTGAAGCCGATCCCGTTGTCCTCAACCTGGATCTCATGTCCTTCGTCGCTGAAGGGCTGCGCACGAACGCGAATCCTCGGGATCTCATCATCACGGCGGAATTTGAGACTGTTGCTGATGAGATTTTGGAAGAGCTGACGCATCTGAAGGGCATCGGCTCGAACGAGGGGCAGGTTCCCCCGCTCGATGTCGGCGCCGGTTCGCTGAATGAACAATTCCAGATCGACGAGGATGGAATCGACCACCTCATCCAGGTTCACCTCGTCAAATTCACGTCCTTCCGTGGAAATGCGTGCGTATTCGAGGAGGCCCTGCACGAGTGTATCCATCCGTTTGGCGGCCGAGAACATGCGCTGAAGGATGGAGCTCTCGTGTTCGGTCAGGTGATCGAGCGCCTCGTCGCGAAGCATTTCGCTGAAGACGGCAATCTTCCGAAGCGGCTCTCGGAGGTCGTGTGATGCCACGTAGGCGAACTCCTCGAGTGCTCGGTTGCTTCGGCGGAGCTCGTCGTTCACTCGCTCGAGATCGGCAGTCCGCTCGGCGACACGCTGTTCGAGATTCCGCTGCACGTCGAGCAGCTTTTCTTCTGCCGTCCGCCGGCGATGTATCTCGGCATTCAGCTCTTCGATCTTGTTGGTCAGGATCGTAAACTGCTTCGCGGCCTCCATGGCCCGCCGGAAGCGAAGCAAGAGGAGCGGCTCGCTCCCCTCCTCACCGGCGCTCAGGATGCCGCCTTCACACCGATATTGATCACCACGGGTGCCGTCGCGCAGTGTCAGCGTCCCGAAGACGAAGGGCCGTGTCTGGGCACAGGACTTGAGATAGTGCTCGACCTTATCGGGATCGTCAAGGACGACATCCGTCAGCTGGGGGGCATCAACTTCCCCGCCGCGCTCTCGAATAATGGCCCGGTAGGCGTTGTTTCGCGCCAGGATTCGCCCGGAGGCCGTGACGATGACCGCCGGCTCCGGTAGGACTTCGACGACATCCGCGAGGCCGACCCGACTCATTCGATTTCCGGTTCGCCAAAGTACTCACGACCCTCCCGCCGATTCGACTCCGCAGTGGGCTTTAGGTAGACCACTACCCTGCACTCGCGATCGCCGCGTGCGATCGCATCCTGAAGCTCGACTTTGGCGTATCCGAGATTGCGCGCCGCGATTGAGCCGAATACGTTGGAGGTCATCATGCACAGCGACGGGCGATCCTCCACTTTGTCCCCAAACGGGCAGCGGCGATTGCCCAGGACGATCTTTTCATCATCCTGACTGATGAGGTAGAAGTCACCTTGAATCCGCCGTTTCAGATCGACGAGGACGTCGGCGACTTGCTCGCGGCTGAGATTCTCGAGCTTTAGTGCCTGCCTGTAGCGCCGATCGATTTCGGAGCCCATCCTCTGTCCGACGACGCTCACGAACCCGGCGGCCTCTTCGAGCCCGACAACGTCCTGCAACGTTCCGGATAATTCGCGAAGGAGTGTGCGCACGAATTCGTCGCGCTCTAAGGAGACGTTGAGCTCCTCAATAGATTTGCCGGTGGATTCGGACATGGTGGGGGATGCCACTGATGGAGATCGCTCTCTCGGTTTCTTGTTGGACGAACGAAGCGTCCGGCCGATCACCTACGAGGGCGACAGACCTGTAACGATTCGATTACATGCCGGCCTCCATCACCCTCCTTCAAGAACGGATCGCTCCTGCTCCAGGTCGCGGTTCAGTGCGTCGTCCGACGTAAACTTCTCCGGATAACGGGCACGCAGCTTCTCGATGTTGATCCGCTGCACCTCGGACTGCTCCACCTCAAGCGCCTCGCGGATGACGGCCATGTACCACTCCAGATCGCCTAACTCTTCGACCAGATTCGTGCGATCGAGCGATCCGCCGTAGAACAGCGCGCGCTTGACGGCATCGAGCAGCTCGCCGGCCTCCGTGGCCAGGCCGATCGCACCGTGCAGCAAGTCCGGCGTCACCTCGGAGGGATCGTCGCCCATGTGAAATCGCGTCGAGAGTGTGCGGAGAGCCTGGGCCTGGTAGTTGTCGTAGTCGCTCATTGAACCGAATTTTATTGAAGTAAATGCATTGCTCATCCACCTACGCCGAGCAGGAGCTCCGTCACGAGCTGATCGAGGCGTTCGTAGCGGCGTCCTCGCGCGGCGATCGCACCGCGGTCAAAGCGGTGGCCCTTGAGTGCCTCTGCCTTGTCGCTCGAGTATCCTCCGGAAATTTCGGGATGCTCGGCGGACGATGCGTGCGCCTCGCGCAGCAGCGCCTGAATCTCCTCGTCCTCGTTGAACTGCCGCGCCTTCTCTTTCAGGATCAGGTAGCTCCGCATGCATCCGCGTGCGAAATCTTTCACCCCTTCTACGTCTTCGGTCCGATAGGCGTGCGCGTCGAAGTGACGGGATCCGTCGTAGCCGACATCCTCCAGAAATCTGACCAGGAAAAAGGCCGGCTTCGGATTGTAGGCCGCGAAGCGAAAGTCCTGATCGTAGCGGTCCGGATTCTGATCGTTCAGATCGATGTGGAAGAGCTTGCCCGCGTCCCACGCCTGCGCGACGGCATGCGTGAAGTTGAGCCCGGCCATGTGCTCGTGGGCGACTTCCGGATTCACGCCGACCATCTGGGGCCGGTCGAGAGTTTCGATGAATCCGAGCATCGCACCCACCGTCGACAGGTAGATATCGCCGCGAGGTTCATTCGGCTTCGGCTCGAGCGCGAACTTCAGGTCGTAGCCCTGATCGACGGAGTACTCACAGAGGAAGTTCAGCGCCTCGCGAAACCGCTTAAGCGCATCCAGCGGGCTCTTCGTCGCATCCGACTCGGTGCCCTCCCGGCCGCCCCAGAAGACGTACACGCTTGCGCCGAGCTCCACGCCCAGGTCCATCGCCCGCATCGTCTTCTGCAGAGCGTAGGCACGCACGGCGCTGTCGTTCGACGTAAACGCCCCGTCGCGGAAGATCGGTTCGGTGAACAGGTTCGTCGTGGCCATCGGCACCTTCAAACCGGTCTCGTCGAGCGCCTTCCGGAAGTCGCGCACGATGCGGTCCCGCTCGGCGGCTGTCGCATCGATCGGCACGAGGTCGTTGTCGTGGAAATTGACGCCGTAGGCGCCGACGTCGGCGAGCAGGTGGACGAGGTCGACCGGGTCCATGGCCGGACGGACGGGTCCACCGAACGGATCACCGCCAACGTTGCCGACCGTCCAGAGTCCGAAGGTAAACTTATGCTCGGGCTTCGGTTCGTACATGTAGCTCAATCAATTACTGGGATGGATGGGCAATCGGCAAGGTAAGAACGACGATGCCCAGTATCGCACTTCCTATCTTAGCGCCGCGCAGCGCACTCCTTCATCCGAATCTATCCACAAGAAATCCCCAACATGCCGCCATCCGATGCATTCCCGGATGAATTCGTCTGGGGCGCCTCGACGTCCGCGTACCAGATCGAGGGATCTCCGCTGGCGGACGGCGCCGGTCCGAGCAACTGGCATCGGTTCGTTCACATGCCCGGAAACGTGGCCGACGGCACGACGGGCGACGTCGCATGCGATCACTACCGCCGCTACGAGGAGGATGTCCGGCTGATGGCCGAGCTGGGGCTATCCTCTTACCGCTTCAGCATATCATGGAGCCGGATTTATCCGGATGGATTCGGCCGCGCGAATCAGGCCGGCATCGACTTCTACAGCCGCCTCGTCGATGCGCTGCTGGAAGCGGGCATCCAGCCGAACGTGACGCTCTTCCACTGGGATCTTCCGGCGGCGCTCGAGGATCGGGGTGGTTGGCTGAATCCGCAGATCGCCGAATGGTTCGCGGCGTATGCGCGTGTCATGTTCGACGCTCTGGACGACCGCGTACCGTTATGGGCGACGCTGAACGAACCCTGGGTCGTGATGGACGGCGGCTACCTCGCGGGCGTTCTGGCACCGGGCCACCGTTCGATCTTCGAGGCCCCGCGAGCCGCGCACAATCTGCTGCGTGCGCATGCGGCAGCCGTCGAGGTCTACCGTGAGGCTGGGCGTCACGAGATCGGCATCGTGATCAACCTTGAGCCGAAGGTGCCGGCCTCCGACCGCTCCGAAGACGTGGCCGCGGCATCGAGGGCGGATGCGTACATGAACCGCATTTTTCTGGATCCGCTCTTCCTGGGTGCTTACCCGAAGGAGCTCGCCGAGATGTTCGGTGCGGCCTGGATCGATCCTCCCGCAGCCGAGCTCGACGCGATACGTACGCCGATCGATTTCCTGGGGATCAACTACTACAAGCGTGCGATCGTGCGCGACAGCCCGCTCGACGCGGCATTTCTGGATTCGGCCGCGACCGGTCCACAGGATGAGACGGCCCGCGAGCGCTTCGCCCGTAATCCGGCCGCCGTCCTGACGCGCACGCGCGAGGTGCCGCAGCGGCGCGCCGTTCACACGGACATCGGATGGCCGGTGTACGCGCCGGGTTTGACCGCTACGCTGTCGTGGGTCCGTGGTCGGTACGAATCGATTCCGCTCTACGTCACCGAGAACGGGGCAACCTTCTACGATCCGCCGGTCGCAGACGGTGGGATCGACGACGTGCTTCGCGAGCAGTACCTGAGAGAGCATCTCCTTGCCGCCCACAAAGCCATCGAGGAGGGCATCGATCTGCGGGGCTACTACGTCTGGTCGCTGCTGGACAACTTCGAGTGGGCGCAGGGGCTCTCGAAGCGGTTCGGGATCGTGCACGTCGACTATGAGACCCAGCAGCGCACCATCAAGCGAAGCGGACGCTTCTACCGCGACGTGATTCGGACGAATGGACGGGAGCTGTTCGGCGAACCCCGGTAGGCATGTCGCCTCCAGCGAACGCCGGTAGGCACGTCCCCTCCAGCGAGCCCCGATAGGCATGTCCTATTCGGCGAGCCTCTTAGGCACCTCCGTCCCGGCGAGCCCGGTTAGCCGAGCACGACCTCGACCTCATGCGTTGCGCCATCCTTGCTCAGCGGGATGCGGACGCTCCCTTCGCCCACGTCCAGATCTTCGCCATCGAGCCGGGCGCCGGTGATACGTCGGCCGCCGCCACTGCGCACGTGAATGCGATAGGTACTTCCGCTCTCCGGGTGGCGGTAGCGGACGCGAAACTCGGGCCATGAGAACGGGATGCAGGGCGCGACCTCAAGCGCCTCACCATCTACCAGTCGAATGCCGAAGATCGATTCGATGCCGACACGCAGCATCCACCCGGCCGATCCGGTGTACCACGACCATCCTCCTCGGCCGACGTGCGGCTCTGCGCCGTATACGTCGGCGGCGACCACGTATGGTTCGGCGCGGTAGCGCATCGCCTTCGTTTCGGTGCGGGAGTGCGAGACGGGACTCAGCATCTCGAGCAGCAGCGCCGCGCGATCGCAGCGGCCGGCCTCCGCGATCGCCTTGACTACCCACAAAGCGGCGTGCGTGTACTGCCCGCCGTTCTCCCTCACTCCGGGCACGTAGCCGCGAATATATCCGGGATCGTTCACCGTCTTGTCGAACGGCGGAGTGAGCAGCCGCACAATGCCGGCGTCGCGGTCGATCAGGTGCTCTTCCACAGCGTCGAGTGCCTGGTTCGTGCGATCCTGCGGCGCGGCGCCCGAAATCGCGGCCCACGCCTGCGCCAGCGCATCGATGCAGGCCTCGTCGCTATCGGACGAGCCAAGCGGATCGCCGTTATCGTAGTAGGCCCGGCGGTACCAGGTGCCGTCCCATCCCGCCTCGTTGGCGGCCTCGCGGAGATCCTCCGCATGGCGGCGGTATGTGGCGGCGCGCTCTCCATCCCCCCGAGACCCGCAAACGTCGGCGAAGCGCCGGAGGATGTCATAGAGGAAGAAGGCCAGCCAGATGCTCTCGCCCTTTCCGGATCGGCCCACGCGGTTCATGCCGTCGTTCCAATCGCCCGATCCCATGAGAGGGAGCCCGTGCTTTCCCGTGGCGAGGGAGCGATCGATCGCGCGCCGGCAGTGATCGAAGACGGATTCCGTGCGGGCGCTCGGGGCGGCCTCCATGAGAATCTCGTCCACATCGGCAGGCACTTCCGGGCCCTGCACGTAGGGAACGGCTTCGTCCCAGACGGCGGCGTCTCCCGTCGTGTCGACGTAGTGGAGCGTTACGTGCGGAAGCCAGAGAAGGTCATCTGAAAAACGCGATCGAATGCCTAACCGCGTCGTGGGGTGCCACCAGTGCAGCACGTCGCCGTCCTCGAATTGATGAGCGGCGTGCATCAGTATCTGCTCGCGGGTGAGCTGCGGAAGGATAGGCGCGAGCGCCGCCGCATCCTGCAACTGGTCGCGGAAGCCGAGGGCGCCGCCGGACTGGTACAGAGCGCTTCGGCCCCAGAGCCGGCAGCTCAAGTTCTGATAGACGAGCCATCCGTTCAGCATCAGATCGATGGGGACCGACGGGCTCTCGACGTGGAAGGTGGACGTCGCCTCGCGCCAGAATTCCATAACGCTGTCGAGCGCCTCTTGAACGGCTTCGGGCGTGTTGAATCGGGCGAGCATATCGGGGAGTCGGTCCGCGTCGTCTATCTGGCCGAGCAGCCAGACGACGTCGGTGCTCTCACCGGCCGCCAGCTCGAAGGACCGCGTGAACGCCGCACACGGATCGTAGAGCGCACCCGTGCTCCCGTCGAGGGGTCGGCCGCTCAGGAGGCTTTCCGGATGCGCCGGATCTGCGAGCGTGCCTAGAAAAGAATGGGTCGATGCGGTAAAGGCCGCCTCGTCGGCCTTCGGGACCATCAACGCGGCGAAGGCGATGTGATCGGCCAAGAAGTCGTTATGGGCATTGCGGGCGAGGAGGCAGTCGGCGTCCTCGTCGTATTCGGTGATGACAAATCGGCGCTCTTCGAGTGACGAGCCGAGAACCCAGACTGCGACGGCCGCAGCGGTGAGCCGGCGCTTCGATTCGCCTCGGTTCGTGAGGCGCATCCGGACGATCTTCAGCGGCTCGTCGCGAGGTACGAAGACGGTCGTGTCGTGCTCGATGCCGCTTCGCTGCTTGTGAAAGCGGGTGTAACCGAATCCGTGGCGGACCTCTACGGGGGTCGGATCGTCGATCGGTCCCGGCATGGGGCACCACACGTCTTGGGAGTCCTCGTCGCGGACGTAGAGGGCTTCACCGTGAGGATCGAGAACCGGATCGTTGTACCAGGGCGTAAGCCGGTTCTCGCGGCTATTGCCGGTCCAGGTGTAGCCGGAACCGGTTTCGGAGACGATGCATCCCGCCGATTCGTTCGCGATGACGTTCACCCACGGTGCGGGCGGCAGCTTGAGACGACCGTTCGCAGGCGCGAGGCGGATGACGTATTCGGTGCCTTCCCGTGAGAATCCGCCGATGCCGTTATACGCCTGGAGCGTCTCGC
>CAZQAS010000037.1:19333-21596 GCA_964591285.1 uncultured Rhodothermales bacterium
CCTGCGGTGCTACCTGCTCTACGGTTGAGCCTGACGTCGGCGCCGGCACGTCCGGAAGCGGAATCGGCGCATGCTCGTCCAGCGGCTCGCTTCGGTCGACGCGGAGCAGATCCATCCGGTCTCCGGTAATCCACAACCGCGCGACGCCCTGCACGTCGATCTGTTCATCGGGCGTGAGTCGGTCCGAATGGCGGAGCACGACGTCTTCGTGGCCGTCGCGCGATGCGGCGATGACGCGCTGCAGTTCCTCCTGCAAGTCCTCGACGTCCGAACCCGCCTCGTCGTTGAGCAGCAAGACCTGAATCCGGAGCCCGATCTCACGCCAGAAATCCCGCGCCTTCAGAAGCAGACGCGCGGTCGCAAGCTCGCTCTCGTCGGCGATTCGTCCGACCGCCAGCGGCAGCGACGGGTCGAGGCCGAGTTTTCGTTCAATGCGCTCGCTCCCCCGGCTTCGGGGCCGTAGCGTCGACGACGGTCCGAGCTCCGGTGAGCCCCGAAAAATGCCGGCGGCAAGGCGATGATACCGGTCGGCATTCTTCGGACCGATCTGCAGCCTGTCGCGCAGCTGCTGTTCCCTGACGGTCGACTGCAGGAGGGCGTCGGCGCGTAGGCCGTCGTCGCGCATGGCGTGGATGATGTCGACGACGTCTTCCCGGCTGTAGCCGGCCGCGGAAACAAGGATGATCTCCCGCTCCTCTCCGGGATCGAGTGTCACATTGAGCTGCATGCTCAGCATCGGGTCCAGCACGGCACCGGTCGTACGGGTAAGCCCATCCTCCAGCCCGCGCGGCTCCTGGAGTGAGCGGCCTCGGGCGATGAACGCCTCGCGATCGGTCTCGTAGGCGTCCGGCACCTCGTTCACGAAGGCGTGCAGCAGAAGCGGCGGCTGCTCGTCCGCGCTACGGGGACGCCGCCGGGCGAGCAGACCGTCGACCTCCGCCGCGTACTCGGTCTGCACGAACAGCTTCGAGAACGCGGGATGGCCGGCATCGGCGGCCTGCGTGTTGATGGCGACCTCTGCATACGTGGTGAGCGTCAGACGCCGGACGCGGTCGCCGCGATTCGCGATCCGATACAGTCGGAGCTCCGCATCGTGATCCGGCGCGACGCAGACCTCCGATTCGATCTCAATCCCCTCGTCGACGCGTCGGAAGTGGAACGACCCGGGAGCGAGCCAGGCCTCGTATCGGGCCGGGCGCGTCCGGGACGGCTCGAAGCCCGACGACCAGGTGGCGCCGCTCTCGAGATCGTGCACGTAGAGGTGCGTGCCGGCGCCTCTCTGGCCTTCCCGCCAGGGCGTCAGCATGTGTCCGTTGAAGGCCGAGTAGCCGATGCCTTCCTGCGTCAGCAGGACGCTGTACCGGCCGTTCGACAGCAGGCCGGCGCGCGGCAAGTCAACCTTCGAGGCGGCATCCTGGCGGTCTTTCATATTCTATGCTCAATCATTTCGGTCACCTGTTCTCACTCATGGAGGATTCCTCCCCCATCAACCCTCTAGCCTATCCTTTGACGCTCCCCAACATAATCCCCTCTATAAAGTACCGCTGAAGGACCACGAACACGATCATAACGGGCAGTACCGTAACCACCGCCCCGGCCATCATCAGCTCCGTATCCTGCACGTATTCGCCGACCATATTCGCGAGGGCAACCGGCAGTGTGTACATCTCGTTGTCGTTCAACACAATGAGAGGCCACATAAAGTCGTTCCACGCGGCCATGAACGTGAAGATGGCTAGCGTGATGAGGATCGGCTTGCAGAGCGGCAGCACGACCGACCAGTAGATCTTCCACTCCGTCGCGCCGTCCATGCGTGCCGCGTCCAGGAGATCGTCGGGGATAGAAAGCGCGTACTGCCGGATTAGAAAGATCCCGAAGATGGTGGCCATGCTCGGCACGATCACGCCCCAGTAGGTGTTGATGAGACCGACCTGTTTCAGGAGCAGAAACAGCGGCAGCATCGCAATCTGCACCGGAATCACGAGTCCGCCCAGCAGGAAACGAAAGAGCGGCTTCCGGCCGGGAAATCGAAACTTGGCGAAGGCGTAGCCGGCCATCGAATTGATGAGGAGGGAGATGATCGTGATGAGACCGGCGATAAGCGTGCTGTTGAGAAAATAGCGGCCGAGGTTTAGCCGCTGGAAAAGGTCGACGTAGTGCTGAAGGGTCACCTCGCTCGGGAAGATGGGCGGCGGATAGGAGCTCGCCTCGCCGGCGGGCATCAGCGAGGCGCTCAGCATCCACAAGAGCGGGACCAGGGTGA
>CAZQAS010000037.1:21696-26058 GCA_964591285.1 uncultured Rhodothermales bacterium
TCTTTTTGCACTTTTAGTTGGATGATCGTTCCGACGAGGATGATCAGGAAGAGCACGAAGGCGATCGCAGCCGCATAGCCCATGTCCCACCAGCGGAAGCCTTCCTGATACATGTAGAGCACCACGCTCAACGTACTGTTCAGCGGACCGCCCTCCGTCATCACGTAGGGCTCGGCGAACAGCTGGAAGTAGCCGATCATCGTAATGATGCTAACGAACAGAAACGTCGGCGCCAGCATCGGCAGCGTGATGTTTTTGAAACGGTGCCACGCGTTCGCCCCGTCGACCGTCGAGGCTTCGTAGAGGTACTCGGGGATGCTCTGCAGCCCGGCGATGAAGATGATCATGTTGTAGCCGAAATTCTTCCACACGGCCAGGAAGATGATGGCGGGCATCGCCCAGGTCGGATCGCTCAGCCAGTCCACCGGGGCGATGCCGAACCATCCGAGCGCGTAGTTGATGAGCCCGTAGCGGCTGTGATACAGGAAGCGGAAGACGACGGCGACCGCGACGAGCGTCGTCACGACGGGCGCGAAGTAGGCGCTCCGGAAGAAACCTTTGAAGCGGATCCCTTTCGTGTTGACGAGCAGTGCGGCCGCGAGCGATACGCCGACCGACAGCGGCCCGCCGACAAGGACGAAGTAGAAGGTGTTCTTGACGGCCATCCAGAAGACCGGATCGGCCATGAGCTCGGCGTAGTTGCGAAGCCCGACGAAGCGGACGTTGCCGATGTCGGCGATGCCGTAGATGTCGAAGTCCGTGATGCTGAGGATGAGCGCACCGGCGATCGGCAGGAAAAAAAAGACGAGCAGGACGAGGAGACCCGGCAGGAGGAAGAAGTACGCGGCGCGGGCCTGATGGGCACGACCGAACCTCGCCCTTCGCGGCGCGGCCGGCGGCGCGATGCGTTCGGGAGGAGCTTCGGTGGTGAGGGTGGACATAGGTTAGGATTCGGAAGCCGGCGTCGAATGAGCGGGTGGCCGGGGTTCGTGGGCAGGTGGCCGGGGTTCGAGTCGGTCCAGGGGCCGGCGGTCCCATACGAAACGTCGCGGCAGCAATCGACGATCGAGGTGGATTGAGTTTTTCAGTAGCATGAGGCGCGCGCCGGTTTGCGCAATCTGGCGACTCGTTGGGATCTGCGGGGGCCGGTCTGCGCAAACTGCGCAACTCGTCCGTGATTGCGGACAACTATGAAGTTTTCGTGAGCCGGTGTCAATATCTCTTCATTGCTGGGTAGCCGGCAGCCGCTCTCGTTTGTCGTCTCCATATGCCGCATGGCTTCTCGTGCCTCCGATCACGTTCCTCCTACTGGATTATCCCTAGCTCCGATCTCCAATCTCGTTGACGCTCTCGCCGGACTCCTGTCGATCTTCCCGATCCAGCATCCATCTCCGCTTCTCCAGGATCTGGTCCACTTCGCGATCCAGCGCGGCTAGCGCCTCGTCGATCGTCATTCGATCGCGGATCGCGGCCTCCGCATAGACCCACACCTTGTCCGCGATGCGCTCCCACTCGGGCACGCGCGGCAGCGGCTCGACGCGCTGCAGCTGCTCGAAGAAGGCCGCGGCGTACGGATTGCCGGCCAGGAGTGAATCTTCCCACGCCGTGTAGCGCGGAGGCAGGTTGCCCGTAGTTTCGTAGAAGTGCACCTGGCGGTCGGGACGCGACATGTACTCGATGAACGTCCACGCCGCCTCTTTTTTCTCGGAGGCCTCGAAAATCACCATGCTCGCTCCGCCGGCGAGCGAAATCCCGCTCGAATCCGGGCCGGGCATCGACGCGGTCGCCCATTCGCCACTGAGTGATTCCGGCATGCGCCGGTTGAACTCGCCGATGTTCCACGGGCCGGTGAGGTACATCGAGATATAGCCGCGCGCGAATTCCTGATAGATGTTCGAAATCATGGTGCTGCTCATCGTCGGCGCGAGATCTTTCTCGAAGAGCTCGACGAAAAATGCGAAGCCCTCGCGGAATTCCGGGCTGCTGAAGTCCGCATACCGGCCGTTCGCGCGAAGAATCGACGCACCCGTTTGCATCCCGAAGAGCACCGGATGCTGCCACTCGTTCGTCGGCAGGAGGATCACGTAATCGTCCTCGCCCACATTCTGCTTGATGCGCTCCATGGCATCCATCCACTCGTCCCACGTCGTCGGCATCTCGTCATAGCCGGCCTCCTGGAGGATGTCGGTCCGGTAGAAGAGCAGCCGCGTGTCGACGTACCACGGAATGCCGTAGACGCGGCCCTCAACTTCGTTGGTCTTCCAGATGCCCTCGAAATAGTCGTCGCGCTGCACGATATCCGATTGGATGACGAGCGAGTCCAGCTCCGCCAGGCCGTTCAGCGCGGCGAATTCGGGGATCCAGGTATTCCCGAGCTGGCAAACGTCCGGCGTCGCATCGCCGACGAACGCAGTGAGCAGCTTCTCATGCGCCGCGCGCCACGGGATCTGCTGCACGTTGACGCGGATGTTCGGATGCTCGCGCTCGAACGCCGGCACGAGCGACTTGACGGCCTCGCCCTCAACGCCCAGGCCCCAGAAGTCAATCGTTACTATCGAATCGTTCTGAGGTGAACAGGAGGCCAGCGCGAAAGCAAACACAAGAATGATAGGTAGTCTCCTCACTTTACGACCACCTTCACTGGATCTGACCAAATCCGGTATGATACACGAACTGTTTCTATGCCGTTCGTATCCAATTCCACCACACTAAACCAGGCGTGTGCGGTGAAATGGTATTCACCTTCCTGATCGAACGTGAGGGTCAGATGCCGTCGATTCCAATCACTCTCATCAAATGTACTCGCCCAATAGGAATAGCGCTCTCCGGGAGACAACGTGCGGAGTATTCCAATCGGCTCACGATCGAGTTCATCCTTCAAGTGAATTTGCTTTCCTTCGAAATAGGCATAGACCAATTCTGGTGGCCGTGGGTGCATTATGTCGATAGAATCTGACGTCGTGTTCACCAGAGCCGGAACGATGAGTAGCGAATCGCCGCGGGATGTCGTAGTATCGGAAACGGAAAGCTCGACGGCTATGGGTCCTTCGGGCTGAGCCGTTACAACACACTTCAGGATGCCGAGCGAAGTCACGTCCGCCGGCGAGGCCCGACTCATATCATCCGGAGCACACGGGTGGGCCGTGTGTCGACAGGCCGCCACAGCTGAGACCGAGAACGACAGAAGGATGCAGAGGAGAAAGACGGACCTTTTCGTTGATTGCATCACTGGCACTCTCCGGCCAACCATCCCCCCGAAAAACCCGCACGGCAAAGGCCGCGGACGATCACGTCGGACTTTCGCATCACATCCCAGATGAGGCCAGTTCGGTAGTTCTCCAGCATGAGTACGATCGGCCCCTGATCGATGCCGAGCTGGTCGCCGTCGAACCAGCCGTGCTCGGGGTCGACGATGCCGCGCTGCGGTTCGGCGCCCGCGTGGCGGAAGGTCGGGTTGAACGCGTCGACGAAACCGTATTCATTGTAGGCGAGGCCGCCGTATGTATCACGCATCGCCTCCAGCGCGGGGATCGTGATCTCCGGGGCGAACGGGATCGATCCGCCGGCCGCCGTGGGCACCAGAGTGCCGTCATCACGGATGTCGCCGGCACTGACTCCGCGTGCCCAGTACGTGTGAAAGCGGATGCTGTCGCCGTGGATCACGGCCGTCGTGTTGGCCGGCCCGTCGCTCGCGGTCCATCCCCAGATGTCGCCGCTGTAGTCTTCGAATCCGAGCGGATTGTCCTTCCCGTACTCACGCTGGGCGTACGTGGCTCGGCGGGAGTTTTCGAAATAATCGATACCGCGCTGGCGCATGTAGTCGTCCTGGACGTCGCGGAAATCGACCCATACGTGCGAGTATTGATGCCCGAAGAGCGGGCTGAAGTTCACGTGCTCGTAGCCGTAGAAATCGGCCCATCGGTAGGTGCTCGTGAACGCGTCCCATGCTTTCGGGTCGATAGGATGCGTCGGCGAACCGAGTGCGAGCAGATAGAGGATCATCGCCTCGTCGTAGCCCTGGTAGGCGGCGGGCCCGTAGCCGCGCTCGGGTCGCCAGGCCATCGTGATGAGCCCATCCTCCCGCTGGAACCAGTCCCACTCGACGCGCCCGTAGAGCGAGTCGGCATAGGCTCGGATCTCGGCTTCCTTTCGGTTGGATTGATCGAAGTATTCGCCTGCGAACAGGACGCCGGCAATCAGCAGTGACGTGTCGATGGTCGACAGTTCGGTCGTCTGGTAGCGCTCGCCGGTTTCGAGATCCAGGAAATGATAGAAGAAGCCTTTGTATCCGGTGACGCCGGTGGGGGTGCTGTCCTGCGGCGCATTCCAGAAGAACTCGAGCGTCGCAAGGGTCCGATCGCG
>CAZQAS010000038.1:0-5885 GCA_964591285.1 uncultured Rhodothermales bacterium
TTCATCGGCAACAACACGACGATCAAGAACACGGTCTTTATGGGCGCGGATTACTATCCGTGGCACGATCCGAGTCTGCGGGATCCGGTGGAGGGTCCTGATCGGCCGGGTGTGGGTGAGGAGTCCTACATCGAAGGAGCGATCGTCGATCGCAACGTCAGCATCGGAAAGCGGTGCATCATCAAGAACCGCGACAACATCACCGAAGGGGAGGGGGAGAACTTCTTTATTCGCGACGGAATCGTCGTAATTCCAAAGAACGTCCACATTCCGGATGACACAATCATCTAGATTTCGGATCGATAATCATTCCGGATTCTCACTCCTGCGAGACGTGACCTGTATGCGACTAACGCCTCTAGCCCTCCTTTTCTTGCTATTGATGATCGTCACGACCGGCTGCCGGAGCTACGGCGGCTACGGATCGGAGGAGGTCATGTACCGGCAGACCGAGCGGATGGTGCAGCGCTTCTCCGAAGATCTGGACCGTGCACGTGGCGACTTGGTAGCGCTCGAACAGGCCGCGTCGGACGATCCCCGTCTCGCAGCGCTGGCAGAGCGGTTTGCACTGCTGGTGTCGGGGCAAGAGGCGATACTGGACGAGCAGCAGCGACTGTTGGCTGACTTATCGCCGGGCTCGTCCTATCGCTCGCTGCACCATGCACACGGCGCCATCATGGCCGCTCAGCGCACGATAAAGACGCAGCGAGCGGGTCTGCTGCGAGATTTTTCACAGGGGTTCGCCGGAGATACGCTCGGCCAGGCTGACAGCGACCGTCCATATGCTCTGATACCTCCTTACTATGACCGGATCGCGGCAGGACAAGGTGACCTTACCGTTTCGGACGTCGTGCGACGTGCACGTGGAGCCGGAGCGCTTCCAATGGAGCCGGGTGCGGAAACGAGTCCGGATGAGTCAGCGCCGGACGTCGGCGATGCTCAGGACGTGGAACCCGATACGGCCGCGACGGCGGACGATTAATGGAAGCCTGAAATACCTTGCAGCGGCTTCGCCATTAATCGGAAGGATGTGCACGCGCCATGACGTGACTGAGCGCCTCGGGCCGCGCGGCAAATAGAGGCTTGGTTCGCGCCCACGTCGCTGTGAAAAGGCTGCTTGACCGGTACCGCTCTAGAGCTGCATCGTCCTCCCAATGACTTACGGTCGTAAAGATGTTGGCGTAGGTGCTGTCTTGCCAGAGTTCAAGATGCCGACATCCGGGATAGGCTCGGATGCGCGGGGAGGACTCGTCGAAGACAGACAAGAACGTGTCGACCGCCTCGGGCCGAAACGTCATTCGTACCAGGCGAATGAGCACGTGAATGAGCGCGTATCTGGAAAAATCAGTCGAGGGAGTACCGTTCGCCGGAATGGACTCACGAGTCCCCGGCGAGTAAGGTCGAGCCGACGGTGCACGACAGGCATCGCGCCTCGGAGCATCGTGTTTTATAAAGTTGATGAAAAGCCTGAGCCTGTCCCGCGGTTCTCGGCCGTGTCCCAAGGTCTGAAAACCGACGAGTAATTTCATCTTCAGCGGCGGGCAAACTGTGGAGGATGTTCAGGTATTCGTCCTCTCGATCGGGATCGGCGGCGAGAAGGACAGGGAGAACGACATTCACAATGAGCGCGTCGGCTCGAGATCGACCGATGGTGGAGCGACGTTTGGATGATGAATGCCGGCGAGCGGATCGCTTCTCCAACCGAACGTGACTGCTCCAGAACGGATGGAGTTCGACATCGAACAAATCTCTGAGCCCACGAACCGGATGCTCGGTTGCTGCGGCGGCATGCATCCGTCCGAGCGGATCGGATGAGAGCAGTCCACCTGGCTTCCCGAACAGGGCCGATGCCTGGGCGATCCGTAGAGTTGGGAAGTTTGCCGGCCGCAGACGGAAGAAACGCCAGGCGGTCGGTGGCATCGGAGCGATACTGAAGCGGTGGTTCAGGCGCTCGAATCGATCACGCAGATCCATCACGTAGTCGGCCGTTGTCCGATCGGCGTCTAGGATGTCCGACGGCTCCGGAATCAGTCCAGCCGCACCGAAGAATAGGGCCTCCACATCTCGCGAATCTGCCAAGTCCCGAGCAGCGCTCATCGGCACGATGGAAGCCAGCGTTCGCATTGACGCCGCGTTCTTGGCATATCCGAGTCCGGCGAAAATTCCTTCGTAGATGGCCTGCTCGGCGTCCTTTCCGCTTCGAAAGCGCCGCGCCTTGCCAAGCATCCGTTCTACGGCCAGGGCATCGAGATACGGGGCGAGGATTGCTTCCGGTACTCTGTTCCATCCGGAGGAGCACAGAATGCGTTTCTCCGATCTCGTGTAGAAGGAGTGTAGCAGGCGGCGCAGGGGTGCTTCGAGGTGCGGATAGAGAACCAGTTCCGGGAGCAGTGTTCCGTCGGCGCGGCGCAGTTTCCCGGTCCAGATGTCGTGATAAAGAACGACGTGGAGCAGCGTGCTGTTGTACCTCGGATCTTCATCGTGGCCGTGGTCCTGCCAGATGCCCGATGAAACGTGGATCTCCACGGCGCCGGTCCAACTCGTCGTTCCGAGTCGTAGCTTTGCGTTGAGGAAATCCGGCCCGGCGTCGGTGTTCGTGCGGCCGGGATCGACGATTGTTACAGGAACGCCGCCGACGGTAAGAAGCGGCGCGGTCTGGAAGCGTTGGTGGCGCCATACGTCGTGGATTAGTGCCTCCGGTACCGCGGTCGTGGCGGGTTCGTGGAGAACGACTCTAAGAAGCGAGTCGGCAAAGCCGTAGTAGTAGGTGGGAGTCATCGTGAGCGGTCAGGAGCGTGGAAGGGACACCGGCCTCTTCCAATAGACACATGACGGCCGCCCGTATAACCTCTCGGATCGAGAATTCTCGCAGCAGCTTAGCCGCGGGCTTCCTGCAGCTGTGCTCTGAGCGCTTCCGCCGCTTCGCCGGCCGCTTCTGCAAATTCCCGGCCGCTGGAGGAATAGATAATCGAACGGCTGCTGTTGACGATGACCGGACCGCTACCGTTTTCCGCGATGCGCATGACGGCGTGCGCGTCCCCGCCCTGAGCGCCGATGCCCGGGATCAGCAGGGGCTGCTTCGGGCACGTTTTACGCACCTTCCGCAGGGCCTCCGTGTCGGTTGCGCCCACGACGTAACCGATCGTGCCGGGAAGATCATCGTCCCAGATCCGTGCCGTACGGGCGACGTGCAGGTAGAACGGCTCCTTTCCGCAAGAGATTTCCTGAATGTCGCGTGCCCCCGGATTCGAGGTTCGCACAAGCAAAAAGACGCCCGTGCCGCGGAACTCCAGAAAGGGCGCGACGCTGTCTCTGCCCATGTATCCGGAGACCGTGCACGCATCGAAGCCGAGTTGCTCGAAGGTCGCTCGCGCGTAAAACCGCGCCGAGTTGCCGATGTCGCCGCGTTTCCCATCGGCGATAGTGATGCGATCATCCGGAATGGCGGCGAGTGAAGCTTTCAGGACGCGCCACCCTTCGGCGCCGAGCGCCTCATAGAATGCAAGGTTGAGTTTGTAGGCGCAGGCGGCGGCCTTTGTGCGATCGATAACGGCCGTGTTGAATGCGATGACCGCATCGGGAAGAGCGTGCTCTTCGAGAAGGTGCCGCGGGAGTCGATCCGGATCCGGGTCCAGTCCTACGCAGAGGATGGACCCCTGCCGATTCTGCACCTCGGTAAGTCTGCTATTGAAGGGCGACGGCGGCATGCTCGAAAGAAAAGTGTGGATGGGACTATTTCGGGCGAGTATCTGTAGAATTTTCTCGGAAGTGCTACAGGCGTCCGAAACTGGAAGCGCTTTCGGCCATCTATAAGTGTGTGTTGGGTTCGGCTCGGTTGTTGATGAGGGTATCGGCAGCGAGCGTCGCCCTAGGTTCTTGTCGTGCAAAAAAGTAGAGGCCAGTTCATGCCTTCCTCGCGTTTATCGCGTTTAAAAAACGTTTCGGTACAGGATCAGAAGCTGATCCAGGATATCGAGACCATGCTCGGTCCTGAACCGTCTCAGATGGGTTTTCTAAAGAACGTGTTCTGGGGCCGGTTCAGAGGTGATCTGGTTTTTCCGTACCCGGAGTCATCGGAGAAGGAGCGGCGGAAATGCGATGCGCTGCTACAAGAGCTCGGCGCTTACCTCCGCGACGAGCATCCCGCCATACAAATCGATCAGGAGGAATTTATTCCGGACTGGGTCATCCGACGGCTTTTCGATATTGGTGTCATGGGAATGACCATCCCTGAAGAGTACGGGGGATTAGGGCTCGGCGTGACGAGCTACAACAGAGTGCTGGAGATGATCGGGAGGTACTGCGGATCGACGGCGGTCGTCGTATCTGCGCACCAGTCGATCGGATGCAAGGCCATCATGCTCTTCGGTACCGAGGAGCAGAAGCAGAAGTATCTGCCGATGGTTGCACGTGAGAGGCTCTCCGCTTTCGCTCTGTCCGAACCGAACGCGGGATCTGATGCGGCAGGCCAGCAGACGTATTGCACGCTCTCTGATGACGGAGAATACTACCTCCTCACCGGCGAGAAAAAGTGGAGTACTTCGGCGGCGATGAGCGGCATGTTTACCGTGATGGCAAAGCAGCAGTATGTCGATCCGAAATCCGGAGAAAAGCGGGAGGGCGTCACGGCGCTAATTTGTACGCCGGACATGGACGGGGTCGACATTTTCGAGAACAACCGCAGCAAGACCGGGATTCGCGGGACGTGGCAGGCCCGGATTCGGTTTAGCGACGTCAAGGTGCCGAAGGCGAACCGACTTCACGAAGAGGGCAAGGGGCTCGTTGTTGCGCTGAGCTGTCTCAACTACGGTCGCTGCACCCTCTCGGCCGGTGTCAGCGGTGCCGCGAAGCAGGCCATGGATCAGAGCGTCAAATACGTCCAGACGCGCTATCAATTCGGACGGCCGCTCGCGGATTTCGAACTCGTGCAACAGCGTATCGCGCGTATGGCCGCCTACACGTATGCCATGGATGCCGCGCTCTACATGATGACCGGTATGCTCGACCGTGGCGACACCGACATCATGGTCGAGACGGCTGCCACGAAGGTGCTTTGCTCAGAGTACGGATGGCGCGTCATCGATGACGCGATGCAGATCATGGGCGGTGAAGGGTACATGACCGAAAACGAGCTGGAGAGGATCTGGCGCGACAACCGTATCCACCGCATTGTGGAGGGTTCTAACGAGGTGATGCAGTCGTTCGTCTTTGGCTACGGCGGCAAGCAGCTCGCCGAATCCATGGTCGGCGTACAAGAGGCTGTCGCCTGGAACCGTGACGAGACGGCCGGCCAGAATATCGGACGGATTTTGACCAATGGCCTCAATACGACGGTTCTGAAGAGGGCGCTGCCGCTAGCCGGCGAGCTGTTCCTCGGATTGCTACCGGCCGCACCGGATGTGGTCGGTGTGGATCCGTCCTTGTCGGATTATGCTGAGCGGCTGTCGCGGCTCATCCAGCGGCATTCCCACTACTTCAAGATCGCAAGTAAGCAGCATCGGGAGGCCATCATCAAACGACAAGCGGTGCAGGCTCGGCTGGCGGACAATGCCGTGATGATCTTCGCACTCACTGCGTCGCTGGCGAAAATGGATAAGCAGCTGGCCGACGGTGCTTCCGGCGACGCGTTCGAGCGCGATCGCGCCGCTTTCAAGCATCTCTTCGATCTTTTCGAAATTGAGATCGGTCAGAACGCTGATGAACTTCGCCGCAACGCCGACGAATCGATGAGAGAAGCGGCTGCAGCGGCGCGCTCGCACAACGATACACTTCCGAATCACGACTTCTATATCCACGAGGCCTCGCCGGTAGCAGCGGGCACCGGGAAGGAAACGTCGAATGAGCACATCCGGCAATTTCCGGATGAGAAGAAGCATGGCAGCGTT
>CAZQAS010000038.1:5985-8564 GCA_964591285.1 uncultured Rhodothermales bacterium
TCGGCCCAGTAGAGTTCGTAGTCGTTCCATTCGGCCTTCCGATAACCTACACCGAGTCGGCCAAACACCCGATCAGCGAACGGCTCGTCCTCCGACGTCACGTGCAGCAGCTCCAGAAGCAGGCGCTTGCCTTCCTGCCCGAGGCCGCTAAAGTGATGCTCCGTACGGCTCACGGCCACGTTCGGCGCCGGTTTGATGTCGGTCACGTCCTCAATGTTCTCGAGGTCGATGTTATTGGGATCAATGCTCATCGTCACGGTAGCTTTGGGTGTGAGGAGCGCTCGTCGACTATAGATTACGCGACAGATGGGTGGTTTGCGTCAGATCGTTCACATGCCGCTGCGTAAGTGCGGCCGCAAAAGCAGAAGAAATCGCAAATCCAGTAGAAATAATGTGGCCGCGTGCCGAAGATCCGCAGACATTGTTATCTCTTGGTCCTCCTTGCCATCTGGGCACAAATGCGCAGTGCATGGTGAATCGGCCCCGACCGTGGTGAGGTGGATTGACCACCGGGAGGTTCGGCGTCGTTTTCCATATCATTGATCGATTCTGAAATGCAGTTAAGCGCATCATTCCATACCGATGGGAACTAGGTCTTCATACGACGTCGTGGTCGTCGGGGCCGGGCCGAACGGGCTAGCGGCGGGAGTTCGTCTTGCGGAGGCTGGATTGTCGGTCTTGATCCTGGAGGCGAACGACTCGATTGGGGGCGGGACGCGTTCGGCGGAGCTGACGCGCCCGGGTTTCGTACACGACCTCTGCTCGGCGATCCATCCAATGGCTGCCGGCTCGCCGTATCTGCGCTCCTTGGAGTTGGAGCAGTACGGACTCGAGTGGGTCCACCCGGAAATTCCGCTCGCTCACCCGTTGGATGGTGGCCGGGTGGCCGTGATGTATCGCTCGATCAAGGCGACGGCCGAGCGACTCGGGATTGACGAAGATGCGTATCGGCGGCTAATCGCGCCTATCGCCAATTCGTGGGACGATTTTGCCGACGAAGTGCTTGGCCCGATTATTCATCTGCCGAAGCGCCCGTTCTTGCTTGCGAGGTTCGGCCTCCACGCGCTCAGATCGGCGGAGAATCTCGCCAAAAAGCAGTTTAGAACGGAATCGGCACGGGCACTCTTTGGCGGCCTTGCCGCACATTCGCAGATTTCACTCGATGCAGCGTCGTCGGCCGCCATCGGTCTCGTGCTTTGCGGAGCGGGACATGCCGTTGGGTGGCCAATGCCTCGTGGAGGCGCGCAAAAAATCGCTGATGCGCTAGCTGCACGGTTCGCAGAGCTAGGAGGGCAGATCGAAACGGGTCGCCGCATTCGAAGACTTGCAGAGGTGCCGTCGGCCCGGGTGGTGCTACTAGACGTCACGGCGCGCCAGTTCGTTCGGATGGCATCCAACGGATTGTCGTTGCGCAGCCGTTATCGCCTCGAGCGGTTTCGGTACGGACCGGGGATCTTCAAGATCGATTATGCGATGAGCGAGCCCATACCCTGGGCGAATGATCTCTGCGGCAGGGCGGGCACGGTGCACCTCGGCGGATCTCTTGAGGAGCTCGTCGCTTCTGAGCGCGACGTCGCCGACGGTAGGCATCCTGAAAGGCCCTACGTCCTGCTGGCCGAGCACAGCCGCTTTGATCCGTCGCGCGCGCCAGCGGGCAAGCACACGCTGTGGGCGTACTGTCACGTACCGCACGGCTCTACGGTCGACATGACCGACCGCATCGAGCGGCAGATCGAGCGCTTCGCACCTGGCTTTCAAGACTGTATTCTCGAGCGACACGCGATGAATTCGGTGGATCTCGAGGGTCGAAACGCCAATCTGGTCGGAGGCGACATCAATGGTGGAAGCGCACGGCTGCTGCAGTTGATCGCCCGGCCGAATCCGACGCCGGTTCCGTATCGCACGCCGCTGGACGGCGTCTATCTCTGCTCGGCATCAACTCCGCCGGGGGGAGGCGTGCACGGAATGTGCGGCTTCCACGCGGCCGAGGCGGCATTACGCGACGTTTTCACCTAGGAAGGGGAGCACGTGAGACGGGGACGGCGGTGAAGTAAGGTATCCAACGATCAAGGAATCCACCGGACCAGGGCATCCGACGGATCAGAAAAACCGACGGATCAAGGAATTCGATCGAATCCCGTATATCCGGCGAGCACCTGCGGGATGCGAATCGAGCCGTCGGCCTGCTGATTGTTCTCGAGAAGCGCTGCGACAACTCGTGGGAGGGCGAGTCCGGATCCATTCAGCGTATGCACAAGGCTCGTCTTTTTCTGACCCTCGGGTCGATAGCGGATTTGCATCCTCCGCGCCTGAAAATCCTCGAAATTTGAGATTGAGGACACTTCGAGCCATCTCTCCTGCCCGGCGCTCCAGACCTCGAGGTCGTACTTCTTCGCCTGCGTGAAGCCCATGTCACCCGTACACATCAGAAGAACGCGATAGGGGAGTTCGAGTGCTTGCAGAAGTCCTTCAGCGTCTTCACGAAGTTCCTCGAGGGCATCGTAGCTGGCTGCCGGTTCAACGAAACGCACCAGTTCGACCTTGTCGAACTGGTGAAGCCGGTTCAGGCCGCGAACGTC
>CAZQAS010000038.1:8664-24219 GCA_964591285.1 uncultured Rhodothermales bacterium
GACTGCAGCTCCGTGTACCCCCCGTCGTCAACCGCGGAGTCAAGAAAGTAGTTGATCAACGCACGCTGGAGTCGAGCGCCCTTGCCCCGATATACCGGAAACCCCGCCCCAGCGATCTTCGCACCGCGCTCGAAGTCGATCAGTTGGTGCTGCTCGGCGAGCATCCAGTGAGACTTGGCCGCGAAGTCGAAGTGCGGGTGCTCGCCGCGTTCGGCGATGACCTGATTCTCGTCGGGGGCGTGCCCAACCGGTACGGAAGCGTGCGGGATATTTGGGATTTCGAGCGTGAGCTGCCGCTGACGCTCCTCTATCTCGCGAACCTCGGCCTCCAGAGTTTTGATCGTATCCTTGAGCCGGCTGGAGGCCTGGATGCTTTCCTGCGCCTCATCGGATCGGCCCGCGCGCATGAGCTCGCCGATGGACTTCGAGATGGCATTTGACTCGGCCTGCGTTTCCTGCAGTTTCGTGAGCGTCTTTCGCCTGCCGGCATCGAGGTCGACGAGCTGATCCACGACGGATTCGTCGCCCATCCCCTTATCACGGATGGCCTTTCGCACCCGTTCAGGATTATCTCTGAGGATCTGAATGTCGATCACGACGCCGTGACGGGCAGACCGAGCCGGGTTCCGAGATGCCGCAGCGCCTCCCTGATCTCTCGCGGTTTGTAGCCAAGTTCGGTCTCGGCCTTGAGGATGATGAAGCCGGACTTGGCAGGACGTTCTGCGGTCTGCGTAAACCGTGACCCGTCGGTCGGATGGACGAGCGCCCCGTCGAGGTCGAACACCTCTGCGATAATCTTTGCGAACTCGTAGACCGAGACGTACTCGCGCCCGGAGATATGGAAGATTCCCGACTTCCCGTACCGAGCGATGCGCTCGATACCCGCGGCAAGATCCGGTGCATAGGTCGGGGTGCGCCACTGATCGGTGACGACGTGGATCGGCTCGCCGTTTGAGAGCTTGTCGATCACCCAGAGCACGAAATTCGAGCGGCCTAGGTTCTCGCCGGTTCCAAAGACGAGCACGGTGCGTGCGATGGACCATTTCTCCAGTCCTGCACCGCGCGCGGCATTCTCGCCTGCCAGCTTAGACTTACCATAGTAGCTCAGGGGGCTCGGACGCGCATCTTCCCGATACGGGCCCTCCTCGCCGTCGAAAACGAAATCTGTTGACACCTGGATCAGCTGCGCACCGATCTGATCGCATTGCTTGGCGAGCATCTCCACGGCATCGGCGTTCACGTGCCAACAATCGTCGCGGGCGGTCTCGCAGTCGTCCACCTGCGTCATCGCGGCACAGTTGATGACGACGCTCGGAGTAAAGTCCTGGAAGGCCCTCTGAGCGGCTTCCGTATCGGTGATGTTCAGAGGGGCATATCCGCAGGAGCAGCCATCGAATCGCGGAGTCGCATCACGAGCCGTTGCGAGTACGTCGTATTCCGGATACCGGCTCATCAGGCGCACGAGCTCCTGTCCGAGGAGTCCGTTTGCTCCGGTTATGAGGACGCGCTTGTACAGCATACACTTCGTTGGACTGATCCTTCTTCACGCTGGCGGCGTGGCGATTCACAAGATAGCGGAAAGCGTGCAATGTGTTCTCCGGCTACAGATAGTAGCGCAGCCCGATGCCGCCGCCGACTTTACCGTCGGTACTGGGAATGATGTCGAGCCGTGGAGTCAGATGCAGGAAGACCTCAAAGCGTTCCACGAAGAAATTGACGCCGGCTTGGCCGCTGAGGCCGACCACGAGGTCGGTGCTGCCACTGCCACCCGTAATCCCGAGCACGGCGCCGGGCCCGAAGTAGTACCGAAGCGGTGAATCGGGGATGGGACGTTCGTAGAGCGCGTGTGCATTAAGATAGAAAAACCGATCAAGGTCCCATGCCGCCAAAAACTCGTAGGCAAGAGTCGGGCGTTGATAGATTTTGAGGGTAACGCCGCTCGGTTCGCCAATCTGGCCGCCGACGCCGACGTCGCCGGCCGGTTCCTGCGCGGCGTCGAACGACTGGGCACCGGCATTGAACGGTAGGAGGGCAGCAGCGAGCAGGAACGCAGACGTGAGTGAGTGAAGACGTCTCATGTCCAATCTCGATGATAGGGTGGCGCAGAAGCTATTCATCCCGCCGGATCACCGCCAGAACGTCCTCCTTGAGAACCTCCGCATCGCGCAGTTCGAGCCGTCCCGACATAATCAGGCGAAGCTCCCGCCGCTTCTTCGCATTTTCATAGCGATCCTTCTCCTCCTGGGTCTCGGGAATGATAGGCGGAGCCGGAACAGGGCAAACGTTCTCATCTACGGCGACAAAGGTATAGAAGGCACGGTTGCACTTCCGCTTCGTCTCGGTCCTCGGGTCCTCTGCCCACACGTTGAGCTCTACTTCCATCGACGAGCGAAAGACCCGGTTCACCTGGCTTTCCACGACAACCACTTCGCCCTGATGGATAGCCGACTGAAATTCGACCGAATCGACCGCTGCGGTTACGCAGACGCGGTTTGCATGGCGCTGGGCCGAAATGGATGCGGCCTTGTCCATCAGGTGTAGAAGGCGGCCGCCCATCATGTTACCGAGGCCGTTCGTGTCGTTCGGCAGAACGATTTCAGTCATCACGCAGCGTGACCGGGCGACAGTCTTCGCTGAATCAGGTGTCATAGTGCGATGGTCAATTGTCGAGCCTCAAGGTGGCCGTAAAACTAACCCCGAGAATTGCAATGTGACACCTGAAGCTGCAGCTGCTCAGGTTTTTTGCTTTTTCTTCTTCGCGGCCGGAAAGAGAATGTTGTTCAAGATAAGGCGGTATCCCGGCGAGTTCTTGTGGAGATCGAGATCGGTAGGTGGATCGCCGACGAAGTGCTGGTAGTCTTCCGGATCGTGGCCTCCATAGAACGTGAACGTTCCCTGACCCAGATTTCCGTGAAGGTACTTGGCCTCTTCTCGACCCGGCACCTCGGCAAGCTGCGTCACGCCAGGCTTTATGACGTCCTTATTGAAGTTCGTCGTCTGACCAATGAATCCCTTGATCGTTGCGACGTGATTCTGGGTCAACATCGTGGGAACCGGATCCCACTTCGCGCTGAACTCGAATAGTGTAAAGTAGTCCAGCGTCGGATTTCGTAGCTGCGGGGGCGGCGGTCCCGAGTCGATATCCGAATGCTCGTATTCGGCCGGGTTAAAGATCGGCGTGAAGTTCTCAAATGCGAGCGTTCGACCGTAATCGAGCTCGGACTGAGCGTTGGGGTCGATCGGGTCGCCATCGTACTCGGCCGGCACGATATCCGTGGCATAGGCCGCGAGGGCGATGTCATAGGTGTCCGTTCCCGAGCACATGGCAAAGAGGAAACCGCCGTTGGCGACGTATTCCTTGATGCGTTCGGTCACGGCCAGTTTTAGCTTGCTGACCTTTCGGAATCCATGGCGCCGGGCCGCTTCTTCGGCCTGCCGCTGTTGTTCAATGTACCACGGCATATTGCGATACTGCAGAAACTTGCCGTATTGACCCGTGAAGTCCTCGTGGTGAAGATGCAGCCAGTCGTACTCGCTGAGTTCGCCGCTCAGGACTTCATCATCATAGATCATTTCATAGGATACCTCTGCGTACTCGAGAGCCAGCAGCACCGCATCGTCCCAGGGCAGCGTTTGATCCGGTGCGTACACCGCGATCTTCGGCGCCTTCTCCAGTCGCACGACGGACGTGTTGCTGCCTTCGCTCTCGACCTCGGCGATGATCTGAGCCGACTGGGCGCCGCCTAGGCGCTCATACGTGACGCCTCTCAGTTGCAACTCCTGCTCGAGAGCCTCTGATTGGGGGACGAGAAAGGAGCCTCCCCTGTAATTGAGCAGCCAATCGACGGACTGCCCCTTCTCGAGTGCCAAGAAGGCAATGCCATACGCCTTTAGATGATTGGATTGGCTTGCATCCATGGGTACTAGGATATCCTGAGCCGTCGCGCACGGCACGGCCATGATTAGAGCAAGAACGAGAGGACCAATCCGTCTGATAATCATGGAGTTCGCTGGATTTAAAGTCATGTGCGCTACTGCCTGGAGATCAGCGTAGACTCGGTTCTGGTCACGCCCCGTCGCTGCGCAAACGCCGAAGCCGGTCACGTGCCTGGCCCGCGAGCAATGAGCCGGGAAAGTCTGAGAGCAGCTGAGCGTAGAGTCGTGCGGCGGCGTCCGCATCATCCAGTTCCTGCTCGAACATCTCGGCGGCGGCAAACAGAGCGCGGTCCGCTAGATGGCTCTGCGGATGCATCAAGGGGAACTCCTGAAAGACACGCGCAGCCTCCTCGCTCCGACCGATCGTCCTGAGGATCTCAGCACGCAGATAGCGTGCATCGTCGGCCAGTGCGTGGGAGGGTTGACGAGCTAGGAGTCCATCAAGGCTGTCAAGGGCCGCCTGATACTGCCGCTGCTCCTGTGCGAGCATGATCCGTGCAAAGCTTTGGAGCGGCGTGTTCAACGAATCCGGCCCGCGATTTTCCATCAGCAGCAGCTTGAGTTCGATCGCGTCGTTCGAGACGTCGGTGGAGGTATTGACGTCGATGACATCGACTATCGACTGCGCCGCATCGAACTCGCCAGTGAAGAAATGGATCTGAGCCAGCTTGTAACGCGCAAGCTCGGCAATGTCGCCCGTCCGGAGTCGATCGATGAGCCGGTTAAATCGGAGACGCGCCTCATCCATCTGACCACGCATGAGGGCCAGCCGGCCGAGGTCGTACTGAGCCTCGGTAGCGGCGTTCGTGTTCGGATAACTCTCCGCAACTTTCTCTAGCGTGGTCTCGGCCGCCTCCAACTCATAGAAAATGTCCTGCTGCAGGCGACCGACGCGTCGAAGGACCTCGGGATACAGGGCGTGGTTCGGAAATCTATCCAAAAACCGGCGATAGGTCTCGAGCGCTTCCTCGTAGTGAACAGCCGCGATGCGGCCGCCTGTCTCGTCGAAGGCGCGCTCTCCGGAACGGTCCGCCCAGCGCTCGTGCATCTCTCCGAGTCCCGCGAGCGCCGGCGCCGCCGACGGTGCCTCCGGATACCGCTCCAAAATCTCACGAAAGGCTTCGGAGGCCGCCTCGTAAGCCGCCGCATCAGCGGCCATTTGAGCGAAGTTGAACAGTACCGTGCCGTTCTCCTGTTCGAGCCGATCGATTGCTCGATATGCATTTAACGCGTCGTCGTAGCTCTCAATCTCGATGTAGAGCCATCCGAGAAGCTCACGGAAGGCACGATTGAGCGGCTCTTCACGAACGGCCCTCGAAGCCACGGCAATGCTGGATCTCAAAGCCTCTTCCTGCTCGACGAAGCGGCTGAGCCGGTTACGGACAAAGCCCACCTGCTGCTCATTGGTGCGGAGGATCTCGAGGTACTCATCCATCGCCCGATCGTGGTTCCCCGTCAGATTGTGGAGATAGCCCAGATCCGCCCGAAACAGTTCCGGATCGCCCGTCGCGTCACGGGCGCTTTCGAGCATTTCAATGGCCCAGTCAAATTGTCGGACCTCCATCAGCGATTGATAGACGACACGATACGTGTTCGGCTGATCGGGCCCCGTGTCGATGGCTTCTTCCCAGATCTCCCGTGCGCGCTCCTCCTCATCCTGCAGATAGAACAGCCGGGCCAGATCGGACAGGAGTGTCGGCGTCTGTCCGGATGAGAGCCGTTCGTTGACGAGGTCCACCGCGTCGTCGTATCGTTTCATGCTCTCGTATGCGGTGCGAAGCTTGTCGTAGAACGCGTAGTTGGTCGGAGAGGCCGCATACAGATCTTCCAGCAGCGTGATTGCCCGATCGAACTGTCCGGCCCGGATGAAGGAGTCGGCCAGCTGGAAGCGCGCCACGTCCGTACTGTCCATGTTCTGCGCCGCCGCCGCGCGGGGCTGCGCGATTCCACATGCGATCGCGAGAAGGAGGAATCCGGCAGCCAACCGCCAAGGGGAACTATCTAGGACCGGAATACGAACCACGAACTGCGGCGACGAATATGAAAGAGGGGACGATGGTGATCGATCGATTGCGATCGATACGGACGGATCGAAACGGCGTATCCGACCCCAGCTTGTACGGCGGGGGAGCCTCCGACGTGCCGGGTCATTAGTATTGCCGTCCTTAACGGTAAGTTTCACATTGCCATGTGATTAGCCCATCAGAAAGTCTCCCGAAACGCATCGACTACGAGACGGTCGATTACGAGACGTTCGACTACGAGACGTTCGACGAACCCACACTTCATGCCCTCCAGCCAGCGACTTGCCGTACTTGGATCGACGGGATCGATCGGAACTCAGACGCTTGAGATCGTCCGGCTCTTCCCCGATCGCTTCCAGATTCGAGCGCTGACGGCCAGAAGGAATGCGTCACTGCTCGCGGAGCAGGCGCGGGAATTCAGGCCGGAATGCGTCGTCATCTGCGATGAGGACGGCCGCCGGCTCTTGGAAGAGGATCTGGCCGGCGAAGATATCCGCATTTTGTATGGTGATGAGGGCTTGTGCGAGGCGGCCGCGCTCACCGACGTCGACACGGTCGTCGCCGCGCTAGTTGGTTTCGCCGGCCTCCAGTCCGTCGTGCATGCGCTTCGTGCCGCAAAGAAAGTGGCCCTCGCTAACAAAGAGACGCTCGTCGTCGCCGGCGAGTTGGTCAACGGTGTGGTGGATGAGTACGGTGGCGTGCTCATTCCGGTGGACAGCGAGCATTCCGCAATATTTCAATGTCTCGTCGGCGAGTCGTCGTCTCGTGTCGAGGAGCTTGTCCTCACAGCATCGGGGGGGCCCTTCCGCGAACGTCCGCTCGCGAGTTTCGAAAGCATCACGCGCGACGAGGCCCTCGATCATCCGAACTGGGAGATGGGGGCGAAGATCACCATCGATTCGGCGACCATGATGAACAAGGGGCTCGAGGTCATAGAGGCGCACTGGCTCTTCGGCATCGAGGTCGATCGCATCGCTGTGCTCGTCCATCCACAATCCATCATCCATTCGATGGTCACCTTTGAGGATGGTTCAACGAAGGCGCAGTTGGGGATTCCGGATATGAAGGTGCCGATCCAGTATGCGCTCAGCTATCCTGACCGTTGGTCTGCGCCGCACGAGCGGCTGGACTGGTCCGCCATTCGCCGCCTCGATTTCGATCAGCCCGACCTTCAGAAGTTTCGGTGTCTGGGTCTAGCCTATGACGCGTTGCGTGCCGGTGGAAGTGCGCCGGCCGTGCTGAACGCGGCCAACGAACAGGCCGTCGCCCTCTTCCTCGATGGAGCGATCCGGTTCTCCGACATTCCCCACTTGATCGAGGAGGCCCTTGATCTCGCCGATCTTGTAGAGGCCCCAACCATGGAAGAACTCGTGCACTGCGATGCTTCGGCACGTCGTGCGGTGCTGGAACAGACTGGGGCAGGTACTATTTAAACGGCGTTTGAAACCAACCGTCGGGCATCTTATCCCCACCTGCTTGTGACTTCGGCGACGTGCCGTAGCAAGCTCCTCGCCCGATTATCAGGACATAAAAGCTAAATGGAGTCGATCCTGGAGATCCTTTCCTACATTTTCTGGGTGATCCTGGCGATCACCATTCTCGTCTTCGTGCACGAGATGGGTCATTTCCTGTTCGCAAAGCTGTTTAAGATGCGGGTGGACCGCTTCTCGATCGGGTTTCCGCCAAAGCTCTTCGGCAAGAAGATCGGTGAGACCGAATACGTGGTCGGCGCTACGCCACTCGGCGGCTACGTGAAAATCGCCGGTATGATCGATGAGAGCATGGACACCGATTATCTGCAGTCTCAGCCGGAGGACTGGGAGTTTCGATCGAAACCGGTATGGCAGCGGATGATCGTGATCTCAGCCGGTGTGGTCTTCAACGTCATTCTGGCATTCTTCATCTTCACCGGTCTCAAGCTTGCCTACGGCGACGCGTACATTCCGGCTGAGAACGTGGAGTCCGTATATGTTGCGGACACGTCGATCGCGCACCGTATGGGTCTCCGCACCGGCGACCGCTTGCTGGCCGTCGGCGGCAATGAGCTCGAGGAGTTCGAGGACGTATCGAGCCTGGAGTCGCTGATCGCGAGCCCGCTTACGATTTCGGTGCTGCGTGATGGCGACACGCTGACGTTCGAGGGTCCCGATGATATCTTCACCCAGTTGAATCGCAGCCGTGGAGGGCTCGGCATTTCCTATAAGCCGAGCGTCATCAGCGGCGTTGTCGAGGGCTCGCCGGCGGCTGCGGCCGGCCTTCGTGGCGGGGATCGCATCATTGCAATCGACGGAGATACCGTCCGCTACTGGGCGGAGATGACCGGCGTGCTGCAGCAGACCGGAGGCGATCCGGTGACAATCCGGTGGTTTAGGGCGGATTCGCTCATTACGGACGCAGACGGCGAGATGGAGGGCTCCGAGGAGCTACCCACACCTATTGTGGACCAGCGGGAAGACGGCATAGTCCTCGAAGCCACGGTCTCGCCGGAAGAAGAAAATGGACGGTATCTGCTGGGTGTCTACGAGCCGACGCCGGCCATCTTGCAGCACGAGTTCGGAATCGTCCGACGCGATTACAATCCGGTTCAGGCGACGATCACAGGTTTTAGCGACACGTGGATCAACACGAAGGCCATCGTCGTGAGTCTTACCCGCGTTTTCACCGGCCAGGATAACTTCCAGGAAAACGTCGGCGGCCCCGTGATGATTGCGAAGGTCACGAAGGAAGCGGCTGATGCCGGCGCGGCGTTCTTCTGGAATATTGTCGCCATGCTTTCTATCACGCTGGCCATCATCAACATCCTTCCGATTCCGGTGCTGGACGGCGGGCATCTTGCGTTTCTTGTATATGAGGGGATCGCGAGGCGGGAGCCTTCGCTCCGCTTGCGGATGATCATGCAGCAGGTGGGGATGCTACTCCTTTTTGCCTTCATGGCGTTCGTCATCGTAAACGACATACTGAAGCTGTAGCGCCACAAGGTGGTGAGGCACGAGATCGCCGAAAATCACGACACGCGCACGACCGAAGACGAGGCGCTTCAAGGAGCGCTGAAGCAGCGCGGCGATATTCCTCGTCACATCGCCGTCATTATGGACGGTAATGGGCGATGGGCGCGCGAACGTGGTCAGAGCCGCGTCGTTGGGCATCACGAAGGTGTAGAATCGGTACGCGACATCACCGAGAGCTGCGCCCAGCTTGGTGTCGATTATCTGACGCTCTACACGTTCAGCACCGAAAACTGGAACCGGCCTCCCAAGGAGGTCCGTGCGCTGATGCGGTTGCTGGTGCACACGATTCGTCGAGAGACCGAGACGCTCCTGAAGAACAAGATCCGTTTGAAGGCGGTGGGCGATTTGTCGAAGCTGCCGCCGGAGGCGCGCGCGGAGCTGGCGGATTCGGTAGAGAAGACGCGCGACAACGACCGGATGACGCTCATCATGGCGATCTCATACAGCGGCCGGCTGGAGATCGTGGAAGCCGCAAGAAGGCTCGCGCGTCAAGCGCGCTCCGGTGAACTCGATCCGGAAGACATTGACGAGCAGCTATTTGCCTCATCACTCATGCTGGCCGGCGTGCCCGATCCGGACTTGCTCGTACGGACGGGCGGCGAGTTTCGCATATCCAACTTTTTGCTCTGGGAACTGGCCTACACGGAAATGTACATCACCGACTGCTTCTGGCCGGCCTTCCGACGCGAACAGCTCTACGAGGCGATCCGGGACTTTCAAAACAGAGAGCGCCGTTTCGGGCGGGTACTAAACGGCGAGTAAGTTCGTTCATTCTACGGGGATCCACCACGGCCGGCTGCTCCCTCGCGCTCGAAACTTGACAATCGCTGCTTGGTACTCAAGACGGCACTTCTCCCTACGATTCCTACTAAGTCTAGTTTGTTATGCACTTACGGGCGACGCTCTTCTTTTTCATTGCGTCCGCGCTTGCCGTACCCGCGATGGGACAGGGAAGCTTCAACATGCCGGCTCCGCAGACCTCCTATCAGGCACAACCTTCGCCGATTGAGATTTTAGGGATCTCCGTCGACGGTGTGGAAAGCGAGAGCGCCCAATCAGTGGTCTCTCAGGCGAGCGGGCTGCACGTGGGTCAGACGATTACGTTGCCGGGCGACGAGGCGATCGCCGAGGCGATCCGATCGATCTATCGGCTTGGATTGTTTTCGGACGTGAAGATCATTGAAGACCGCCGTGTGGGCGACGGCGTCTATCTCTCCATTCACGTCCAGGAAGAGCCGCGCCTGGTCGAATACACGTTTTCGGGTGTTAAGCGAGGACATCGAAGCGATTTGAAGGAACAGGTGCCCCTGCTTGCCGGCAGTCCGCTGCGCCCGTCGGACGTCGAGCGCGCCAAGCAGGTCATCAAGAACTACTTCGAAGACAAGGGTTATCTGCTCGCGGCGGTCGACGTGAACCGGACGGAAACGCCGGAGGGAAACATTGAGCTCGACTTCGTGATCGATCGAGGTCAGAAGGTCGAGGTCGAGGAGATTCGGATTCGTGGGAACCAGGCCGTCTCCGACCGCCGCATCAATCGTCAGATGGAGACCGACGAGGATCGCTGGTGGAGGTTCTGGAGTTCGGCGACCTTCGATCGGCAAACGTATGAGGAAGATCTTCAGCGTGTGCTCGAGTACTATAACGAGCGTGGGTACTACGATGCACGCGTCGTGCAGGACACGATGTACGTACGCAATGGCGATGATGCGGGCGTCGTCATCGAGCTCACCGTCGATGAGGGGGACCGCTACTACGTGCGAGAGGTCGATTGGGAGGGGAATACCGTCTATCGTGACGAGGTACTGACCCAGGCGCTGGGCATCGAGAGCGGCGAGCCCTTCAACCGGTCGAAGCTCGAACGCAATCTCTACGGCAATCGCAACAGCAGCGACGTTTCGAGCCTCTATATGAATCGCGGTTACATGCGGTTCAGTGCCGAACCGAGCATCCAGGTCGTTGGCGGGGACTCGCTCGATATCCACTTCGACGTTCGGGAGGGCGAGGTGTACGAGTTCGGCAACATCGACATTGCCGGCAATACGAAGACGAAAGAGCACGTCATAAGGCGCGAGCTTTACACGGTACCGGGCCAGACGTTTAGTCGCGATGCGATCCAGGAATCCATTCGGCGCCTCAGCCAGCTGAACTACTTCACGCAGGAGTCGCTCGGCGGCGGACCTAACGTCAACATCAACGAGGAGCGGCAGACGGTCGATCTTCAGTATACCGTCGAAGAGCAAAGCAGCGATCAGCTCGAGCTCTCCGGAACGTGGGGCAGCTTCGGACTCGTCCTCATGCTCCGGTTCAGTTTCAATAACTTCTCCGCTCAGAATCTATTTAATACGGATGCCTGGGACCCGCTTCCCTCTGGTGACGGTCAGCAGCTATCGGTAGCCGTCCAGACCAACGGTACGTTCTACCAGAACTACTCGCTTTCCTTTACGGAGCCGTGGTTCCGCGGCCGGCCGACGCCGATCGGTGGCTCGCTCTCGTATTCGCGGTTCGGTGGCGGCAGACGCTCTTACTCTTTCGGCGGCTTTCAGAGTCAGGGCTCACTCGAGACCGGTTCGGCGCGCGTCTTTTATGAGCGGCGGCTGAACTGGCCCGACGACAAGTTCACGATGTCGACCGCGCTTCGGTATCAGTACTACAACAATCAGGACCTCTTCAACACGATACCCGATGGCGTCAGTCAGCTCTTCACGGCGCAGCAGACGGTTTCGAGAAATTCTCTCGACCATCCGATCTTTCCAATGAGCGGATCGCAAGCTGAGCTCTCTTTGGAGCTCGCACCGCCGGTCGGTGAGTTCATCCAGTATCATAAGTGGCGGTTCAAGACGAAATGGAATGTGCCGCTGGTTCCAAAGGTGTCCGTCGGTTTCGCCACGGACTACGGATACGTGGGGTCGTTAACCGGTGATCGGGTCGATTTCGAGCGATTCATCGTAGGCGGTTCGCCGTTCGACACGCAGGGGTTCTACAGCTATTTCGGCCGCGACATCATCTATATGCGAGGATATCCGGCGGCGGCCATCGGTCCGCGTCGGAGCGATGAACCGGTCGGCGGTACGATCTTGAACATGTACACCTCCGAGCTGAAGTGGATGGCGATTCAGACGCCGCAACTGCAGGCGATGCCGTATCTGTTTCTCGATGCGGCCAACGCGTGGAACAACTTCGACTCCTATAATCCGACAGAACTATTCAGGTCAGGTGGCGTTGGTATGCGGCTGTTTTTGCCCATCCTTGGAATGCTCGAACTCACCTACGGGTATAACTTCGATACCTTCCACGGAATCAGTAACCGTCACGACGGCTCGAATCGATGGTACTTCCAGTTCTCGCTGGGTCAGGGCTTCGGCCAGTAGCGTAAGCCTCGACGGGCTGTTCATTGGACGAACCATCATCTAGTATATTGGACAGTTTAGTCCGATTACGCAGCCTCACTACAGGCTCTCAACCAAATCATGATGAAGACCACTTTTCGATCGGCGGTCATTCTGAGTGCGATATTGACGTGCTCAGCTGTTGTCGCGCCGACGTCGACGGCGCAGCAGCAGATCGGCTATGTCGACTCCGAGTTCATCTTGAGCAATACCCCGGAATACGCAACCGTTCAGCAGCAGCTGGACCGCATGGGGCAGGAGTGGCAGGAAGAGCTGGAAGCCCGGCGTGACGAGGTTGACGAGATGTTTCGCGAGTACCAGGCGAGGGAGCTCCTCTACACGAGCGAAGAGCGTCAGCGGAAGCGAGATGAGATCATGCGCGCCGAAGACGAAGTCGAGCGCCTGCGCATGCAGTATTTCGGTCCAGAGGGTGACCTGTTCGAGCAGCAGGAACGATTGATGCGACCGATCCAGGAGAAGGTGCTCGCGGCGATCGAAGAGGTCGCCGAGCGCGAAGGATATGACTACGTCTTCGACAAGGGAGGCGACTATCTATTCATGTACGCCAGGGAGCAGTATGACCTCAGTGAGGACGTGCTTGAGGAACTTGGCATCGATCTTGAAAACAATGCTCGTGGGACGCGGTAATTGCCGCATGGTGCACACGCGAAGCTTAGTGTTCCGAGTCATAAACGAATACTCAAATGTTTAATCGACTTTCAGCAGTACTCACATTCCTGCTCTTTGCGGCGCCACTGCTCGCGGGATTTTCGAGCGACGCTCAGGCACAGGATCTCGACATCGGGTACACCGATCACGAGGTTATCATCGTCAATATGCCTGATTATCAGCAGGTTCAGGAGCAGCTGCAGTCCGAATACCAGGGCAGCCAGCAGGAGCTCCAGACACTCTATCAGGACTATCAGGAGAAGCTCGACCGCTACCAGAAGCAGCAGTCACTGCTTTCGGAGGAGCGTCGTCAGGAGCGGGAGCAGGAGCTGATGCAGCTGCAGCAGGATATCCAGTCACAGGCTGAGCAGAAGGACCAGGCCCTCGCCCAACGTGAAGCCGAACTCATGCAGCCGATCCTCGAGCGGGTTCAGACCGCCATCGATCAGGTAGCCGCCGCTCAGGGATTGGATCTCGTCCTGCGATCCCAGGTGGGCACCCAGCCCGTCATACTCTTCGTGAACGAGGATTCCATCGACGACATCACGCTTGATGTGGCTCGTGAGCTTGGGCTCGACGTCTCCGAGGCCGAAGCGGCCCGAACGACGAGCTCGAACTAGACGAACGCTGGGCAGGCTGACATCCGACTTCTGACCTCATTTTGGTCGGAGGACGAAGGTCCTCTGTCAACAAGGTTTCTTCCGAGAAGACGAAGGTGCTCGCCACGCGGTGGGTACCTTTTTCTTTGCACGGGCGTCCTATATTGACCGAACGCCCACTCTCCATTACGCCAGCCTACGATTGCGATGAGCACGGAAACGGTCTCGAAAGCGCTGGACGCAAAGCGCATCACGACGCAGACGCTTCAGGACATGAAGCGCCAGCAGATTCCGATCGCAATGCTGACGGCGTACGACTACACGTCGGCGCGGATTCTAGACGCGGCGGGAATTGACGTGCTGCTGGTAGGCGATTCGGCCTCGAACGTGATGGCGGGGTACGAAACGACGCTTCCGATCACGCTGAACGAGATGATCTATCATGCGTCGTCGGTGATACGAGGCGTCGAACGCGCACTGGTGATCGTCGACCTGCCGTTCGGATCCTATCAGGGGAATTCGAAAGAAGCGCTCCTCTCGTCGATCCGCGTGATGAAGGAGTCCGGTGCCCATGCCGTGAAAATGGAAGGCGGAGAGGTGGTCATCGACGCCGTGCGACGCATCATCGATGCGGGAATTCCCGTCATGGGGCATCTGGGGCTTACACCGCAGAGCATCTATCGCTTCGGGACCTACAAGGTGCGCGCCCGAGAGCAGTCGGAGGCCGATCAGCTGCGGCGCGATGCCGTGCTGCTTGAGGAGGCGGGATGCTTCGCGATCGTGCTCGAAAAAATTCCGGCGGAACTCGCGCGGGAAGTATCGCGAAGTGTCTCCATTCCCACGATCGGAATCGGTGCCGGGCCGGAGTGTGACGGGCAGGTCCTGGTTACCCACGACATGCTCGGGCTCACGACCGACTTCAACCCACGGTTCGTCCGGCGCTACGAACACCTCGCCGATCGCATCAGCGAGGCCGTGGGCGCGTATGTCGATGACGTCCGCACGCGAACCTTTCCGGATGAACGTGAGAGCTACTGACCGTTGGCTCGAGAATTCTGTCCGGCCCGCGATCGTCTCCGTTGCGCCGGCAATTCCGGTCGCGGAACGGCCGTTGTAAAAGTCATATCGACTCGGAACGATGAGTACGCGTAACGGAACCCGACCACTGATCCTCGTCAGTAATGACGATGGGATCGATGCGCCGGGATTGGCGGCCCTCGCCAACGCGATGGCGGATTTCGGTGACGTTCACGTGGTCGCGCCTCTTTTTGAGCAGAGCGCTGTCGGTCACGCCATCACCATCCGTGAGCCGGTACGGGCGCGGAGCGTAAGGTTGGAGCTCTGTGAGGCAGCGTCGGCTTACGGCGTGAAAGGTACGCCGGCGGACTGCATCAAGCTGGCGGTGAACCAACTCCTGCCTCGGCGCCCGGATCTTGTCGTGAGCGGCATCAACAGAGGCCCCAACACGGCGGTGAACGTCATCTATTCCGGTACCGTGAGCGCCGCGACGGAGGCCGCTATTCTGGGAATCGATTCGATTGCCTTCTCCGTCTGTGACTGGAATGCGGAAGATTACGAGCCCTCCCGCGACGTAGCCCGAGCGATCGCGGGAAAAGTACTCTCCGAGGGGCTTCCCCCCGGGGTGCTCCTCAACGTGAATGTACCGGGCGTGCCGAAGGACGAAATTCGCGGCATCCTCTCGACGCGGCAGGCACGGTCCCGATGGGAGGAGTCTTTCCACGAGCGTGTGGATCCCAACAATCAGCCGTACTATTGGCTGACCGGCACATTTGTAAATCTGGACGAGGGTGAGAACACGGATCTGTCGGCAATCGAACGAGGATTTGTGTCCGTCACCCCCATCCACTATGATCTAACCGCGCACGATTTCCTGCGCAAGATCGACAGTTGGGAATGGGACGGAGAGTAGAAG
>CAZQAS010000038.1:24319-25914 GCA_964591285.1 uncultured Rhodothermales bacterium
GATGGCATTTCAGGAACGGATTGATTTATCCACGAGCGGGCACGGTGACATGCACGACGTCTCCGGCAGGGTGGCCGACATCGTATCACGATCAGGCGTGCAAACGGGCATTGCGAACGTACACGTCATTGGCAGCACCGGAGCCGTAGGAACCATCGAGTTTGAGCCCGGACTCCAGCGCGATCTGCCGGAGATTTTCGACAAGCTGATGCCGCCGGGCCGGCACTACGGCCACGAGCAGGCCTGGCACGACGGGAACGCGCACAGTCATCTACAGGCGACGACGCTCGGGCCGTCACTGACGGTGCCCATCGGCGAGGGTGCTCCCATTCTTGGTACGTGGCAGCAGATCTTCTTCCTGGAGTGCGACGTGAAGCCTAGGCAGCGAGAGCTGGTCGTCACCGTACTCGGGTGAATTCGTGGTGGCAAACGAATCCCGCTCAGCCGCCTATGACGACAGCGCCGTCTCAAGGCGCTCAATGATTACGTCAGGTCGCGATTGTCCGGGGTACCCATCCGATCGATACGCCGCAAGGGCTTCATCTGTCGCGGGCGCATCCAAACGTTCGAGGTCTGAAGCCGCCTTCCGGTAAGCATCGCGAAAGGGGAGCCCCTCGCGCACCAGCTCCAGCGCACGTGCCGTAGCCCACAGCTCGGCCGTGGTTGCCTCGCGGAGCATCTCGTCGTCGAACTCGACACCCGGGAGCACGGCGGCGACCGCCTCCGTGACGTCCGCCGTCGTGATCATGGACCGCATGACCGCCTCCTTTGTGAGCTGAAGGTCGCGATGGTAGCCGGACGGCAGATTCGCCGGAAGCTGCAGCAGGAGATGCATCTCGGCGGTAATACGGTGATAGGAAGCCCGGACAAGCTCCAGCACGTCGGGATTTTGCTTCTGCGGCATAATGGAGCTGCCGGTGCAGTACTCCGGCGGAAGTCGCACGAAACCGAACTCGGCCGAGTTGAATAGCACGAGGTCTGATGCCAAGCGGTTGAACGTCGCGGCCAACTGTGCGGCGGCGTGGACGACGTCGAGCTCCATTTTCCCTCGCGAGAGCTGGACGGCCGTCGTGTGGAGCTGGATGCCGTCGAATCCGAGTCGCCGTGCAACTTCTTCGCGGGGAAGTTCAAGATATGGCACGCCGTAGCCGGCGGCACTTCCGAGCGGCGAGACGTTCGAGCGCCTCGCGGCCGCACGCACCAGCGCGATATCCGATACCAGCAGCTCGGCGTACCCCATCCCCCAGAGACCGACCGTCGACGGCATCGCGCGCTGCATGTGCGTATAGCCGGGAAAGAGCCTATCGTCGTGTGAGGCGCCCCACTCGCACAGGCGACGGACGACGTCGCCCGCGCGGTTTGAAATGGTCGTCAGACTGTCGCGAATGAAGAGCCGAAGCGCTGCGAGCACCTGATCATTTCGCGAGCGGCCCGTGTGAATCTTCCTGCCGGTGTCTCCCAACTTGCCCGTCAGGAAATTCTCGATTACGGTATGACAGTCCTCATCGTCCGGGCGTACCGTGAGATTGGATTCGACCAGTTCGTCGAGCGCCTCCTTAATCTGATCGTACTCCGCATCCGAGAGGATGTCAACC
>CAZQAS010000039.1:0-5006 GCA_964591285.1 uncultured Rhodothermales bacterium
GCCCGGTCACGGTGAAGACGCGCCTCGGATGGAACGATCAGTCCATCAAGATCCTGGAGGTCGCACGCATGCTCGAGGACGTCGGTGTAAAGGCGCTGGCCGTCCATGCGCGGACGCGCTCGCAGATGTATAAAGGCGAGGCGCGATGGGCATGGCTGCGCCGCATCAAGGAGGAGGGGGTTCGGAATATCCCGCTCATCGGCAACGGCGATGCGACAAGTCCCGAGAAGATCAAGGAGATGTTTGATGAAACCGGCGTGGACGCCGTGATGATCGGCCGGGGTGCGATCGGGAATCCGTGGATTTTCCGCGATGCGAAGGCCTACATGGAAACGGGAGAGGTGCCGCCTCCGCCGACCTGGGCCGAGCGACTCTCCGTGGTGGCAGAGCATCTGACGCTGAAGTGCGAATGGCTCGGAGAGCGAAAGGGCGTGCTCGAGATGCGGCGGCATTACGGCGGCTACTTCAAGGGATTCCGGAATGCGAGCAATCTTCGTGCGGCCATGATGGAGGAGGAGACACGTGAGGGCGTCCTCGAGGTCCTGCTGAATTTCAAAGAGGATGAGCCCGACATCCGCATTCCGGTCACCTCACTTTCGGAGCGTAAGAAAGTTCGGGCCGTAAAGCCCGGCGAGGGCCGTCCCGTAAAGCCCGCAGCCGTCCGTCCCGTGAAGCCCGCCGAAGTGCCTGCCTAGCGCCGGCCGGTGCGGCGGCGGTATAGCATCTCGTCGATCGCCAGCAGGATCCCGCCGACCGCCAGGAAGGCTCCGAGCGCCAGAAACGGCCGCCAGATCACGAGGCCGCCGATCGATCCAAGAACCCCGCCGAGATACTTGATGTAGTTGAGCTGCTCGTTTGAGGTGGTCTTGATCAGCGCCTCGAGCTTGCGCTCGTCATACTGCTGCATGTTACTGACGATCATGTCGTAGACGTCCAGGTTCTCGACAAAGCCGAGCACGACCCGGGTCACCCATTCCTCGATGTCATCCGAACGCGCCTCGATCTTTTCAGGTACGCGGTCGAGGACCTCATCGATCTGATCGAGGGCGGAGTCCAGGGAGCCGGGCAGCTCACGAACGGCCTCTTCGATGCGGCGCTGATAGTCCTCTTCGTTCAAGAAGCGATAGGCGCGCAGCGCAAATCCGCCGAAGCCGCGGCCGGCGAGGTCCTCCAGTTTCTCCTCGATAAACGTGACGATGCGTTGTCGCACTTCGGGAGAAGAGAGGATGCGATCGAGGTAATCGGCCGTCATCTCCTTGAGCTCTTCCCGGAATTCGGGGTCCTCTACGACCCCGCGCGTCACGGAGAGCGAAATGTCGCGATAGCGGCCGATCATGCCGCTCTCCTCGATCTTCTCCTTGATGATCTGCTCGTTGATCAGCTCCTCGGAGACGGCCTTGGCGAGGCGAAAGACTACGCGCTCACGCTGGGCGGGGATGAGCCCTTGGCCGAAGATGGGCCGTCGCTCGCGCGGGTTGAAGAGCATCGTGATCGCCAACCAGTTCGTGAAGAAGCCGATCAAACCGCTCACCGATACGATGCGAAGGAGACCCTCCAGCGGCAGCGATGTGGCACCGAGCGTGAGCGAGAGGCCCTGAAAGTCCCATGCGAAGCTCGCCACGAACAGCACGAAGAGCAGCCAGGGAATGATGCGTAAATAGGGGAGTAGTCGCGCGTGCGCTCCCACGCTGCGCGGCGGCTCGGGAGCGCCACTCCGCTTCGGTGGAAGCGCGGGGAGATGCCGACGGATGTAGCGGGCGAGCATCTGACGAAGGTCGCGCGCCCGCGCGCGCGTTAGTGCCTTTGCCTCCTCAACGCTCGGTTCAGCGGCCGATCCGTCGCTCAAACCTGCGGCAGCCTCCTCAACCATTTCGTCTCCGTCGTCCGGACGTCGATCATCCACCGTACCAGCCGTCTGATTCAATCCTCATCCGTCCGCTGTCAAGCCAAGTCGGTCGGCCCGTCGGCGCATGCCCTTCGAGCTTCGTCGGCCGGACGTAGGCGACCGCGGTAATGAATCCGGCCAGTTCGTCCACCGCGAAGAGGGTCCGCGCCAAAAGCGTCTCGCGCGGCGTGTCGGAATAGTCGGCGTAGCCGTGCCGCCGGAGGCTGTCCCCCTCGGTCCACTCGTGGAAAAGCCGGAGTGCGTCGTCGTAGGTCGGCATGCTGAACGTACTCTGAACTAAAAAAGGTCAACCACGGACATGTGGCGGAGGTACCTGCCTGGATCCTCGCGAATGTCTTCGAGAATGGCGTTGAGGTGCGTGGCGGAGGAATCGAGCTTGGCGTAGAGACTCGGGTCATTGACGAGCCGCGCAAACGTACCGTCGCCGGTATTCAGCTTGGTGAGGATCTCGTCGAGGGTCTGTGCGCTGTTGTCCAGCACGACCAGACTCGCCTCGAGCTGAGTCAAGGAGCGATTCAAATTTTGAACCGCCAGCGACAGCGAATCGCCGCTCTCATCGGAGAATTCGCTCAGATCACCGCTGAAGGCGCGCAAATTCGCGACCGTAGCGGTCACCTCGGACTGCTGAGCGCGAATCATCGCCTCCAGCGAACTGGCAGCCTGCTGGAATGTGAGCAGCGTCTGCCGCACGTCCGTGTTCGCATTCTCGAGCAGCACCTCGGCATCCTCGAACGTCCGATTCGCATTGGTCAGTACGGACTCGACGGTGTTTGTCAGTTCCGGCGCCCGATCCGTCATGGTCTCGAGGATGTTACCGCCGGCGCGCCCGGGAATGAATCCTCCATCTCCGACGGTCTGGTTTCCGAGCGGTCCGAGATGGATCGACATGTGGACGCTTCCCAGCGCCGCAATTCCGCCGACCGTCGCGAAGGAGCCTTCGGGTACCGAAAGGTCATTGTCCAGGTGGAATCCGACGCGGACGCGGTTGGTCTCCGGATCGAGCTCGACGTCGTCGACCGCCCCCACGCGGACCCCGTTAATTCGGATGGCGCTGCCGGACTGAAGGCCTCCGGCGTCCTCAAAAGTCGTGTTAAGCGCGTACGTTCCGCCGAATAACGGAAGGTCTTCGAAATATCGAACGCCGAGCACGAAGATCACCGCGGCAATGACGAGCGAGAGTCCGACCGTAAGCTCCTTTGAAAATTTCACTGGATGACTGGCTAATTAGGTGTTTACCACGCGCGCCGGATGGTCGATTCGGCCGATCTTGTACTCGTTGGCACGCACGAACTCAAGCAGTACGTCGTCATCGCTGTCGTGCAGCTCTTCGACGGTGCCGGACCAGTGGATTTTTCCTGAGTGAATGAAGGCAATCCGATCGGCGATTTGAAGCACCGAGTGCATGTCGTGTGTGATGACGATGCTGGTCACGTTCAGGCGTTCGGTCAGCGAATTGATGAGGTCATCGATGCGGTTGGATGTTTCCGGGTCTAGGCCGCTCGTCGGCTCATCGTAGATGATGTACTTGGGCTCGAGTGCGACGGCGCGAGCGAGGGCGACTCGCTTCTGCATACCGCCGGAAAGCTCCGACGGCTTCTTTGCTTCGATCCCTTGCAGCTGCACCATCTCGAGGCATTCACGGACGCGATGCCTGACCTCGTCGGGGGCGGCGTCGGAGAAGGTACGAATCGGGAAGGCGATGTTGTCGAAGGAGGTCATCGAATCGAAGAGCGCGCCGCCTTGAAAGAGCACGCCAAACTGCCGTCGCACGTAGCGTAGTTCCTTATAGGAGACCTCGTTGATGTCGACCCCGTCCACAACGACGCGCCCGCGGTCCGGCTTGAGGAGTCCGATGATGTGCTTCATCAACACGCTCTTGCCCGATCCGGACCGTCCGATGATGGCGAGCGCCTCAGCCTCTCGAATCTCAAGAGACACGTCGTCCAGCACGAGCTCACCGTCGAAACCCTTGGAGATGTGCTCCACCTGAATCATTTCTTACACCCTCGATTCGTCGTACCGGGCATCCCCTAGAGCAATAGCATGGCTAGAAGAAGATCGGCGACAAGGATGAAGACGCAGCTGGTTACTGCGGCCTGCGTGGTGCTCTTGCCGACGCCCTCGGCTCCGCCTTCCGTGAAGTATCCCTTGTAACATGAGATCGACGTGATCAAAAAGCCGAACGCCACGGCCTTGATCAATCCGAAGATCGCGTCGAAGGCTCGGAAGAAATCGCGAGCGCCCTGGACAAACTCGCCCGTCGAGAGGTAGTTGCCCAGGTTCGCGACGAGAATTCCGCCGCTGATACCCACGAAGCAGGCCGCAATATAGAGCATCGGAAACATGATGATGCCGGCGACTACCCGCGGAGCGATCAAATAGCTGACGGAGTTCAGTCCCATGGCCTCCAGCGCGTCGATCTGCTCCGTGACCCGCATCGTGCCGAGCTCGGCGGCGATCCGAGCGCCGACGCGGCCCGCGAGAATAAAGCCGGTCACCACTGCACCGAGCTCGAGGATCATCGACGGCGCCACAATCGCGCCGATGACCGTCTTTGGAATGAAAGGAGAGACGAGCTGGTAAGACGCCTGCACGGTCGTAACGGCGCCGGAAAAGGCGGCCGCCAGGGTGACGATCGGCAGAGATTCGATGCCGATTTTCATCATTTGGTCGACCGTGTTCCTTCTGTACGTCCGGAAATCGTCGAGCGAGACGAAGGCATCGACGAGAAGTAGTACGTACCTGCCGAATATGCCGAATGGCTTGAGAATCCAGGTGAAGGGGTACGGCATGCAGGAGGTGATGAGCGACGTTTGGGAGAATGGCGATATGAACGGAAGCGCGCAATGGTTCCTTGTGGCGTCAGGTACAAGCGCCACGCACCACCGGAGAGAATTCCATTTCCCGACACCCGTCTCCCGCTCGACCGAAGGAGTCGAATCATGAATTCCTCACACGCGAAGTTATGCGCAGTGACGCTATGGTGTCATATGGAGGTACGATTCTTAGAGTGAACCGCTAGATGCCGAGGATCCCCATGGCGAGGCCCAAGACTCGATTCATTTGTCAGGAGTGCGGCCACGTTTCGCCGCAGTGGACC
>CAZQAS010000039.1:5106-23836 GCA_964591285.1 uncultured Rhodothermales bacterium
GCCCAAGACTCGATTCATTTGTCAGGAGTGCGGCCACGTTTCGCCGCAGTGGACCGGCCAGTGTCCGCAGTGCGCAGTGTGGAATAGCTTCGTCGAGGAGGTGACGTCGAACGGGGTCAGAGCGCGTGTATCGACGCTTCAATCCGCAAAGCAGGCGCGTGCGCGTCCCACGCCGCTTCACGAGGTCGATCTCGGCGATGAAACGCGCATTGAGACAGGCGTCGGCGAGCTCGATCGGGTGCTCGGTGGCGGCATCATGCACGGCTCACTCATTCTGATTGCCGGAGACCCCGGAATCGGCAAGAGTACGCTGATGACCGAGCTCGGCAAGTATCTGCCGGAGCGGCGAATTCTCTACGTCACCGGCGAGGAATCTGTCCGCCAGGTCCGACTGCGTGCCGAGCGCCTGGGGATCAAAACGTCGAACTTCCTGCTTCTTGCCGAAACGAACGTCGAATCGATCATTGCGGCGGCCCAGGAGGCGGAGCCCGACGTGATGATCGTCGACTCGATCCAGACCGTCTTCCGTCCTGACGTGCAGAGTGCGCCGGGATCTGTCAGTCAGGTGCGCGAGAGCGCCGCAGCGCTTCTGCAGCTCACCAAGTCGATGGATTTTCCCACGTTTTTGGTCGGACACGTCACGAAACAGGGCTCCATTGCCGGACCGCGCGTCCTCGAACACATGGTCGATACGGTCCTGCATTTCGAAGGGGATCGACACCATGCCTACCGAATTCTTCGGAGCGTGAAGAATCGCTTTGGCTCGGCCAATGAGATCGGTGTCTTCGAAATGAGCGAGAGGGGACTTCGAGAGGTTCGCAACCCGAGTGAGATTTTTCTGTCCGAGCGTCGGTACGACATCAGCGGCACGACCGTGGTCTGCGCGATGGAGGGGACGCGGCCGGTCCTGGTCGAGATTCAGGCACTCGTAACGTCGACCTCCTACGGCACGCCGCAGCGAACGGCCACCGGCTTCGATGCGAAGCGTCTGCAGATGCTGCTTGCGGTGCTGGAGAAACGCGAGGGAATGCGCCTGTCATCGCAGGATGTGTTCGTGAATGCTGCGGGCGGCGTAAGGCTGGACGAGCCGGCCGTCGATCTCGGGGTCACTCTCGCCGTGGCATCGTCGCTTCGCGACCGCGACATTGACCGGCGAACGCTGTTCGTCGGCGAGATCGGACTGGGCGGTGAGCTGCGCGCGGTCGGGCTGGTGGAGCCGCGAATCAAGGAAGCCGCGAAGCTCGGGTTCGAGCGAGTGATTCTACCGAAAACGAACGCGAAAAGACGGCCGTCCGATGAAATAGAGATAATCGGCGCGGAGCGCCTGCATGACGTGCTTGATCTGATGCTCTAGACCGCTCCCTAGAACCACCGGCGGCCGCGCTTTGCCGTAATGATTCCCGTGTTCATCCCGACCCAGTGCATCGAGCCGTTGTAGCGGCCATGCTCCATCTTTACGCAGCGGTCCATGACCACCGCCAAGCCGCCGTGCTCCGCGATTTCCGCGGCCTCCGGGCTAACGACGCGCAGCTGCATCCAAAAGGTATTCGCTCCGACCGCGACGGCCTGCTCCGCCAGTTCCGGACACTCGCGCGCGGGACGAAAGACATCCACCATGTCGATCTGATGCGGAACGCTGGCTAGATCGGGATAGGCCTCCTTGCCATACCACTCGTCGATGGTCGGATTCACGGGGATAATCTCGTAGCCCGCATACTCCATGTACGTCGCGACGAAGTGGCTGGCCTTGCGTCGGTCCCGTGACAGGCCGACGATCGCGATCGTGTCGGTGGAGGCCAAGGCGCCGCGGATTAGCTCCGTGTTCTGATACTTCTCTCGTAGCTCCGGCTCGAGGACGGAGTTTAGAGTGAGATCGCATGCAAGGCTCGGTCCAGATCCCATAAGAGGTCGTCTACTGTTTCGAGTCCAATGGACAGCCGAACCATCTCAGGGCGCACGCCGCTGTCGAGGAGTTCGTCGTCCGAAAGCTGTTGGTGTGTCGTCGAAGCCGGATGGATCACAAGGCTTCGCGCATCGCCGACATTCGCTAGATGGGAAAAGAGCTGAAGCGATTCGATGAACTGCTTGCCGGCTGCTCGCGGCCCGTCCGCGCCGTAGGCTACGCCGAACGAAAAGACGGCGCCGGCGCCCTCGGGGAGGTACTTTTCAGCGAGTTCGTGATATGGACTGCTCGAAAGACCCGCGTAATTGACCCACGAGGCGCGCGGGTGTTCGTTCAGGAATTCAGCAACGCTTCGGGCGTTGGCGACGTGGCGCTCCATCCGTACCGATAAGGTTTCGAGACCCTGTATGAGAAGGAAAGCATCGAAGGGGGACTGCGATGCGCCCACGTCGCGGAGCGTCTCGGCGCGCGCCTTCATGAGAAAGCCGTGGTGTCCGAACGTGTCGAAAAAGCGAAGTCCGTGATACGAAGGGGAGGGATCCGCAACCGTCGGATACGCGCTGAAATCAAAGGTACCCGCGTCGACGATCGCACCGCCGATCGTCGAGCCGTGCCCTCCGATGAACTTCGTCGCAGAATGCACCACGATCTCCGCACCCCAATCGATCGGGCGGCACAAGTAGGGCGTTGCGAAGGTGTTGTCCACCACCAGCGGAATCCGGTGACTGTCGGCGAGGGCGGCGAGGCGCTCTATATCCAGGACGCTTCCCTGCGGATTCCCGATCGTCTCGCCGTACAGTACGCGTGTTTTCGGCGTGATGGCGGCTTCCCACGCATCAAAATCTCCGGGATCTACGAAGTGCGCCGTGAGGCCGAGCTTCTTGAAGGTGTGGACGAATTGGGTCCGCGTGCCGCCGTAAAGATGCGAGGAGGAGACGATCTCGTCGCCCGGATCGAGGAGCGTCATCATCGTGATAAACTGGGCCGACATTCCGCTGGCTGTCGCCACGCTACCCGTGCCGTTCTCCAGGGACGCCAGCCGCTCTTCGAAGACGGCCGTCGTGGGATTGTTAATGCGCGTGTAGATGTTGCCATACTGCTTCAGCTCAAAGAGCTGCGCGGCGAAATCCGTATCGTCGAAGACGTACGACGTCGTCTGGTAGATGGGGACGGCGCGGGAGCCGGTGGCGATGTCCGGGATGTGTCCCGCATGCAACATGCGCGTCTCGAAGCCGAATACACGCTGTGCCTGATCCTCTGAATCTCCTGGTTGCGGAGCGGCGTCCTGATCCTGCATGAATTGCCGCGATGAGTAGCGGATTTGTGCGACGGCGTTTTACCTGAACCACTCTCAGATGTTCGAGCGCCGGGACCTCGTCGCAGGAGTAAGAAGCGTATTATTCTTCGTCGTGCAATAATCGGCGTCGAACGGTCGTTCATATCCATGCCATAGGTTAGTTACGCGATCGGGATGCATCCCACAGACGAAGCCCTCGTGGCTGCTTACATCGAGAAGCACGATCAACAAGCCTTCAGCATGTTGGTCGAGCGGCACCAGGACCGCGTATTCGGCTTCCTGATGGGCATGGTGCGCAACCGAGAAGCGGCCAACGACCTTTTTCAGGAGACCTTTCTTCGTGTGATCCGTGCGATGCACGACGAACGGGGCTCCTACACGCAGCAGGGGCGCTGGATCGCCTGGGTGATGCGAATCGCGCGTAATGCCGCGCTCGATTACCTGCGGTCTCAAAAGAAGTGGCGCGACGTTGATGGCGAAGAGACTGCATTCTGGGACAGATTACCCGACGATGAACTGAGCGCCGATGATCGGCTCGATCTGAGTGAGAAGATGCGGATGCTCGAAGAATGTATCCGTCGTCTGCCGGACGAGCAGCGAGAGATCGTGCTTCTTCGACACGAGACGGATTTGACGTTCCGAGAGATCGGCGAGCTGACCGGCGTATCGATCAACACGGCCCTGGGGCGGATGCGCTACGCGCTAGTCAATCTGCGGAAGATGCTGGATGCGAGAACGACCGAATCCGAGAAGCGGGTCAACACGGCATGAGGAAAAGCACCGAGATGACGAATAGATTGCGGCAGTTGCATGAACTCTACGACGGCGCCGACAGGCAGGTCCGAGAATCGGACCCGACGCCGGACGAGCGGGCGGCCCTCGAGCAGGAGCTCGAAACATTCCGCGAGATGAAGGCGCTGCTCGATCAGCGGCCGAAGGAGCGTCCCGATCCGGCTGCTGTGAGCGCTGTGCTGGCCGCCGCACGCGGAGAGGTAGTGCACAGCTGCTCCGGTGAGGTCGGCCCCGCCAGCGAGGAACCGCACCCCGGATCGGCCGATCGACGCGTCAGGCAGGACCGACCGCCGGTCTCGCGCCGGCGATCGACCATTTTGCGCATCGGCGCAACGTCCGCGCTGCTTGTCGTGCTCCTTACGGTGGTCGGCATCCTGCAGTTTGAATTGTGGGATCCGCAGGTCAGCCCGGCGACCACCGATGCCGACGTTCCGGCGGCTTCCGAGAGCCCTTCAACGGCCGATGCGGAACGCGTAATGCCGCCGGCAAACAGGGGGCCGTCCGAGGAGCCGCAGGGCCACTCGGACTCGCAGAGCGAACCTAGCGCACAAGACCGGCCGAGCGCCCCTATTGCCAGGTCGCAGGCGGCCGCCGACGCCCTCGCAAGCAATCTCGACGGGATCTCCGAAGAAACAGAGGCGGCCGATCCGCTCTCCTGGGACTCGCGATCTGACGTGATGGAGGTATTCGAGCATATCGAGATGATTAGCGGCGGCGATGCGCAGGATTGGGATTCGTCACCGATTCCGCTGGAAATGCTGACTGACGACGATGCCCGCGGAGAACCGTTTCTACACCAGGCAGGACAGCGCCGCCCGTGACTTCCACGGCTCCCGGGCGCGACCGAGGAAAGGACTCGGAGTCCAGGCCGAGCGATATGGTCCGATGGAGCTATAGATGATTGTTCATAAACGATTTGGGAATAGAACGCCATGAGAAGTATTCGAACTGCCCTCATCAGCATTCTGGCGAGTCCGCTGCTCATGCTCATCACGATTTCGGTGAGCGCTCAGGAGACGCGCTCCATCAAGATTGCCGACGGCGAGGTGTTCATCAACGACCGCGTCGTAGCGGCGGACGATCTTCCCTCATCCCTCGATGTGGACGGCCTGCAATTGCAGTACGTCTTCTCGGGAGACGTGGCACCGGTTATTCGCGTAGGTGAGGAGTTTTTCGTCCTCGAAGACGGTCGCCTGCGGGAGGCGCACCCGAACGAGAGGAATGACGTGTCGGTCATTTTTCGCGACGACATCGTGCAGCCGTACCGGCCCGGGCGAGTCAATGGTCGATTGCGGGCGCGATCGGGTGTGGCCGCCGTCGGTGCCGCCGAGGCTGCCGCACGTGTGGCAGCGGAGAGCGCCATGAAGGCTCGTGAGGTTGCCGATTATGATTTCGCCTATTCCGCCGCGCCGGCGCCGCACATCACGATGATGCAGGAGAAAGCTGCCGAGCTTCAAGCGCAGGCCCAGCGGCTGCAGCAGCTGCAATCACACGCGCGAAGCCCCGTCAACGCCGAACGAATGGAGGAGCTCGAGCGCGCCGCGCAAGAATTGACGCTTCGGGCCGAAGAAACCGCCCGCGCTGCCGAAGCGATGCCGCGACTGCAGGTGCAAGGCTATCTCAAGTCGATCCAGAATAAGAACGAGAAGCTGTTCCAACGCCTCGTCGACGAACGAGAGATGGAGCGTGAGGCGCTGCGGCTTGCAGCCGAGATCCGGAACGAGGAGCGCGCGGACGAACGTGAGGAGAGAATCGACCTTCTCCGCGAACGGCTGCACGAGGCCTTCGATCTGAAACAGCAGAATCGCCGGCATGAAATCGAGGCACTCGAAGATCGACTCGAAGACCTTCAGGAGACCCTCGAGGAGCGCGAGCGCATGCGGGAGGACATTGTCGATCGTCGATTGCGGGAGCTGCTCGGGATGTCCGACGATATGAAGTGGTGACGTCCACACCGCGGATCGTCCTGCTCGGCAACGTAGCGCGCCCTCGCGGGCACCCATTGCATCAAAAACAATTACTTTCTGAGATGAATACGCCTCTTTTCTACAAAGCCGTATCGTTTCTTGCGCTGTTTGCCTTGACGGTCGCTGCTACATCGCCAGTCGTCCTCGCACAGGACGACGAGTCCCACACCGAACGGTACCGATTCGAATTCGAAATCGACGCGGACTCGCTGCTCGAAGATCTCGCAGTGCATTTCGATCCGCCCGACCTTTCGGCATTGGAAGAGCTGCGATTCCGGTTTGATGAGCCGTTCACGTTCTTCTCGATCGAGGATCCGACGGTGCGGGCCGAGGAACAACGTAGACTTTCCGAACTCGAGCGCGAGTCCCGTGAGTTGGCGCGGCGCGCTCGAGAAGCCGAGGGTACCGACCGCGAACGGCTCGAAGCAGACCTCCGCCGGAAGCTGGATGAGGTCTTCGATGCGAAACTGGAACTGCGTCGTCAACGCATTGAGCGTCTGGAGGAAAGGCTTCGCACCGAGCGTGAACATCTTCGGGCGCGTGAGGAGGCCCGGGCGGACATGATCGACCGGCGTCTGCGTACGCTGATGGGAGAAGAGGACCTCCTCGAATGGTAACGCTCTATTGTGGTAATTATGTACTTAATGCTTTACTTTAAGTCGTCTCTGTTCGGCACATCCGGCGGAGGCGGCTTTTTTTCTGCGGAGGATGTATTCGTGCCGGGCCGCTGGTCGTTGCCGGCAGGGCCGTGTCGCGCTTCGACGGCGAGCAGGAAAGGATTGCCGCTGATAGAGAGCGGTGCGACGCAGATACAGGAGGCGGATATCGGCACGGAATGTGTTGTATGGACCTCGAACACGAACCAGGGCGCTGCGATCACGACAGATGCTGCATTTTCGGACATCTCGATCGGTTTTTCTGGGCCTCTGCCTTGGTCTGGTAACGGCATTGATGGCCGTGGCACCGCTACAGGCTAAGCCTGAAGTAGAGCGCATCTCTTTCTCGGAACGATCGGACGGGAACGGCTACGTTGTTCGGTTTCACATGGATGGTCCCGTCGCAGCCTACAGCGAACCCGAGATGCGCGGGTCCGAGTTGACGGTCATCCTCTTCAATGCCGCTCTATCTCGATCCTACTCTCGCAGTGCGGCCGATGGGCCCGTCGAGCGTTTTTCGGAGAAGGTCGCGACCGGTCATGTCGTGTTTCGCTTCCAATTGGACCCGGCCCGTCCGATCGATGCGTCCGCATACCGGGATCGCGAGTCCGACGACATTTTGCTCGGCCTGACCTACGCCGGGGACGTTGTGGCGGCGAATGACGATACCGCTGAACTGCCCGTACCGGTCCGAAAAGTGTCGAGCCCGGGAGAATCCGACAATGGAGGAAAGCCCTCGGGGCCGGGCGGGCGCGTCCAGGGCGGTGCGGATGCTCCGAGCGCTGAAGGGAACCGGTGGCTCCTCGATACGGTCGTCATCGACGCCGGTCATGGCGGCCGCGACCCGGGAGCGCAGGCGAACGGAGTACGCGAGAAAGACATCACCCTGTCCGTTGCGCTGAAGCTGGGCGAGTACCTTCGCGAGCGTCTCGGGATCAACGTGGTCTACACGCGCGACGACGATCGATTCATCGAGCTGCGCGATCGAGGCCGGATTGCCAACGAGCACGGGAGCAAGCTTTTTATCTCTATCCATGTAAACGCGGCCCGGTCTTCATCGGCGGTCGGTACGGAGACCTATTTCCTGGGGCTGCACAAATCCGAAGCGGCACGAAACACCATGGAGCGCGAGAATGCCGTCGTGAAGTATGAGAACGCGCAGCACATCTACGAGGACATGACCGAGGAGGCGCTCATCCGGATGGAGCTTACGCAGAGCGCATACATGCGGAAGAGTCAGGAGCTCTCCTCGTTGATCCAGAATCAGTTTGAGAAGCGTACGAACCGCCACAACCGCGGTGTGAAACAGGCCGGCTTCTATGTGCTCTGGGGCGCATCCATGCCCGCCGTTCTCGTCGAGCTCGGCTTCCTGACGAACCCACGTGAGGCGACATTCCTGCGGAGTACGCAGGGGCAGGACTATATGGCCAGCGCGATCTATCGGGCCGTGCGAGCGTATAAGGAGCGTTATGAAAAAGGCTTGGGCGGATCGGCCGCCGACTAACTCCCTCGCCGGTTAGCTCTCTCTTCGACTAGCTCCCGATCGCCGACCAGCTCCTTTGTGGTCCACCGTTCGGCTGGTTCGTTCGCATTCACCCGATCTACGTGTCATTGAAACACCCGCTCGATATCGATTTGCAAACCGACCAGTCCGTTGACCGGCTTCGCGCCGCCGTCCGGACGATTCCGGATTTCCCGACGCCGGGCATCCAGTTCAAGGACATCACGCCAATATTGAAAGACGCCCGGCTCCTGGCCGATGCCATTGATGCCCTGGCGGCGCCGTTCGTCGATTTCGGGATAACGAAAGTGGCCGCCATCGAGGCGCGCGGATTCATCCTGGGCACGAGCCTCGCTCACCGGCTCGAGGCGGGGTTTATACCGATCCGAAAGAAGGGCAAGCTTCCCTATGAGACCCACGTCGCCGAATACGAGCTCGAGTATGGCACCGATTCGGTGGAAATGCACGTCGATGCCGTCGACGAGAGCGATCTCGTCCTCATCCACGACGACGTCATCGCGACCGGAGGCACGGCCTCCGCTACCGGGCGACTGATCCGAGATGCAAGAGCGCGCGTCGTCGGATTCTCGTTCCTGGTGGAACTTTCCTTTCTCTCCGGACGAGAAGCTCTCGACGGCGACGCCGCCATTCACTCTGTGCTCACCTTCTAGTCTATTGCCGCCGACGCGGCAGGTCCTATGCGAAAACGACGTTTCCAAGCACTACCGTTCCTGGTTGCCCTTCTGCTTCTGCCCGCGTGCGACTTCCTCGGAGAAGACGAAACCGCACGGTTCGACAAAGAAGTGGAGTTTCGATTCGAGTTCTCTACGGACGGCGACGTCGGGGAGGCCGTCACCACGCAGTCGATGTCGACGGTTGACATCGAAGACGAGCTGTTTGCGGAAGGGTACTCCCGCGAAGAGGTTGCGTCGGCCACCATTCGGTCGGTGACGGTCGAGCGGCTTCAGCCGGTCGGTACGGGCCTGAACGTGTTTGACGAGATGGAATTGAGCCTGACCGCGGGCGGTGTCAACGTGCCGACGCATGCGCGAACCGACGACCTGCCATCCAGCAGTTCCGTTCAATTGGACGTGGCCGCCGCCGCTGTGACGGCCGTCGTTCGGGAACCGGCCTTCGGAGCCCGTCTGACGGTCGTTCCGACAATTGAGGAAGACTTCGTCCTAGAGGCGTCCGTCAATCTCTCTATCGATGTGGAAGGAATCTAGCTGGAAGCGATCACCGGACGGCGACGCATGAAATCTCGACGCGAGCGCCGCGTGGAAGGGCAGCGACCTGCGCGGCCTCGCGAGCCGGAGGGGCTTCGGAGAAGTAGCGTGCGTAAATCTCGTTCACTTGGGCGTAATCGTTGATGTCCGCAAGGAAGACGGTGCATCGGACCACGTTTTGGAAGTCCATCCGCGCCGCTTTAAGCACTGCGCCGAGATTGTCGAGAACGCGCTCGGTCTCCGCCTCGATACCGCTGGTGACCATGCTGCCGGTTTCCGGATCGATGGCGATCTGACCCGAGCAGTACAGCGTATTGCCCACGAGAATTCCCTGACTGTACGGCCCAATCGCCGCGGGTGCCAGCGGGGTCTTGATGCGAGAACGAGTCTCGGTATCCGCGGACTGATTTTTTCCCATAAAAGCAGTGCTTTAAATAGTTTAACGGGTCGTATAACTTCCGCCTTCAGCCGGAAGAAACACAAGCGAATATTTGTCAAAGACCCATGGATCTGGGACTCAAGGGAAGGGCTGCATTTGTAGCCGGAGCAAGTAGCGGATTAGGTTTTGCAGTTGCTCGTGAACTCGCGCGCGAGGACTGCCGCGTTTTTATTTGCTCTCGCAGCAGTGAACGGATAAATCGAGCTGCGCAATCCATTGCGAACGAGACTGGTGCGGAGGTAAATGGCATACCCTGCGACGTTACGAATGAGGACGAGGTGTTCCGGGCGATCGACGATGCAGCCGGCGCGATGGGGGGGCTGAACATTCTTGTGACTAACGCGGGCGGGCCGCCGTCGGGAACGGTCGACCAACTTTCCTCGAAGCAGTGGCGCGATGCACTTGAGCTGAACTTCATGAGTACGGTCAATCTCTGTCGGGCGGCACTGCCGCATCTCAGGGATGCGGCGGCGGCACCCGGTCCGCTCGCTCGTATTCTCATGATCACATCCATCTCGGCCAAGCAGCCCATCCCCAATCTAACCCTCTCCAACGCGGCGCGAGCAGGCGTGCAGGGATTTGCGAAAAGCCTCTCCGGCGAAGTAGGTTCCGAAGGGATTACCGTGAATACGATTCTGCCCGGTTACACGCGGACCGATCGTCTAACCGAGCTCGCGGAGGGTATTCAGCAGAAGTCCGGGGCTTCGGTCGAGGAGATCGAGACCGAGTGGGCGGGCCACAGTGCGCTGAAGCGCATCGCGGATCCGAGCGAGTTTGCAGCGGCGGCGGTTTTCCTGCTCAGCGCCAGAGCGTCCTACGTCACCGGCGTGGCATTTCCGGTCGACGGCGGCCGATCGAAGCACCTCCTGTAAGTGGTCGGAGGGCCGGTCGGCTCCTCTGGAACGTCCGCCTTGACGGTGCCGTTTGAGCCGTCGATTGAGGTCGGGGTTCGACGCGTATAGAAGAGCAGATATGATGAGTAAGAAAGGACGAGTGTTGGTTGCGATGAGCGGGGGCGTGGATTCGTCCACTGCGGCCGTCATGCTCCGGGAAGAGGGCTATGACGTCATCGGAATCACGATGAAGACGTGGGACTACTCCTCCAGCGGCGGCCACGGCGGCAAGGAGGTCGGTTGCTGTACGCTCGAGTCCATGAACGACGCCCGTGCCGTGGCGATGAAGTACGACTTCACGCATTTCATCGTCGACATCCGTGATGAGTTCGGGGATTGGGTGATCGATCGCTTCACCGAGGAATACCTCGCCGGGCGCACGCCGAACCCCTGTGTGCTCTGCAATACGCACATCAAGTGGGCGGCGCTGATGCGCCGGGCCGACAGCCTCGAATGCGACTTCATCGCGACGGGACACTACGCGCGCATCCGTCATGACGACGAGCTCGGACGCCGCGTGCTCATGAAGGGGCTCGACGCCCGAAAGGATCAGAGCTACGCCCTCTGGGGGCTCCCGCAGGAGCACCTGGCAAGAACGCTGCTTCCGCTCGGCACCTACGAGAAGCCCGAAATCCGGCGCATGGCGACGGAGTTCGGATTGGATCGCGTGGCCGACAAGCCGGACTCCTATGAAATTTGCTTCATCCCGGATAACGACTATCGACGATTCCTACGCGATCGGGTCGATGGGCTCGGGGACCGGGTCGATGGCGGCACCTTCGTGACCTCCGACGGGGCCGTCGTGGGGCACCATCGGGGCTATCCATTCTATACGATCGGTCAGCGCCGTGGACTCGGACTGGCACTCGGACATCCGGTGTACGTGACCGATATCGACCCTGAAACGAACACGATCACGGTCGGCCCGCGGGAAGAATTGCTGCAGCGAAGTCTCGCTGCTCGGCAGATCAACCTCGTCAAGTACGTGCAGATCGGCAGGGAGATGTCCGTCGATGCAAAGATACGGTACAACGATCCGGGGGCCCCTGCGCTTGCCTGGCAGGAGAGGGAGGATGAGATCCGCGTCGTCTTCTCCGAGCCCCGGAATGCCGTGACGCCGGGGCAGTCCGTCGTCCTTTACGAGGGCGAGGACGTGATTGGAGGCGGGTGGATCCACGACGTCGGAGCGCATGCGGCGGCGGATCCTGCGCACATCGGCTCGGTCGCGTCGCGGGAGACCGTGTAACCGTCGTGTTATCGGCTGGCCTTTTTGCAGCTCCTTTACGATTCACGTAGACCCTTTCAGGACGGTTCAGTAGAATAGATTACCCGCTGACAAGAGCGAGGGCTGGGCACTGCGCCCGCTCTCGTTTTTTGCGTTTTTTAGGCGGCGACTTGGTAATCCCAAGGTGAGGCGACCTCTAGTGCCTGCCACGGTGCCCGATCGGCGAGCGTTGCTTCCGCCCTGGTGTCGGATGTCCTGTATGAGTGTAGTAAGGGAGGTGGAATATGACATGGTACCTGATCGACATGCCGCCGGCAAGCCTCACGGACGGGGCCTATCACCGACTGTGCCGCCGATTTCAGAAGGCGTTTATCGATGCGGGTGCGCCCGCGAACCTTGCGCTTTTTGCGCGGCGTGATTCGGCGCCCGCTCGACGCCTGTATCTTTCGCCGTGTAGTGGATCGTACGTCCCCGACCTGATTCGGCATTACGAAGGCCGCCCGTGCGGCATCCCGGAGGCATCGTCCGTTACGCTGATCTACGGCGTTCCAGGCGCACGGGCCCTTTTAAACGGCTCTTCGTCGGACCGGGAGGATTCGTTTCGACGCTCGGAAGCACCCATTTATCCCCTTACCCGCTCCCAGGAAACTGCCTCGGCCGGATAACTGCGGCACCGGCCCGATGGTAACGTTCCGATAACGAACCGCTCGTTTCTGGTTCAGCGGCCTTACTTTTTTTCAATTGAGTAGCAAGAGACCGGAATAGAGCCGATTACGACGACGCCGCGGCCAGCAGAATATCGACGTATTAAGAGGTGCCCTTCATGTTTAGCCAAACGACAGCCCTCGCCACTGGGCGAGAGTCATCCCCGCACACGATGAATTCGACTGAGCAAAAAACGCCACGGCTTCTCATTGTTGAAGACGACCCGGAATTAAGTACAGGTCTTCTTCTCTATCTGGAATCGCAAGGCTACGAAGTGACCCTGGTCAACGACGGTGAGAAAGGACTGCAGCAAGCTGTGTCGCTGCCGGGATTCGATCTCATCGTGCTCGACGCGAGACTTCCCGGACGCAGCGGCTTCGACGTTCTGCGCGAGGCGCGTTCGCAAGGCGTGAGCACGCCGGTGTTGATGCTCACCGGCCTCGGTGGCCACGACGACAAAATGCGGGGTTTCGAGCTCGGCGCTGATGACTACCTCACGAAACCCTTCTCCACCGAGGAGCTCCTTGCACGTGTCCAGGCGATCTTGAGACGCAGCCAAGACGACTCGGAAGAAGCGACCGGCACGTACAAGGTCGGCGGTCTACGCGTGAACCTGGCCGACAAGGAGGTTACCCGAGAAAACGAGGAGATTTCGCTAACGGACCTGGAATTCCGACTGCTGCGCTACTTGCTGCTACACCGCGGGCGGACGGCCACGCGCGAGCAGATCTTGCGTGACGTCTGGGGCCTGCCGAGCGACGTCGAGACGCGCACGATCGATCGCCACGTTAATGCGCTGCGGAAAATTATGGACGGCGAAGACGAGGACTCGTGGGCGATCAAGAGCGTCTACGGAATCGGATACAAACTCGTCGGAGCTGAGCGCGCCTAAGATTCTTCGTCTCGCGACGGCTTGCCTGCCTCCGCAGCGGGCGATGTCCGTCAACTCTTAAACCGGTAACCGAGCCCGTAAACCGTCTCGATGTGTTCGGGCTCGTTTGGATCTGTTTCGATCTTCTTGCGCACGGAAGCGATATGCCGGTCCACGGTTCGCGTGATGATCTCCTGCTCGATTCCCCAAACGTCTCGCAGTAGCTGGCGCCGGGTCACGGTGCGGCCCCGATTCTGTATGAGGTAGCGGAGAATGTCGAACTCCAGCGCCGTGAAATTGACCTCATCATCGCCACGGCTCGCCTGGTGGGTTGAAAAATTAATCTCGACGTTGCCGATCCTGTAAACGTTCATCGGCGCCTTGTCGGGCGGCTGGGTGCGATGCAGAATGGCCTTCACGCGGGCGGCCAGTTCTTCGGCATTGAACGGTTTGGTGACGTAGTCTTCTGCGCCCAGACCGAATCCATTCAGAATGTCTTCCTGCTCGCCTTTGGCCGTCAGCATGAGTACCGGTGCGGTCACGCCCAGCTCCTGACTCTCCTGGAGCACGTCGAATCCGTTCTTCTTGGGCAGCATGATATCCAGCAAGACGATATCAAACTCCTGCTCCCGCATCTTCTGCATGGCCTCCTCGCCATCGGTCGCCAGCGTAACGTCATAGCCTTTCAGATCGAAGAAATCCTGGAGCCCAATGCCCACATCTTGGTCGTCTTCGACGATGAGCATGCTGAAATCCTGTTCGGTTGTTTTCATGCGTTTACGAGTACTTCCATGATTGCTTCGTGATGACGTCGTAGGGATGGCTCCCGTAGAATATAGCCAGTACGTAGCCCCCTTGAAACAGCGTCGACGCAGGATGACCATACAATGGCATGGGCTCGAGCAGTGAATGCGAATGAATCGCACTCATGGTGCCGCCCGACGTCCGTCGACTAGGGGAAGACTGATCATGTTGGCGAAGACGCGGTACGCGCCGGGATGATGTTCTTTCAGCTGCCGGTACCAGACGAGCGCCGTGTAAACGTAGGTACCACGGCCGACATCGGCGAGAAGCGTCGATCCGTGGTGCGGCGCCTCGCCCGGATCATTCACACTAAGTAGTTCGAGATAACGATCGTCGTAGCGAGCCGGGAAATAGAGGCCTCTCTCCTGTACCCATCCTTGCCATGCCTCGTCGCCGATCTCGTTCGGATCGTTGAAGAAGGGATGGTCCGGCAGGAGCACCGACACCGGTGCAGTTTCTCTAGTTACTCTATCTCGACCAATCTGAATGGGATACGGCGCGAAGTTTCCTGGATTGTTACGGGCGGCATCGAAGGGGTCGGGTTGATCGGGATTCCATTCGAACGTCTTCTGATAGTTGACGATCAGATGTCCGCCGCGGCGCACCCAGTCGAGGATTCGATCGTTGTAGGTGCGAAGGTCGCGCCGGACAAGATAGGCGCGGATGTCCACCACGATCGTGTGCAGGTCCTCGAATGCACGATCCGCAAGGTCCGTAGAGTCGAGCATGACCGTTTCGACGCCCAGCTCGGAGAGCGCACGCGAGAGCGTGTTGTCGTAACTCGCAACCACCCCAACTCGCAGTCCGGCGGGGACCTCTACGCTGAATAGCTGTCCGGCGAGAAAATCGTCGGCCGTGTCCGCCCCGTTCGTTGCCGTAGGAGAGAAAGCGGATAACGACCCCGTGTAACTTCCCTCACGCGTGTCGGCGGGGAGCCGGAGCACGACCTGCTTGCGCGAGCTCCGCGTCTTAGGATCGGAGATCGTCTCCTGGCGCTGATCGAGCACGTTCTCCTCGCGGTCATTGGCGAGGGCAGCCGTAAGCGTGACGTTCTCAATGGCATCGTCAAACACGCGGATGTCGTACTCAACCTCGTTACCGCCCTCGCGCAGCCGTACCACCTCCTCGACCGCCTCCAGATAAAGCGGCGGGGCCACCTCCGCATCGAGATAGCCGGCCGCTGTGAGCGTGCCGGAGGGGATCGCATACGAGGCATATCCGATAGGCGGATGGCTCAGGTAGCGGTGATACTGATACCGCTTCTCCGGAACGGTGGGTACGGCCGATGAGCTCACGGTTAGATGCGCGACCGGAGGCGAATCGTCTCGAACCACGATCGACGTGTCGACGGCGCCGAAGAGCTCGAGGCGAAAAGGCCGCTCCGGCAGTCGATCTGCGTTCCAGCGGAGGTCTACGCTCTGGCCCGGCACCATGGATTCATCGTTGAGATCAAAGGCATCAAGTGGCTGGACGCGACCCGAATCGATCCAGTACGTGACGTCTGGTTCGGCCGTACGGTTCGGTTCGAGTCCGCCTGCGAGATCGTCGGCGGGTGCCGGCTGGTCGACGGTCGTTCTATACTGGACGAAATACGTGGAGTCCCATTCGGCTATGCGTTCGGCGAACATCTCCATGCCCTGTGAGGCGTGCTCGTGGAGGCCACGTGCGGCAATCTCCGCGTAGGTGCGTCCGGTCGTCCGATCGCGATCCCCGACCGGCACGGCCACGTCGTGCGACCCGTCGCTCGACCACAGCCGAAGGAAGAGTCGGCTCGGCTGCCAGGCGTCTATGCCCGGCTCATCGAGCTGATCCGAATGGTAGGTGGAATCCGCCGCCAGTTCAAACGCCTCGTATGCGGCTATACCAACGGCCTGATGATGGCCGTGCTGGCGGTTCGGTCCGACGGTTAGCGTGTCGTGGTTCGTGAAGAGCACGTCCGGCTTGAGCTTCCGAATGAGATAGACGAGGCGGGACGTGACCTCGTCCTTGCCACCCCATCGTTCGTAGGTTTCCTCGGCCGACTTCGAATAGCCGAAATCCTTGAAGTTGAGGAAGAAGACCTGGGTGCCGAGCTGGCGGGCGGCACGCTCGGTCTCGGCCGTGCGGATGGCGCCAAGCTCCTCATAGAGCTCGGGTCCGATCTCGTTTTGCCCGCCCTCGCCCCGGGTGAAGATCACCGAATAGGCGATCGCATCGTGGCCGTGGCGGTAGTAGGCTAGCGTGCTGCCGTCTTCGTCGTCCGGATGGGCGGCGAGATTCATCACCACCAGCGGCGCGGCGTGCGGCTGCGCGAGGCCTTGCTGAACCACGAGCGGAATACAGAGGACCGGAAGGCACAGAAAAAGTGCGTAAAGAGCCTTACGTCGCATGCGCGATCTGTCTATTTTTCAGATAAGGAAGCGCTCTAGAACTGCTACCGTCCGACCGTAATGTCTCGGGATCGGTTCCGCAAATGCGCGGTACTACCCGCGTCATCGTCCCTCGGCATCCGATCCGAACTGCATGTCTCCACCGCTACTGGGTGAGGTCGTCGCCCTGTTCGTGGTAAGCGTTCTGATTGCTTATCTCTGTTATCGTATTCGACTTGTACCGATTGCCGGATTTCTGATCGCCGGCGTTTTCATCGGTCCCGGCGCGCTGGGATTGGTGACGGATTCCGATCTCATCTACAACCTGGCTGAGATTGGTGTCATTCTCATCCTCTTTACGATCGGGGTCGAGTTCTCGCTCGAAAAACTGGCGCGGATCAAGCGATTCGTCATTCTCGGCGGGACGTTGCAAGTGGCGACGCTGGTGCTCGTGGTGGTGCTGGCGCTGCTTGCATTCGGCATCAACTGGCGGCTCGGCATCTTCACAGGCTTCCTCGTCGTACTGAGCAGCACGGCGATCGTGCTGAAGCTATTCAGCGAACGGGCGCAGACGGACACGCCCGCCGGGCAGGTGTCGGTGGGGCTCCTCGTCTTCCAGGATCTGGCCATGGTCATGATGGTGCTGCTCATTCCTGCACTCGTAGGCGAGGGCGGCACGCTGGTTGATCTCGCGACCGTACTCGGCAAGGCATTGTTGATCGTCGCAGTCGTGCTCCTGCTGGCACGCCGGCTGATCCCGTTTCTCCTCGAGAAGTTCGCCCAGACCCGCCGGGAAGAGCTGTTTTTGTTGGTCGTGGTTTCGATCTGTCTCGGCACGGCCTGGCTGACGAGCCTCTTTGGCATCGGACTCGCCCTGGGGGCGTTTCTTGCGGGTCTCGTCGTCAGCGAGAGTAAGTTCAGCGGCTACGCCCTCTCGGAGATCCTTCCGCTGCGGACGGTCTTCAACGCCATTTTCTTCGTGTCGATCGGCATGCTGCTGGATCTGGGTTTCCTGTTCGATCACATCATCCTTGTGCTCGGCGTGGCGGCGAGCGTGCTCGTCCTGAAGGTCGTGGTCACGACCGGCGTGGTGATGACGCTTGGATATCCCGTTCGTATCGCCGCCTTCTCGGGATTTGCGCTGGCGCAGATCTGCGAGTCGTCGTTCGTGCTCGAGCGTGCCGGAGCGGCCGTCGGTCTGTCGCCGGCTGGTCTTGGGGTGGTCGGCCAGCAGACGTTCATCGCGGTGGCCGTGGTGTTGATGGTTCTGACGCCGTTCCTGATGGAGGCCGGGCCGCGAGTCGGTGACTGGCTGAGCGGGACCGCTTTGGATCGTACCGCGAGCGCGAGCGACGAGAAGGCTCAGGAGCTGTCGGCGCTCGAGAACCACGTGATCGTCATCGGCTATGGTCCCGCCGGCCGCAGGCTGGTGACGGTGATGCAGGCGAAACAGATCCCCTTCTTAATCGTGGAGCTGAATCCGGAAACGTTGGAGGAACTCGAAGATCTGGGGCTGCCGGTGCTCTACGGCGATGCAAGCCGCCTCCATATTCTGGAGACGGCGGGGATTCGAAAGGCTAAGCTCTGCGCCGTAGTGATCAACGACACCGAAGCGGCCGAGCGCATCGTGGAGGCGGCCCATTTCCTGAATCCGACCCTTCAGATCGTCGCGCGCGTGCGGTTTCTCACCGATACGCGCTCGATTCATGATGCCGGTGCCGACATCGTGGTGCCGGAGGAGCTCGAAACATCGATCAGCATCATCTCGCACGTTCTCGATGCCTACCTCGTACCGACCGGCGAGGTCGCGGAGCTCACGAGGGTCGTCCGGACCGAGGATTACCAGAAGCTGCGGGCTACCGGCGACGAGCGCCCTCTTAAGGACATCAAGCAGCTCCGTGAGGATGATCTCAACACCCGAGTCGTGACCGTACGGCCGCAGACGCTGGCGGCGGGGAAATCACTCAGCGATCTGGCGCTGCGGAGCCTCTATGGGCTGACCGTGCAGTCGGTGCGGCGGAATGGACAGACGATCAACAGTCCGGGAGGCGACTTCACCATTGAGCCTGGGGATCGGCTCGTGGTTGCCGGCTCGGCGGCCCA
>CAZQAS010000039.1:23936-25418 GCA_964591285.1 uncultured Rhodothermales bacterium
CCCTCATGCTCTTCCGCTTCCGCACGATGAGAAACGCCATCTCCAGCGCCTGCTCGTAGTTGAGGCGCGGGTCGACCTGCGACTTGTAGGCATGCATAAGGTCGGCGTCTTGCAGCCCGCGCGCGCCGCCGGTGCACTCGGTGACGTTCTCGCCGGTCAGCTCGAAGTGCACTCCGCCGAGGTGAGAGCCCGTCGCGGCATGGATCTCAAACGCCTGCTCGAGTTCGGAGAGGATGTTCTCGAAACGGCGCGTCTTAATGCCCGAGCTCGTCACTTCCGTGTTGCCGTGCATCGGATCGCAGGTCCAGAGGAGTGTCCGGCCCGTCCGCCCGACCGCATCAATCATCGGTGGCAGGAGGTCGTCGATCTTTCCGGCTCCGAGACGATGGATGATCGTGAGGCGGCCCGGCTCCGACTCCGGATCCAGCACTTCGACGAGCCGCGCGAGCTCGCTCGGGGACGTTGACGGTCCCACCTTCAGCCCGATGGGATTCACGATGCCGCGCGCGTACTCGACGTGCGCGCCGTCGATATCATTCGTACGCGCTCCTATCCACGGGAAATGCGCGGATAGATTGTAGGCGCCCTCCTGATGCGGAACGAAGCGGGTCATGGCCTGCTCGTAGGGCAGATGCAGCGCCTCGTGGCTCGTGAAGAACGTGGCGCGCTCGAGGCTGTGCAGCGGGCTGTCGGAGACGGTCTCGACGAAAGAGACGGCATCGCCGATCGAGCCGACCATCCGGCGGTATTCGTCCGCGAGCGGCGAGTGCTGCACGAAATTCAGGTCCCAGTACTCGGGATGACGAAGATCGGCGAATCCACTCTCGGCAAGCGCGCGGACGAGGTTGAGGGTCATCGCGGAGCGAGAATAGGCTTCGAGCATGCGCTCCGGATCCGGCTCGCGGGACTCGGGCGTGAAGGCGGCGCCGTTGATAATGTCGCCGCGGTAGGAAGGCAGCGTCTCACCATTCCGCGTCTCGACGTCCGACGAGCGCGGCTTCGCGAATTGACCCGCAAAGCGTCCGACCCGAAGGACGCGAGTTTTCAGTCCGAAGACGAGCACGAGACTCATCTGCAGCAGGATCTTCAGGCGGTTCGTGATGAGGTCCGTAGTGCAGTCCTCGAACCGTTCGGCACAGTCGCCGCCCTGTAAGAGGAAGCGCCGGCGGTGTGCGGCTTCGGCGAGCTCGGATCTTAGCGTGCGAACCTCCCAGGGTGTGACGAGCGGCGGAAGCGCCTGGAGCTGCTCCAGCACCTCAGTGAGATGTGCCGGGTCGGGATAGGCGGGCTGCTGCTGCGCGCGCTTTGACTGCCAGGAGGTCGGGCTCCAGCGCTCCGATGGTAAAGCTTCGGCCATAAAGGATTAGGCGTCGTAATAAAGGTGCGGACGAGGGAATCGCCTCTGCGTGTGATTCGCTAGCGAGCCAAGCGTGCAGAAAACGCGCGTCTCCGGCCGGCGTTTCGTGCGCGTCAGGAGATCCC
>CAZQAS010000040.1:0-24500 GCA_964591285.1 uncultured Rhodothermales bacterium
TCCCATCCTGACGTATCGAACGCATCGAAGCAGCGGCGGGCCTGGTTGATCGCCGGTGGAATGCCGTAGACGGGGATGGGTCGCTGCCGTCCGGCGAGCCAAATCTTCTCCATGAAGAGCGGAAAACCGCTGACGTGGTCGGGATGCTCGTGCGTGATGATGAGGGCGGAGATCGACTCGAGTACGATGCCGGCGCTTAGGAGTCGCTGAACGACATCTCCGCCGCAGTCGACGACGACCGTTTCCTCGTTGGAGGAGAATGCGAGCATGGTCGTCGTTCGATGGGGCTCGCTGATGGCGGCTCCGGTCCCGAGCAGGTGAAGCTGGGGCATTACTATTTGCTTCTGCTGACCGTATAGGCGACGAGATCGAGCAGTGCGTCTCTGGCCGTGGTGGGTGGAAATTCCTCCAAAAGCATGCGCGCTTCGGCAGCACTGTCGTGCATCTTCCCGCGAGCATATGCGATGCCGCCACGCTCGTCGACGAATCGGCCGACCTCACGCACGTCCTGTCTGCTCTTCTTCTTTTTGCGAACGATCTTCAGGATGCGCCGCCGATCCCGCCTCGACGACTCGCGAAGTGCGTGGATCAGCGGGAGGGTCATCTTTTTCTCCTGGAGATCAATGCCGATCGGTTTCCCCACGTCCTCAACGCCGAAGTCGAAGAGATCGTCCCGGATCTGGAATGCGAGACCTAGTTGTTCACCGATTCGGCCGAGTCTGGTTATGACCTGTTCGTCATCCGTGGCGCTCACTGCACCGCAGGACGTGCAGGCCGCGATGAGCGAGGCGGTCTTGTCGGAAATGATTCGAAAATAGGTATCCTCGTCGATATCGAGATGCCTCGACTTTTCGATCTGGAGCAGTTCGCCCTCGCTCATCCGCCGAACGGCATCGGAGAGCACGTGCAGCAGTTTGTAATCCTGATATTCCAGCGAGAGGAGCAGACCTCGGCTCAACAGGAAGTCGCCGAAGAGTACGGCGATTTTGTTCTTCCAGAGGGCGTTGATCGAGAAGACGCCGCGCCGCCGTTCCGCCATGTCCACGACATCGTCGTGAACGAGCGTGGCCGTATGCATTAGTTCGACGAGTGCGGCCGCCCGGTAGGTCGACTCCTGAACGCCGCCGCAGAGCTTGGCCGATAAAAGTACGAGCATCGGCCGGATTTCTTTGCCCTTCTGCCGCAGGACATACCGCGTGATCTTATCGAGCAGGCCGACATCCGACCGCACCGATTCGCGGAAGTACTTGCGAAAGATTGCCAGCTCATCTTCAACAACCTCACGGATGTCACGGAGCGACGCCCGCTTCTCTCGCCGTGCCGTTTGTTCTTCTCGGCCGTCCGCGGCGAGAGCTTCCGTGTCTGGCATCGGGTGGATTGTCTGAGCGATTCGTAGCGGTGCTCTGCGTATACGCCGCCTAAATCAAGATGTTTGGAAGCGATACTGCCTTCGGCGCAGCAGAACGAGGAAAAATGGGACGCCGCAGAGCGCCGTGACGGCACCTACAGGAAGCTCCTGAGAAGGTAGAATCGAACGTGCGGCGATGTCCGCCCAAATCATGAATACGGCGCCCAACAGGAAGCTGAAGGGGAGGAGTCGCCGGTGCGTTACGCCGGTGAAGAATCGGACGACGTGTGGCACGATGAGGCCGACGAAACCGATGGCGCCGGAGGTTGCGACAAGTGCGCCGGTCACGAGCGCGGCGAGTCCGATCAAGAGGTGCTTCAGCGATTCCGTCGGAATTCCAAGACTGAAGGCGGGCTCTTCGCCCAGCAGCATCGCGTCGAGCGGACGGCTAAGAGCAAGGAGGGCGAGAAGACCCAGACCTGCCGTCACGGCGGGAAGCGGCAGCATCGCCCAGCGAGTGCCGCTGAGCGATCCCTGAAGCCAGAAGAGCACAGTGCGGAGCTTTTCGGGCTCGGGTGAGGCGAATGTGACGAGTGCAGTGATGGCCCCCATCATGGCGGCCATGGCCACTCCGGCGAGGAGAAGTCGCGCGACCGAAAGTGTGGATCCGGTGCGGGCGACGAGATAGACGATGGTAATGGAGATTAGCCCGCCTGCGAACGCCGCGATCGGCATCGTAAAGGCGCGCGATATGAGCGGCGGAAGAAAACCGAGATAGAACAGGGATGCGCCGGCGGCTGCACCGCCGGAAATTCCGAGAATGTACGGCTCAGCTAGCGGGTTGCGGACCAGCGTCTGCATGGCCACGCCGATGATCGAGAGCCCCCCGCCGACGACTGCAGCGAGGACGACGCGGGGGAGGCGCAGCCTCCATACGATGGCATCAACGACCGGATCGGACGGAACGACACTTGCCACGCCGAGCCGCGAGCCAAGCACTGCAAGCACGTCGTTCCAACGAACATGATGGCTCCCAATGCTGATGCCGAACATGCCTGACGCTACTAGCAGGACGAGGAGTGCGAATCCTAACCCAGCGCCATTCCAGCGGGTGCTGCTCGTCATGGGCTCGTGCGCCCCACCGGATGCGGTTCGAAGAGTGCAGGATGGAGTATGCGTGCCATTTCGTGCATTCCTGCGACCAACCTCGGGCCTGGACGCTCGACGAGTGACCCGTCGATCCCGTAGACTCGCCCGTCACGTACGGCTGGGACCACCCGCCAGCTGGGGTGCTCCTCGAGCAAAATGTCGGGACCCGGATGGTCGCCCCAGGGCCCCAAAATGACGTCAGGCCTGCGATCCAACACGTACTCCTCGGACAGGACGGGCGCGCGCGCGTCGAGCTCTGCTGTAAGACTGCGCCCGCCCGCCAAATCGATCATCTCGTGCACGTAGCTCTCATTGCCAAAAGAGAAGAGGGTTTCGCGTCCGATTAGCAGGAGTACGTCTGGACGGTTCTGGAGTGTATCCGTTCGAGTGCGCAGGGCGGAGACGGCCTCTCGTAGTGAGTCGGCCGCTGCTACGGCCCTGGATCGTGTGCCGAGCAATTCACCGATCGTGATCAATCCGTCGAATACATCCTCGAGACTTCCGAACGAGAGAAAGTACGTGGGGATGCCAAGAGCTTCCAGCGTTTCGGCGTCGCGAGGACTGTTCACCTGGTCCGTAGCGAGCGCCAGATCGGGCTCGAGCGCGGCGATCGCTTCAAAATCAATCGGATAGGTCGAGAAGCGTGATAGGTCGGCGACTTCCGGGGGATAGTCATCCGGCAAGCCCACGCCGACGAGGCGATCACCTGCTCCGGCGCTGAAGACGAGCTCAGTCAGGTTTGGTGCGAACGTTACCACGCGCGTGGCGGGGAGATCAACCGTCACCGCCCGACCAAGATCGTCGCGGACGGTACCAGGTGCCGGGTCGTCGCCGCGGCTACAACCACCCTGCCACACGCTGAGAATAATGAACAGCGTGGCGTATGTTACGCGCGTCCGCATCTATATAGACCGCTGATTGATGTTTTTCACGTTCATCGTAAATCCACAGGCCGGTGGTGGCTTTCACCGGCGGCGTCTCCGCCGTTTCTCTGCCGCGCTTGCGGAGTCAGGTCTCAACTACGCCGTACGCACGACGGACTTTCCGAAGCATGCTATCGAGCTGGCGTCTGACGCGGCTTCCGGAAGCGACGTTGTGGTGGCCGTGGGCGGAGACGGAACGGTGAACGAGGTTGTTTCCGGAATCGTGCAATCGGGCGCTGCGACACACCTGGCTGTGATTCCCATCGGCACGGGAAACGATTTTGCTAAGATGCTCGAAATCCCCCAAGCACCTGGGGACGCGCTGTCCGCGTTGGGCCGTTCTTCGCCGACCCGTGTGGACTACGGGCGCGTGCAGTGGGTAGGCAAGAGCGACAGCCACGCGGGTATCTTCGTTAACGCCGCCGGTACCGGAATTGACGCGCGGGTTGCTGCGGCCGCGGCTCGCATTCGGCTGCTTAGCGGCACGCCCCGCTATATGGCGGCCGTCCTCCGCACGCTGAGGCAGTGGACGGCACCACGAGTTACCGTGACGCTGGAGCAGGGGGGGATCAAAGAAGCGCCGAGTTCCTCCGAACACCTGCTCGTGCTAGCTGGAAACGGACGGTGCGCGGCCGGAGGCTTCTATCTCACGCCGAATGCACGCATCGATGACGGGTTGCTGGACGCATGCATCATCAGAAACGCGTCTATTCCGCGCATTCTGGCATTGATCCCGGCCATCCTTCGCGGGGGGAGGCACGGCGATGAGCCTGAGGTCACCCTGGTGAAGGCCGACAGGATCCTTGTGCAGTCGACAACGCCGCTCGCAATCCAGGCTGACGGGGAAGTGCTGACCTCAGACGCGTACGAAGTCACTTTCGAGGTCGCGACGCGCGGCCTATCGGTTATCCAGCCAGTAAAACGGTAACTGGGCACTTTAAATCGTCGCCGGAGCGCCGATACAAACATTACGAAACTACACATCCGGCAGAAACAGCCCAGCAGCCCGTGAAGAAGCGCATCTACATCGTCGACGACGAGCCCAAGATCGGCGATATGTTCGTCAAGGTCCTCTCCCGAGAAGGATTCGAAGTTACGTCGTACGTCAGTGCTCTTAAGATGCTCGAGGCGGCGGAGGAAAACGATCCTCCCGATCTCGTGGTGGCCGACTTGATGATGCCGGACATGAACGGCATCGAGATGATGGAAACGCTGCGTCAGCGGAAGCTGAGCGTGCCGGTCATCATCATGACCGCTCATTCGTCCGTGCAGACGGCCGTAGAGGCCATGAGCCTCGGGGCATTTCATTACCTCCAGAAGCCCATCAACCTGGAGGAGATGCGGGTGCTGATCGCGAAGGCCCTGGATCTCTACGACCGGAAGCCGCAGAAGAAGGAGGCAAAGGTTTCTCAAAATGTCTCCTTCCCGATTGAGGGTATTCTCGGCGAGAGCCCGAGCATCGCTGCGGTGCGTGAGACGATCACGACGTTGCAGGACGTCCCCAACACGATCGTGCTGATTACCGGCGAGACCGGCACGGGCAAGAACCTCGTCGCGAAGACGATCCATTACAATTCGACGTATAACGCCGGGCGCTTCATGGAGATCAACTGTGCGGCACTGCCCGACAATCTCCTCGAGGCGGAGCTTTTCGGATATGAGAAGGGCGCGTTTACCGATGCGCGCGCGTCCAAGCCGGGCCTGATCGAGCTGGCCGACGGCGGCACGGTGTTTCTCGATGAAATCGATTCAATGAGCATGGTGCTGCAGGCCAAACTGCTCTCCTTTCTGGAAAGTCGGACGTTCCGTCGCCTGGGCGGTGTCGACGACTTGCGTGTGACGACGCGGATCCTCTGCGCTACCAACGCCGATCTTGAGGACCGTTTGAAGAACAAGGAATTCAGGAAGGATCTCTACTACAGGATCAACGTCGTCAATCTGCATCTGCCGCCACTGCGCCAGATGAATGAGGACCTGCTTACGATCGCCCGTTCGGTCGTCGATGAGTTCAATGCCGAGCTGAAGCGGTCGATTGACGGCTTCACGGAGGAGGCGGAGCAGAAGCTGCTCGATCATTCGTGGTCGGGCAATGTCCGAGAGCTCCGCAACGTGATCGAGCGGGCAATGATCTTCGCGGAAGGTTCGAAGATCGAAAGTGACGATCTGATCCTATCAAAATCCGACCCGGACGGTGCCATTGCCGCCAATGGAAGCTTCCGATTTCCGACGGGCAATTCGCTCGAGGATTTGGAAAGGGCGTACATCCTGCACACGCTGCAGGAATTCGATGCATCGTACTCGGACATTGCCGATCTGCTGGGGATCTCAAAGAAGACGCTCTGGGAGAAGCGTCGACGATACGACCTTGATTCTCTTGTTTCGCGGACGTAGAGAAGTGCGCGGCGCCTTAACTTGGTCTCATTATGGACCAGGATACGCTAAGGCAACTCATCCAGAACATTCAGGCGCGCGAGCCTATCGATGTTTCCCGCGCTGAAGCCGTCATCCGAGAGCTTGTCGCGGAAGGGCGCGCGAGCCACTCGGCTGAAGACAGGGTCGAGATCGGCAAATCCGCTAGGGACCTCGCCCGACTCATCGATCATACGGCGCTGAAGCCCGAGACCACCCCAGACGACGTAGAACGGCTCAGCACCGAAGCGGCACAATATGGATTTGCTTCGGTGTGCGTGAATCCCTGCTACGTACCACTGGCGGCAGGTTTGCTGGATGGAACGCCGGCCGCTGTTTGTTCGGTTGTCGGCTTTCCACTCGGCGCGAATCGGACGAGTCTCAAGGCGAGCGAAGCCGCGGCGGCGGCGGAGGACGGCGCGGCCGAGATCGACATGGTAATCAACGTCGGCCTGCTCAAGAGCGGCCGGCTTGACTATGTGGAAGCGGACATTCGAGCCGTCGTTGACGCGCTTGGGGATGACATCGTCACGAAGGTTATTCTTGAAACGGCACTTCTCTCTGATGAAGAGAAGGTGATCGGTTGCCTGCTAGCCAAGGCGGCCGGCGCGGATTTCGTCAAGACGTCGACCGGGTTTTCGTCCGGAGGCGCGAACATTGACGACGTCCGGCTGATGCGGCGCACGGTAGGCCGCGCGATGGGTGTAAAGGCATCCGGTGGGATTAGGACAGCGGCCCAGGCCCGTGCGATGGTAAAGGCGGGCGCGACGCGCATTGGAGCGAGCGCCTCTGTGGCGATCGTCCGAGATATGGCGGAGGATTCGATATCGGCCGGATCTTCGGATTACTGAGGTCGTGCAAGTGGCGACGATTCGAACGTAAAATCGCCTTCGAAGATGGACTTTCAGACTTCGCGAAGTCGTACGCGAGCGACGACGTTGCAGGGTCGGCGTGTGTGGCTCCTGGTCGTATTTTCGGTTCTCCTGTCTGCCTGTGCGGGTCCTCGAGAAGCGACCGATCCCGAGGATGCCGACGAACTACCGGTGCCGGCGGTACAGATGTCCGACTATGAGGATTTCGATCCTTCACCATATCGGGAAGCTGCCGTTGAGGCGGCCGTAGATATTGAGCACGACGTTCCGAACAGGTTGATGGAGGGTCGTGCGGACGAAGGGGTCACGGCTCAGGTCCAGGGTTATCGCGTGCAGGTATACTCGTCGTTGAATCGAGACGAGGCCATTGCGCAGGAGGAGGCAGCGAAGTCTTGGTGGTCGTCGAATCAGGAGGAGGCCCCACCCGGCGTCTCCGCGCTTCCGGTATATCGGGTGTACATCCAGCCGTACTACCGCGTGCGTGTCGGCAACTTCAGGTCGCGTGAAGCGGCCGAACGTGCCAGAAATTTCCTCTCCCAGCGCTTCCCGGAGGCGTTTATTGTGCCGGACACCGTCGAGATCACGCGGTGACCGTCAGCGAAGCGAATCCTCGAGAGTCGTAGCCGCATTGGTTCGCCGATCTCGGTACTTGACGATAACCGGCGCGTAGAGCGACAGACCGTTTTGCTCGGCGAACGAGCCGTCGATCGATCTTGAGCCCGGCACCAGAACGGCGTTTTCGGGAATCTCCAGCACGCCGTCCTCATTTTTTTCGAGCACCCGTTCGCGTTCGAGATCATAGACTTTCGTCGAACGCGTCAACACGACGCCGGGGGCAAGCACCGCGCCTTTGCGAATCAGGCATCCCTCGTAGATCCCGCAGCCACCACCCAGGAACACGTCGTCCTCGACGATGACGGGAAGTGCTCCGATCGGTTCGAGGACGCCGCCAATCTGGACGGCTGCGGAGAGATGGACGCGTTTCCCGATCTGTGCGCAGCTGCCGACGAGCGCATGGGAATCGACCATACTCCCCTCGTCGACGTAGCCTCCGACATTGATGTACATCGGCGGCATGCAGACAACCGTCGGCGCTACGTAGGCGCCGGTGCGGATGGAGGATCCACCCGGTACGAGACGGACCTGCTGCGAAGTGGAGAGTGGCTTCAGCGGATACGTATCCTTGTCGAAGAAGGGGAATTCCGCGGTGGAATAGTCGACTAGTTTGCCGATGCGAAATCCGAGGAGGATGCCGTGCTTGACCCATGTGTGAACCGACCATTCGCCGTTCTCGGTACGGGATGCCGCACGAACTTGGCCGCTGTTGAGCGCCTCAAGGAGTTCTTCAAAGGTTTGGCGTCCCACCTCGGGCGCCAATTCATCGACAGCGGTATCGGCCAGCGATTCAATGCGCTCTCTGAGCTCCAGTATTTCGTCCTTCATAGATGCAGCTTTGGGTGCTTACAGTCGGATCACCTCGCCGATGGCCGGATGGGCAAGGAGCTCCTCTCGCTCCTCGTTCGTCGGACGGGTGGGTCGGTCGCGGTCGCAGGGTACCTGGCAGACGAATCCGAGGGCTCCGCCCTCGGCGGCCTGGAGCTGATGCCACGTAAGTGACGGCACCTGCACGAGATCGAATGCTTCGATCGATGCGACGGTATCACCTACGACTGCTCGTCCGCGACCGAAAAGCACGATGATCGAATGCGTATGGACGTGCTTCTCGAAAGTGGAGTGTCCGCCGGGTTGAATCTCAAAATACCGAAGCTCGCACGGCTGATCGTCTTCGTCAGTGAAGAGGTTTTGCCGAGTGATGGCTTTGAAGTGTGTTCCCTCTTCTTTGTAGTTCTTCAGCTCCACACCGCCCCATCGGAGTCCATCAGCAGTATGTTGAGATTTTCTCACGAGTCGGTGCGTATCCGAACCGAGGGATGTCTTCGCGCCTTTTGCAGTGGTCTCGACGCCGTTGGTCGAGCCGGCGTCGGATCCGGCATCGGCATCCTTCATGGTTTCAGCGTTTCTTGATTGCGATGTTCGTCTTCTTGAGCAGGCATGCATTGGGTGAAGGCCTGGGGGCGTTGAGAGGTATGGCGCCTCTTGAGGAAGGTTTCCTCAGAATGCGTTTTGAAGCGTCGTCGCGGACGAGTGCACGGTCTCGACGAAGCGCCTCGCCTTTGAGTCCAGGTCGTCGCCGGCTTCCAGGAGCGATCCACCTATGAGGAGTATTGAGTCGAGGCCGAAGAATTGCACGAGTTCGGAAACGCGATCGGCATCCATGCCCCCGGCCGGAATGGGAAAAGATGGTTTAATGCCCAGCCATGCCGACCTGAGTTGTTGGGCGATTTCGGCGCACAGCGCGGCATCATAACTAAATCGGCCGCCGTAGTTCGCAAAAATGACGGCATCGGCACCGTACAGGCGGAACAGCTTTCCAAATAGAACGGAAGGCCTGATGGCCGATATGCCACCAAAGCTCGGATGCGCGAGCACGGGCACGTCAAGGTCGTCGCGGCACGTCGCGTGAAGCGTCGGCAATCCGACGAGCATCGGAGCGATCATTACCGCGCGAACGCCTTGCTCCTGGACATATGCAGCCTGACGGCGAATGTCGTCAGGCCCGCCGGATAAGTTCGGGACGTAGACGACGCGGCGCCCCGTAGCGGATGAGACGTCGTCGACCACCTCTTGACAGATGCGAACGCGTTCCCGAAACGGCGAGAAGGACTGATCCGCCAGATAATGATCGTCTTTTATCAGATCGATTCCGGATTCCGCCAGTGTGCGGCAGATGTCGCTCAGTTCCTGAACAGAGAGGCCGACCGGCTTGAGCGCGCTGCAGGTCAGCGGCCGACCGGTTACCCCAGTCGTCTGCCGTATGCCTTCCATTCCGAACGATGGACCGGGAAGCAAACGTGTCACGGTCGAGGGCGGATGGAAATCGAGGAGCGTGACGTGCGGATGGAGCGAGGAGTTACCGAAGAGCACGTTCAGGAACTGGGCCGGGTCTGCCGCGGCGTTGCTGAACGGAAGGGACAGCGTGGCGATAACGTCGCCGCTCTCCTCCGGGCGCAGTTCGCGAACGCTGCCCATCATGTGTTCCTCGACAAAGGGGTACCGCTCCGCCACAGAGCGAGGCGTCTCGATGGTTTGTTCGAGTAGCACCGATTCGACGAGCGCTTCCGGCGCGGCGCTGTCCGCCGAGATGCGGTACGTTACTTCGAGGGTCTCCATTTTGTCACGATCACGTGAAAGCAGTGGAGTGAGGATACAACGTCGGCGACTGGATAGTATGATGCCGTGGCGACGGTTTCGATCCAGCAATCAATGAACTTGATGCCTGAAGCGAAGGAAGAATATCCTGAATGGACGGTCACTCACGACCTGGCACTCATCTATCTCGCCCTAACACACGGGGCGGACGAGGAACTCGATTCCTCGGAAGTGGATGCGATGTCGCGAAAGCTGGGTGACTGGCGTGAGAACGTCGAACTGGATCGCATTAAGTCGATCATGCGGGAGGTCATGCTGGTCTACATGGGCTCCACGGGCGAGCAGATGCTTGAGACCGCCATAGCATCCGTACGCGAGTCGACGCCGAAGCCGACGCGGATCGCCATTCTAAACGATTTGGCGGACATTGCCTCCGCCGACGGAACGATCGTAATGGGGGAGGTCGACTTCATTCAGCAGCTTGCGCGCGACTGGGGTGTCGACCAAGAGATCAGGTGAGCCGGAGCGGTCTGGCCGCTACGCCACATCGGCGAGCGCTCTCGCGCTGTACGCGGCCCCGACGATGCCGGCTTCATTCTCAAGCTCGGCCGTGCGGATCTCTGCCGCTGTTTCGAGTAGGTGGAGGTAATGTCCCGTCTTATTGGGCTTGCTTATGCCGCCGCCGAGGATGATCACGTCAACATCCAGCAGGCGCTCGACGTGCGCGAGGTATTCCTGAGCGCGTTCTGCCCACTCCTCCCAGCTCAAGTTCTGCTCTTTCCGGATGCGATCCGACGCGTAGTGCTCGGCGATCATGCCGTGCAGGTAGAGGTGACCGAGTTCTGAATTGGGGACCAACGTCCGGTTCATGAAGATGGCCGATCCGATTCCTGTGCCGAAGGTCAAGAGCAATACGGCGCCGTCAAGATCGCGCCCGGCGCCGAATTCCATTTCTGCAACGGCGGCCGCATCGGCGTCGTTCAGTACAATGAACGGACGGCCGGAGCGAGCTCGGAAGAGTTCCGCGACATCGGTCTCCAGCCAATCCTTCGAGATGTTTGCGGCTGTTTTGGCCACGCCTTTCTTAATGCGAGCCGGGAAGCAGCAACCGACGGGACCGGACCAGTCGAAATGATCGACAATCGCGGCCACCGTTTCCGCGACGGCGGGTGGTTCGGCACGCGGCGGCGTTCTGAGGCGGTGGCGCTCGGCGGTGAGCTCACCGGTGCGAATATCCACCGGCGCTCCCTTTATTCCTGAGCCACCGACATCTATTCCTAGTATTTCCACTTCAGGCCATTGATCTTGGAGCACGCCCCGTCTAAGCAAGTTTAACCGTAGGCGCAGCTGTTAGCAACTACCCGGGCAAAGTCCGCCGCAGGCATGCGGCGGCAGCGTCGATAATCCTCCCGTACATCACAACCTCAGACGATGAAGCAAACAGTTTTCCTCCTGGTCGTCCTTCTTGCATCTCTCCTCAGCTCTTGCCAGTGCGCCGACAAGCCCGACGTGCCGCCGGTAGAAGGTACGGCTGCATCCATGTTCGACCTGACGACAAGCCCGACCGCGGTGGAGCTTATCTCTGCTCACGCATAGTCTCCGTTGCGAGCCTGCCCATGTTTTATTCGGACGAGACCATCGACTCGGTACGCTCGGCGTCGGACATCGTCGACGTCGTGGGCGAGTACGTCCGTCTGAAGCGGAGCGGATCGAATTACTTCGGCCTCTGCCCGTTTCACAGCGAGAATACGGCCTCGTTCAGTGTGCATCCGGAGATGGGTATTTTTAAGTGCTTCGGATGCGGTGCCGGCGGCGATGTGTTTCAGTTTGTGATGCGGATTGAAGGGCTCGAATTTCCGGAGGCGCTTCGTAGCCTTGCTGAGCGCGCGGGCCTGGAGCTTCCGGAAGAAGGAGAGGAAGAGCGGGAGCGCGTCGGACAACGGGAAGGGCTCTTCAGTGCACTTCGATTCGCGGCCCGTTACTATCACCACGAACTAACGCAGGCAGCTGAGGGCAAGGGGGCGCTCAAATACCTCCGGGAGCGGCGCTTCTCGAAGAGGACGATCAAGACATTTGGACTCGGTTACGCCCCCGATCGTTGGGACGGGCTGTTGACGGCGGCGTCCGGTCATCACATCTCCGAGGAAGTGCTCGAGGAGGCGGGCTTGGCCATTCCGCGGAAGGGCGGAAGCGGCCGTTACGACCGATTCCGGGGCCGCATCATGTTCCCGATTCTCTCCCACGTCGGAAAGGTGGTGGGCTTCGGGGGCCGCATCCTGAGCGGCGATTCGGATCAGCCGAAGTACATCAACTCTCCGGAAACTCCGGTTTATAATAAGAGCCGGGTCCTGTACGGACTGTATCAAGCGAAACACGCCATCCGCAAGAAGGATGAAGCGCTGCTTGTGGAGGGATACACGGACGTGATCGCATTGAATCAGGCCGGTATCGAGAATGCCGTGGCGTCGAGCGGTACTTCGCTGACGCGCGAGCAGGTGCATCTACTGAGCAGATACGCCAAGCGGATCGTGCTGGTGTTTGATTCGGATGCCGCTGGAACCGGTGCAGCGATGCGCGGCGTGCAGACCGCACTGCCGGAGGGACTTGCAGTCTACGTCGTAGCATTGCCGGAGGGCGAGGATCCCGATTCCTTCTCACGCAGCGGGGCGGCGTCGGTCGAAGGATACCTGGAGGAGCACCGGCGGGATTTCCTCACATACATGCACGAGCAGGCCGAGCGGGAAGGCCGGCTCGATTCTCCGGAAGGAGAGGCCGAGGTGATGCATGAAATACTCGAAGCCATTGCTGCCATGCCCGATGCGTTGATGCAGGAAACGTACGTTCGCCGTGCGAGCGATGTCCTCCGGGTTCCGGATGTTCGTCTCCACAGCGTGCTGGATGACATTCTGCAGTCCAGGCGTGAAAAGGACAATCGTCGGCGCTCGAGGCCGGCACCACGCACCGAGCCCGATCGACCGGTCTCCATCAGTCGATCGGCCGGCGACGGGGGTGTCAGGCCCCCTCTCAAGGTGCTGCCGGAAGAGATGACCCTCTTGCGTCTGATGTTCGAGCATGGCTCGTCGCTGATCGAGTTCATCCTCGGAAATACGAGTCTTGACGAGTTTACCTCAGGTGCCGCGCGCGAAACGGTCGAACAATTCCTCGATCAGTACGAGTCCGGTGAGGTCGACCGGCAAGCGTTCCTCAACGGCTCTTTCGGAGACGACGTCCGTGACTTGATGGCTGAAGTGGCCGTCGTTCGCCACGAGCCCTCGAAGAACTGGGAGCGAAAGCAGCGCATAACCGTTCCACGGTTGGATGAGGATCCGTACGAGGCCGCCATCAGCGCGATGACGCTGCTTAAGTTGGACCGCGTGAACGACGCCATCGAAAAGCAGAGAGAAGAGATCTTTGAAGCGGTGAAGGCCGGGGACGAGATTCAGCCCCTGCAGACGCAGATGATGGCCTTGCACGAGTTGCGACGGCGAATAGAACGACGGGAGTTTTTAGAGGATGAGTAGCAGCGAGCCAAAGAAAACGTCGTCCGTCAGCACGGTGGAGTTCGGCGGTGACGGCGTGGCGGCGCCCATGCCGGAATTTGCTGTCCCGGGTGCGACCTCACCGCGCCCGGTGCCGAAAGTGGCGCCGCTCGATCATCCGCATCTCTTCTTCAACCGAGAGTTGAGCTGGCTGGATTTCAACTGGCGTGTGCTTTATCAGGCGATCGATGAGCGAACGCCGCTGCTCGAGCGCGTGCGATTTCTGTCGATCACGTCCACCAATCTCGACGAGTTCTTTCGCAAGCGTGTGGGCGGACTCAAGCGTCAGGCCGCCGCCGGCATTCGAGCCCTTTCGCCCGACGGCCGGACACCGCAGGAGCAGCTGCAACTCATCCGGGCCGCCGTTCTGCCGATGTACTCGACGATGAACGAGCTGTGGGAGTCGCGCCTAAAGCCTGCACTCGCCGACGAGGCCGACATACACGTTCTGTCGTATGATGAGCTCTCCTCGGCGCAGAAGGAGCGGCTCCATCGGTATTTTCAGGCGCACATCTTCCCGATCCTTACGCCGCTCGCGGTCGATCCCGGCCATCCATTCCCCTTTATCTCGAATCTCAGCTTGTCGTTGGCGGTGATTCTCCGGCATCCAACCCGCGGCACGGAGCACTTCGCGAGATTGAAGGTGCCGACGAGCCAAGGACGATGGGTGCCGCTGGATGACCCCTTCCACTACGTACCTCTTGAACAGGTCATCGCGAGAAACCTGCATGAGCTCTTTCGAGGCATGGAGATCGTGCACGTTCATGCGTTTCAGATCACGCGAAACGCGGATATCCGGCGCAACGAGGAAGAAGCCGACGACCTCATCGAGATGATGTCCGACGAGCTGCGGGAGCGCCGATTTGCACCCGTCGTACGGCTGGAGGTGGAGGAGAGTATGCCGCAGAAAACGAGACGTCTGCTCGCGCGAGAGCTTTCACTCTCCGAGGACGATGTTTATGCAAGTCTTGGATTGATCGACCATTCAAACTGTCAGTTTTTCGCGGATCTCGACTTTCCATCTCTGAAGTACAGTCCGTGGGAGCCGGTTACGCCGTCGCGTTTGCTCTACGAGGGCGAGTCCAAGGATGAGCCGGACATTTTCAGCATTATTCGAAACGGCGATCTCCTGGTGCATCATCCGTATGAGTCATTTCGTGCGAGTGTGCAGCGGTTCATCGAGGAGGCAGCGGAGGATCCGCAGGTTCTTGCGATCAAGCAGACGCTGTATCGTACCTCCGAGGAATCTCCTATTGTTGAGGCGCTCATGCGGGCTGCGGAGCGTGGCAAGCAGGTCTCCGTGCTCGTCGAGGTAAAGGCCCGGTTCGACGAGGAGAACAACATCGAATGGGGGCAGATGCTCGAGAAGTCCGGCGTCCACGTCACGTACGGACTCGTGGGCTTGAAGACGCACGCGAAGGTCACCCTCGTGATCAGGGAAGAGGAGGAGGGGCTTGCGGCCTACTGCCACATCGGCACGGGCAACTACAATCCAAAGACGGCGCGGCTCTACACGGACATCGGCGTTCTGACCTGCGCACCGAACGTCGGATATGACGTCATCAACCTGTTTCACTATCTGACCGGCTATGCGCCGGAGCAGCATTATCAGAAGCTCTTCGTCGCACCTCGAGATATGCGGAAGGCGTTCATTACGCTCATCCGTCGTGAGATCGAGCATCAGCGAAGTGGAAGCCGTGGCCGGATCATCGCGAAGATGAACGCACTCGACGACGTGGAGATGATTGGCGAGCTCTATAAGGCGTCAAGGGAGGGAGTGCAGATCGATCTGATCGTCCGAGGGCACTGTCGGCTGCGACCCCGGCTGCGTCATTACAGCGAGAATATCCGCGTGATCAGCGTCGTGGGGCGGTTTCTCGAGCACAGTCGCATCTATTACTTCCGTAACAACGGGCATCCATTTGTATGTCTGGGAAGTGCGGACTGGCAGCGCCGGAATCTGGACGACAGGGTGGAGGCTGTCGTGCCGGTTGAAGACCCACATCTGAAGCGGCAGCTCATGCGTACCCTACAACTCTGTCTGGCTGACAAGCGTCTAGCGTGGGAGCTTCAGCCGGACGGCCGCTACGTGCAGCAACAGCCCTCGTCTGAGGATGAAGCGCTCGGGTGTCAGGCCGTTATGCAGCGTCGGACGAGGGAACGGACAAGTGAACTCGAGACGCCGTGGGACATCGCGTGAGTACATTCTGCGTCAGGGCCGATTAGCCGCTAAAGTATCGCTTCTCGGGGCTTAGTAGTATTTTTCGAGTCGTGAAGGCGACGGGTCGTCGTATGCCTTGGGGATCCAGTACGTGGAGGCTTCGCGGTCGATGCGTCGATGTAGGGGATCCTTGCCCAGCAGACGAAGAACAAGTCCGGTCGGCGTTACGGCCAGATAGAAAACGGCCGTCAGCACCACTCTAGTCATGATGAATCCCAAGACGAGTGCGAGGGTCATCCATCCAATATGGACCGGCTTGAGGATCCGAGGAAATGCGACACCCAGGATGATCAGGGCCGCACCGGCGCCACCGAGCGCGTAGCTCGCCGGTGCCGGCGTCCAGCCGCTGCGCCAGACGACCACGATTGCAATGACGAGGAGTACTGCACCGACTGTAAGTCCGAAGGATCGGAGCGCTTGCGGGCCCGAATCGACTTCGCGAATTTCGTCTCGGATAAGTCTCAGCATGGCTGTCGGCGAGTCCGTTTAGCCCGTAACATGTGACGAATGGAAATGCAAATTAGCACACGAACGCTATGACCAATATAAGCGAAGCTTCGAACGCGGCAATCGACCGCGAGGTCGTTCGCCGATACCTGGCGGAACTAGGCAAGGTGTCGTGGGGAGATGAAGGGCGCATTGCCGCACTCATCGAAACGCCACAACCTCACCGTCATGCACGGCGGACGGAGGTTCGCGTAATCGAAGGCAAGGGCTTTGATGGTGACCACGATGAGAAGTCCTTTTACCGCGGTGCGTACGTTCCTGGACGAGAAGTGTCCGCCATCACACGGGAGGTGCTCCTACTCTTCGGGGTTGAGCCGCACGTGGTGGGTGACAACTTGATTACCGAGGGCGTCGATCTCGCTGCTCTCGAGGAGGGCGACGAGGTGCGGATCGGCGAAGTGATTCTGGAACGAAGCGACAAGCCTCACAGGCCATGCCGCACGTTTCGGGCGCGCACGAGTCCCGAAGCCTTTGCCGTGGTAAGTCGCGACCGATATCGCGGAGCGCTCTTCGTCGTTCGAAGCGGTGGTATCATCCGAGAGGGCGACGCGATCAAGCTGGTACGCCGAAACGCGGAGGCGACCTACGGTTGAGTGATCGTTCGCCTAGCCCTCGGTTCCGCGGGTTGGTAGTGGCGAGAGCGGACGTGGCTCGAAGCGAACGCTGCCGCGCGCTGCCTGCAGCACGTCGGCGAGTCGGTCGAACACGTTCGATCGCCAGATCCGCTCGTGCGTCTTGATCACCTCAAGCTGAAGGCGTCTATAGTGTGTCGGACGCGAATCGGCAAGCTCTTCAAAACGATCGACGAGGTAGATCAGGCGCTGCCGATATTCATTGGTGAAGCCGAAGTGAGCGATATCCCGCACGAGTTGCTGATACTGCCGATCCCATATCGTCACCTCAGAAGGGTTGGGACGGCCGAAGGTGTCGTGGCTGAACGTGAAGGATGCATTCTCATCCAGGATGTCGATGCCGGACTCCTGGAGAGCTCTCGGGGCGCCAAGCGGGAGGAAGAATCGCACCGGGACACCCTGTGATTCGGCCGTCAGACGGAGATCGGCATTTGGAGCAACGCCTGTTGCGTTGTCCGACGCTTCCGGCAGCGTGAAATGCTTGTTCAGGCTCCTGAACTTGTCGTAAACACTGAGACCGTCGGTATCGGGCCCCCAGTCGAAATCCTGTCCGGTGGATTCGATCACACGGAGCAGCTCACTGAGGAATATGCGTTCGCCGGAGCGAAGCTCAACGCGCACGGCCTCGACAGTTCGTGTCGAATCGATCGGCAGGGACTCGGTTGCCCGCAGTGCCCCGTAGGCGGACGCCACATAGCCTCTGGAGTATGATTTGAAGCTTGAGTTCCGTGAGACGTGGTCATATCCTTCCGTGACCGCCCACATGTACGCGTCCATCACCGTCGACTCCGCGTTGAATCGGCTCGGTTCGGCCGTTAAGAACATCCGGTAGACCATATAGATATTGCCTGGACCGGTGTGATAGGCGGAGATGCCGGGGATCTCATGGCCAACGGCGTTCTTGTATCCGGCCGCGGTCGCGAAGGCCGGTTCCATGGTGAGCAGCGGATGCCACTCCTCATAGACCTCGATGCCGTTTCCAGCCGCCGTGGGGATTCGATAGTGATGGACGTTGTTCTGGCGGAGGACGTAGGGCATCATCTGGTATCGACTTCGCGCACCAACCGGCGAGACGAGACGATCGTTGTTGAAGGTCTCGACGGTCCCGATTTCCGTTGCCAGAAGGCTCAGGCCGAGATACCGGGCGAGCCGCACTTCGTACTCGATAAAGCCGGCTTCGCGCTCGCGTGCCTCCAGCACCTGGTTGCGCCGCCCCCACTTCACGGTGACGGCTCCCCGGGGTATGCCTCGATCGACATATTTCTGCACCAGATTCCGCGTGGCCGTCCGACGAAGTGCGTCGATACGTCCCCAGTTCCAGCCTTCGCCGTCGGGGCGGTTGTCGTACGCCTGCCGCTCGTCTTCGAACTCGTAGATCTCAAGGAGGTCGTTCGTGCGGTTATCGACTACACGGATCGTGAAGTTGTCATCCGTGCCCTGCCGCTCTGCATAAAGCTCGAGGAGACTTCGAAACTGCTGAATCATTTCGGCCGTGGAGGTCGAGAGATCCTCCGATAGGACCTGCCCGGCCGTGTACGGACGGAAGGCTACGTCCGGATGGAGGTCGAGATCTTCGAATGCGAAGAGGCCGGCTCCCGCACCGGCTGGTGAGTCGATCGTACCTTCCACGAGACCTGCTTGTCCGTCATCGGCAGGACCAAAGAAGCGCATAAAGTCTCGCGCTAAGGAGTCCAGCCCCCCCGAGAGCATCAACAAGACGACGAGGGCGAGCACTGCCGCTATGGACGCCCAGAACACTTTGATAGCCGAGGTGCCCGACGGGATAATGCTCTCCTCTTCCGCCTGGCGGGATTCGCTTTCGGCGGCCCCGAGACGACTCGTTTCGGGGGTTATACTTTCTTGTTCCTTCTCGGACTGCTTCTCCATCGATCGATACTACACGTGCGGGTACTGCTTCTGCGGCAATCCAAATTTCGGTGATTCAGATACAACACAACACCGTTCGTGCTCCGTCACATGGGACGTGCGTTACCGCTCCATCGGTATTTTCACACAACTTACGTGCCGTCGGGCTCATTGTCGATCAACTTTTGCGCTGTCGAGACGAGATGACGGAAGATCGGGAGCATCTCGTCGCCCATTCGCTCGGGATGAAACTGTACCCCCAGAACCGTCCCGTCCTCGCTTTCAATGGCCTCTACAACGCCGTCAGGCGCCCTGGCGGCCACTCTAAACGAAGAGCCGATGTCGGCGACCGCCTGGATATGGCGCGTATTGACATCAATTTCCTTTTTTTCCAACACGCGATGAAGGTGAGACGTTTCCTCAAGCAAGATGCCGTGATTGTCGCCCCCTCTTTTCTCACTATGAGACAAAGAGTCGCCAAGGCTTGCCTGCACGTCGGCGTAGATGGAGCCTCCCGCTGTTGCGTTCAGCAGTTGCATTCCGTAGCAGATCCCAAGGATCGGTTTACGCTGGTCCAAGAAGGCCCGAAGGATTCTCTTGTCAGACTGGATACGGATTGGGTCGGTTTCGTTGATGTCGTCCGGCAGGTCGCCAATGAGTCTATCCGTGATAGCAGGGCCGCCAGTGACGACGAGACCGTGCAGAAGGTGTACGAAATCGTCGACGTTATCGTCGAGCTCGAGCATCGGTATGATGAGCGGCAAGCCACCGGCCCGCTCGACGGCCGTGACGTAGGCGTGATTGAGGCGCTGCTCCCCTTCGTTAAAAGACGTGGTGATGCCGATACGGACGGGCACTGTAGGACTACTCTCCGCTGACGCTAATATTCTCTCGACCGAAGAGACGCGTCATACCGGTCATGAGTTCTGGTGTAGGTTCGACGACGAAGTGGCGGCTGCGGACGCGCTGCGGACCCGCGGGAACGTCCGGCGCCATGATGTCGAAATAGAGTTTGCACGATCCGCGGTTCTCGTCACAAAGCCCCCTCAGCTTGTCGATGTCGTCCTCGTCAACCCGGCGCGTGTCGACGTGCAGGACGATCGACTTCACCAGCTGCTCGCGGACCTTCCACATCGGCATCACCTCACGACCGATAATTTTCAGGCCTCCTCTTCGTATCTCGATCTCGCCCTTGATCATGACGACCTCATCCAGCTGAAGATAGTTCTGAACACGATCGAATACGTTCGAGAAGCAGACGACCTCGCCGTGGCCGGTAAAATCCTCGATCGTCACAAAAGCGATCGGTTTTCCGGATTTCGTGGTGCGCCGCTGCACGTCGGTGATGATGCCGAAGAAGCAGTGCTGCGGTCCGCGATTGGATCCATTGTGCGCACCGTTCTCTGTACCGTTGTGCGCTCCGTTTTGAGCGCCGTTCTGGGAAGCGGAACCGTTGAGGAGTTCGTCTTCGGCGACACGGCCAAGCTGCGCGGTCGCGAATGCGCGGGCTTCTGCGGCGTAGGCTTCCAGCGGATGGCCCGAGATGTAGAAGCCCATCAGTTCTCGCTCTTCCTTCAGTAGGCGGGCACGCGGCCACGGATCGATGCTCGGCAGGGCCGGCGCCATAACGGTACCGACTCCCTCAGCCCCGAAGAGCGAGTTCTGCCCCGCTGCTCGGTCGGCTTGTACCTTCTGCGCATACTGGACGGCTAGATCGATCCCTTCCACGAGTTCTGCTCGGTGGCCGTCCAATTCGTCGAGCGCCCCGGCCCGGGCCAAACTTTCAAGCGTTTTCTTATTCACCGCGCGGAGGTCAAGATCACGCGTAAGATCGAACAGCGTCTTGAACGGTCCGTGTTCTTCTCTCGCGGCGACGATCGCTTCGATGGCAGCGGTCCCGACGCCCTTTATGGCACCGAGGCCAAAACGAATTTGTTCATCGTCGACGGTAAAGGGCTTCTGGCTCGCGTTGATGGACGGCGGCAGGACATCGAGGCCCAGCTGGCGAGCCTCTTCAAGGACGACGGAGAGTTTCTTCGTGTCACCCATCTCGTTCGTCATCGCCGCCGCCATGAATGCGGCCGGGTAGTGCGCCTTCAGGTACGCCGTCTGGTAGGCCACGACGGAATAGGCGGCGCTGTGGCTCTTGTTGAAGCCATAGCCGGCGAACTTGGCCATCATGTCGAAGACGTCGTTCGCCGTTTTTTCGCTAACGTCCCGCTGCTTCGCGCCTTCGACGAACTTGGCGCGCTGCTTGTCCATCTCGGACTGCTTCTTCTTGCCCATCGCCCGGCGCAGCAGGTCGGCGCCGCCGAGCGAATAGCCGCCCATCACCTGGGCCATCTGCATCACCTGCTCCTGGTAGACCGGAATGCCGTACGTCGGCTTCAGTACCGGCTCGAGCATCGTGTGTGGAAACTCGACTTTCTCGCGCCCATGCTTCCGGTCGATGTAGTTCGGGATGAGGTCCATGGGCCCGGGACGATAGAGGGCGTTCATGGCGATCAGGTCGTCGAGCGAGGTTGGCTTGAGCTTCCGCAGCCACTCGCGCATGCCGCTGGATTCAAACTGGAAGATGGCGACGGTATCCCCCTGCTGGAAGAGTTCGAATGTCTTCTCGTCGTCAAGCGGAATCTCCTCAATGTCGATGCGCGTGCCGTGGTTTTGCTCAATGAGGTCGAGCGCATCGTTCAGAACCGTCAGCGTCTTCAGGCCGAGGAAGTCCATCTTCAGGAGGCCGAAGGACTCCACCCAGTTACCGTCGTACTGGGTGGTCACCACTTCATCGCCCTTGCTGCGCGCGACCGCGACGGGTACGTACTCGCTGACGTCACCGGGGGCAATGATCACGCCTGCCGCGTGTACGCCCGTGTGACGTGCCGATCCTTCGAGCACCTGACCGTAGTGCAGCAGCTTCCGAATCTCCGGATCGCCGCTCTTCTCCAGCTCGCGGAATTCCTTGACATCCGATTTGGCCGTCTGAAGATCTACCTTCGGCCCTTCCGGAATGAGTTTCGCGATCCTGTCAGCTTCGCTTAGCGGAATGCCGAGCACGCGCGCAACATCCCGGATGACCGAGCGCGCGCCCATCGTTCCGAAGGTCACGATCTGACACACATTCTGACGGCCATACTTTTCGACGACGTAGTCGATGACCTTCGCGCGTCCCCTGTCGTCGAAATCGATATCGATGTCGGGCATCGACACGCGCTCGGGATTCAGGAAGCGCTCGAACAGCAGATCGTATTTGAGCGGATCGATGTTCGTGATTCCCAGGCAGTACGCGACCGCGCTGCCCGCGGCTGAGCCTCGCCCGGGACCGACGCGCACGTCCAGACGCCGCGCCGCCGACGTGAAGTCCTGAACGATGAGAAAGTACCCGGCATAGCCCATCTCCTCGATGATGCCGAGCTCGCGGTTCAATCGCTCCACGACATCCTGACTCATCTCTGGATATCGCTCACCGGCACGTTCAAAAACGAGGTGACGCAGATAGGCGTCCATATCCTCCCCGAACTCGTCCGGAATCGGATAGTGCGGCATCAGGAGCTTGCCCATAGACAGCTCAAGGTCGCATTTATCGACGATCTCCCGCGTGGTGTCGAGAGCGGCGTCGCGCACGACGGCATCAAGATCGCCGAGAGCCGTGCGCATCTCGTCTGCCGTCTTCAGGTAAAATTGATCATTCTCAAACCGCATACGGTTCGGATCGTAGAGATCCTTGCCTGTTTGCAGACAGAGCAGCACGTCCTGTGCAGCGGCGTCCTCCTCTTCTATATAGTGTACGTCGTTCGTTGCGATTGCCGGAACGCCATACTCCTTGGCCCACCGAAGCAGCACGGCATTGCATCGCTTCTGGTCCTGGATGCCGTGGTCCTGAATCTCGACGTAGTAGTCGCTCCCGAAAATTTCGAGATACTCCTCGAAGATAGCGCGGGCGGCTTCTTCGCCCCGGTGCAGAATGGCCTGTAGAACCTCGCCCTGGAGACAACAGGTTGTCGCGATCAAACCGTCGCTGTGTCGCTTGAGGACGTCCCGGTCGATGCGCGGTTTGTAATAATAGCCGTCGGTAAAGGAGAGAGAGGAGAGCTTGATTAGATTGCGGTAGCCACGCTCATTCTTTGCCAGGAGGACCTGGTGATAACGGGTGCGGTCCTGGCGGCTGGTCATCCCATCCGGGGTGAGGTAGAACTCAGAGCCGATGATCGGCTTGATGCCGGCCTTCCGTGCCGACGTATAGAATTCGGGGACGCCATAGAGATTTCCGTGATCGGTAATAGCGATACCGGACATCTCCGCCGCTGCCGCCTTATCTACGAGCGCCTGTATACGGGCCGCCCCGTCCAGGAGGGAGTACTGAGTATGGCAATGAAGGTGGTTAAAGTCGCACATGCGCAGAAATACTTATCATCAAATCGTCGCTTCGAAAGAACGCATGGTGGGCATTCGTATCAACGATTGTGGAAAGCTTGTTATCAACGGCCGGGTGGTGGCCGGCTACTGCCGGAAAGCATGCCCTCCAGGATGCTGCGTCCCTGAAAATGCAACCTGATTCCTGGAAGGATCCCGGAACAGCGACCGCTCTTATCCAACAAGGTCGGGCCGCAGGCTGACACTCCTATGTCACCGGAACGCGGGCGGCGGAAAGAGATCCAACCGACCTCCAGGCGGATATCCGGATACCATTAGTGAAGCCAACCAAATGGAGCAGAAAAGGAATCACATACTATATCTGGATGACTATCACGCCGGCGACGTGCTGTTCCTGCAAAGTCTCGCGCAGGCTCTCGCCAAAGTAAGAATGAGGCCGGTGCCAATCGTCGTGCACGGAAGTGCCGAAGCTGCCGAACGGCTCCTTGAGGCGAAGGGCATCTTCCGGCGCCGTGAGGCCGGGGTTATCCCGGTCGAATCTATAGAGGAGCACCGGATCGTCGAACAGGCTGCTCGGAGGCTGAACCAGCATATCGTGGCCGTACTAAACGATGCGGTCGTCGCTACAGTCGGTGTCTTCGGTACGCAGCGCGGCACGCTGTTAATGCGGAATGGCCAGCTTACGGCGGACCGCGGTGCGTGGGTGAAGAGGCTGGCCGAACAGGGCATCGTACCGGTTCTCGCGGCCTTTGCGCGCGACGAATCATCGGGAAGGATCGGTGAGGTGCCGCTTCCGGATGCCGTGTGCGCGGTTGCGAAGCTCCTCGGCAAGAACGAGGTCGAGGTCGTCTTCTTCACGAATACGAATCTGCCCGGCGTGATGGGAGGAGGGAAGCCAATGAAGCAGATCGACCTGGGACATTCCAAGCTGCAGAGTGCCGTTTCGGATCAAGATGGACTCGAACGCGTGCTTGAGGACGGCCTTTCGGTCCTGCTTACGAACACGACAAGATTGGCGGATCCAGGCGGGCCAGTCGGGACGACAATACAGCAGTCGGACGGCTGAGGACCGGCTGTGGGCGCCGAGAGGAGTACGTGATATGCTCGCATACTTCAAACTTGACACGCGCAGGGCGTTACTTTATGTTCGATACAATGCCACAGCCAGTTTCCAGCACCCTCATCTCACAATTGATAGGAGGTAACACGATGAGCCGTTTTACAGAGCTGAAGGATTTCGTCGAGTCTTTGGAGGAGGATTTTACGAAGTTCTATCAGAAAGGTAATAAGGCTGCGGGTACGCGCGTTCGAAAGGGAATGCAGGAGTTGAAGCGAAAGGCGCAAGATATTCGCGTAGAAGTTCAGGAACAAAAAAACGAGATGTAAGCGGACCAGTACTATCTGGTTCGCGTCGAAGGGCTATGCTGATCACGGCGTAGCCTTTCGTATGTAC
>CAZQAS010000041.1:0-23569 GCA_964591285.1 uncultured Rhodothermales bacterium
TGTAGCCGACGCCGAGCAGCGCCACGCCGAGCTCGCTGCCGTAGCCGAAGATCGAACGACCCATCCGGACCGCTCCCTCGGCCGAGTCGGAGATGACCTGGAGACCGGTTTGGCCGAGTTTCAACAGTGCACCGGCGAGTCCCGCAATCGCGATGTACTTGGCGCCCTCGCCGCCTTCCGTGCCGGCCTTGAGCACCTCACCGGTGGCGACGCCTTCCGGAAATTGGAGGTCGGCTTCGAGGATGAGTGCTCGCCGGAGCGGTATCGTAAAGAGCACTCCGAGCACGCCTCCAGTCAGCGCAATCGCCATCGTGGCAAGAAACGGGAAGCCCTGCCAGTACTGCAGCATGATCAGCGCCGGAAGCGTGAAGATCACGCCGGCAGCCAGCGACTCGCCCGCCGAGGCGGCCGTCTGCACGATGTTGTTCTCCAGGATGTTCGACTCGCGAAAGAACTGAAGAATCGCCATCGAGATGACGGCGGCCGGGATCGAAGCCGATACCGTCATGCCGACCTTAAGACCGAGGTAGGCATTTGCACCGGAGAGGACGGCCGAGAGCAAAAAACCGAGAATCAACGCCTTAACCGTTATCTCAGGCAGTGATTGCGACGCCGGGATGTAGGGCGTGAACGTGGACTTCTCCGGGCTGATGGGGGTGGGCATGCGGCGTTGCTCGTTGCTGGTTGCTCGTTGCTCGTTACCGGGCGGCGGGGGCGTTCGTTCTACTTCGTCAGAATCACCTTGTGCGACTCGAGACCGCCGGGCGTGCGGAGGCGCACAAAATAGGTACCGCTCGGCAGTCCGTCCGCCTCGAAACGTGCCTGGTAGGTGCCCGGACTCTGTCGACGATCGACGAGCGCCTGAACCGGCTGGCCCGAGAGATCCCAGATGCCGAGTTGCACGTCGCTGGTCTGGCGCACTTCGTAGGTGATGGTCGTCGTCGCGTTAAACGGGTTGGGATAGTTGCCGATCAGCACGGCCGAATGCGGCTGCTCGCCGCCGATGCCGACCTTGATCGTCCCGGAGACGCGCTCGACTTCGTCACTAAGAATCTGGCGAACACGATAGTATACGACGCCCGACCCGGCTCCGTCGTCGTGAAGCTGGTACACGCCGTCCGGCGTCGGTGCGGCGCGGGCGATTTCCTCAAATGACGAGCCGTCTCCCGACCGCTCGACGACGAATTCCTGCACGTCCGGCGATGAGGACGTCCAGTTAAGGATTACGCCGTCCGGCACGTGGTCAACCCGCAGGTTCTGGATCTCTTCGCCCGAGAAGCGATCCGAGTCGATCCGCTCTACGCCGCGAACGGGACGCTCGAGCAAATCGGGCGACATCCGGGATTCAAAGCCGACCGATAGCGCCGCAGGCTCGCCGGCGGCGTCTTCCGTCGCAACATTGAGTTCGTCGATGGACCCGGAGTAGGTGCTCAGTCCGTCAAAATAGGCGTTCTCGCCGTCGGCCCGTCCGCCCAGCACAAGGGGCTGCGTACTCCGGATGTCCGGCGGCACCGGGGCGTAGAGCGAGTCGACGCCATTCCCGTCGACCATCAGTCGCAGCCAGCCGTCGGCGGGATCGTTCACCAGGTGGACCCGATGCCAGTGTCCGTCGGCGACCGGTTCGGTGGATCCGAGGGACTGATGCTCACCGGGTCGACCTCGGAACGCCCGCAACCGTCCCGCACGATCGACGACGATCTCAACTGGATAGGAGGCGTGGTCCGCACCGTCCCAGGTGGAAAGGACGATCTCGCCGAGACCGGTGGATTTCATCCAGAAGGATAATGAGAACGGGCGGCGGACGTGAAGCTCAGGTACCGCGTCCCGCCGAAAGGCGATGGGCTCGGCCTCGTCGGCCGCGAAGCTGAGGATCTGCTCCTGGGGGTCGGTCACCGACTCGACAGCACGCACCGTTTCGCTGATGCCGAGCGATCGACGCTCCGCGGACCGAACGATCGGTATCACGTCCAGCCGTTCGGCCGCATAGCTACCTCCCACCTGCAGGGTAAGTACGATCTCGGCGGGATCGTCCAGGGATTTCTCGAGGAGAACGCGATAGCGACGGGCGTCGAGGGCGATTAGGCGTCCGGGTACCGATCGGAACGCCTCCCGGAGAAAGGAGGCGGAAACAACCGACCAGTCGGCGGGGACTTCCACCATCAGACCATCCAACCGCTCACCACCTTCCCAGGTCGCGAACAGATTGGTCGTCGAGCCTTTGGCAGGCCTTTCCTGAAGGTGGACTTTCGCCAGCTGTCCGTCGGCCGGCCAGGGAAAAACCATTGCTGCAAGCAAGACCGTTGCAATCCCCGCTCCAATCGAACGGCGGCAGGCAGTCAGCATGAGTATGATGGAGGCAGTGGGCGCTGAATGTACGCAACATCCTATGTGCGGGCGACTTCCGAGGTGGGGGGAGTCGCCGATCGACGCGCTAATGGGTGGGCGTCGAATACAGTGCGAGCACATTTTCGCGAACGGGCCAAAATAGCCGGGGACTGCTTTACAGTCAAATGGGGCCGTTTACGGCCGGTCGACGGCATAGGCGGCGCCACCACACGCGGAGTTTCACACCTTGGTAAAGATCCAACCGGTATAATGCAGAAGCACGGCGAGTAGGACAATGGCATCACCATCCGAACCGTTTTCCAACGCCAACCATCCAACAGACCCAATGGATCGCCCCTACGACGACATACCACGACAGGGTGAGCATGCCGGCAAGCCGCTGGACAGCGAGCCCTCGACCAGCGTACGGGCACAGCAGCCCGTCCGGCCGCTCGAAAAGTCGAAGGCCACCACCAGCCTGCACGTTCTTTCCGTCGATAGGAACCGCGGGCTGTACCGGCTGGACCTCGTGCCGCGAGAGCGGGCCGACGAACCGATCGAAGGTTTCGAGGAAGTCGCGCGCGTGCCGAACGGCGGCGATCTCGGCGGCCTCTTCGAACGGATCCCGGAACTGTCGAAGCATGCCGTATTCGAAAATACGGCGGGCGGCGAGCGCTATTATGATGCCGATCGCCGGCTCTCGGAGAATTGGACGGACGAAGGTGCCTACGACCGCGTGACGATTTTCGCGGATAAGGACGAGGCGGACGAATACGCGCGGGCCGTCAAGGAGGGCGAGGCGGCGAAGTGATTCCATCCTTCCTCATCACACATCTATAGCAGCATGCAAATCGGTATGATCGGTCTCGGCAAGATGGGGGGCAATATGGCCCTTCGCCTGCTTCGAGACGGGCACGACGTGGTCGGATACGATCTGAACGAGGATCTCGTCCGCCCACTGCTTTCGTCGGGGCTCAACGGCACCGTCTCGATCGAGGCGCTCGTTCGACACGTCACGGGGCCTCGCCACATTTGGATGATGGTACCGGCGGGAAATGCTGTTGAGGGCGTGCTAGCGGCACTCCTCCCCCACCTCGAGGACGGTGACGTGCTGATCGACGGCGGGAATTCGGACTATCGCAACACGCTGCGCCGGAGCCGGGAGCTGTCAAAGCACGGAGTTGGCCTCATCGACGTAGGCACGAGCGGCGGCGTGTGGGGGCTCGAACACGGCTACAGTTTGATGGTCGGCGGTGACGCGGATGCGGTTGAGCGCCTCGCGCCGGCGCTCGACACGCTGGCGTTCAACGACGGGGAAGGATGGGGACACGTGGGTCCGACCGGCGCCGGCCACTTCGTGAAGATGGTGCACAACGGCATCGAATACGGTGTGATGCAAGCCTATGCAGAGGGGTTTGCGGTGATGAAGCAGAAGGAGGAGTTCGCGCTTGACCTGCACGGCGTCGCCGAGATCTGGCGGCAGGGAAGCGTGATCCGCTCGTGGCTGCTAGATTTGACGGCGGACATGCTGTCGGAAGATGCCGACCTCGCCGAGATCGCGCCCTACGTCCCGGATTCAGGCGAGGGTCGATGGACGGTTCGCGAAGCGATCGATCTGAACGTGGCTGCGCCCGTGATCACGACCGCCCTCCTCCAGCGAATCCAGTCCCGCGACGAGACGTCGTTCGCGCATCGCATGCTCGCGGGCATGCGGCGGAAGTTCGGCGGGCACGCGGTAAAGGAACCGGGTGAGGACGTCGGGTAATGGAAACGGATGAGGGGCCGGATGGAGACGTCGGTTGGCGAGATTGGGTGAAGGAGTCGCCTGAACGCGCAGGGTGACGGAGCCGGATCACCGAATCCTTCGAGGAGATAGCGCTCGCACGACGGCATCGACGACGGCGTCGAACGGCTGGGTCGCATCGATCGTGACGCCGGATTCCGGTTCTTCCAGGTCATCGTATTGGCTCTGGAGCAGGTCGCCGTCGAAGAAATGTCCCGTGCGTTCTTCAATCCGCTCGCGTACGACGCTCGGCGGCGCTTTGAGGTAGATAACCAGCGTGCGATCGACCCCATCGACGAGCGCGTGACGATAGGCCTTCTTGAGGGCCGAGCACGTTATGACCGTCGGCCGATCGTCGGCGGCGCGCTCCTCTACGAAGCTGCGCAGCGTATCGAGCCATTGCCGGCGGTCCGCGTCGGTCAGTGCGATCCCACGGCTCATTTTGTCGACATTGTCGGCCGGGTGATATGCGTCGCCGTCGAGGAAATCCCAACCGAGCCGCCCGGCGGCCCGACGGCCGACGGACGTTTTGCCCACTCCCGCCACGCCCATCACGATGCCGACGGTAGGCTGGGCGTTCGCTCTTTCTTCGTGGCTGTTCATGAGCCGGTGCGGGCCCTGAGGTGCCCAAGGATTAGCGCCTTTATCATATTCGTTCTAATCATCGCCAACGGAGTCCGTCCCTTTTTTTAACATCCGCTATATAGGAACGAGCCGCGTCGGAGTTCTTTTCAGGCATCCGACGATGACCTACGACTACACATCCAAAGATTTATGGCGAGGAGTTTACGCGTCGGAGTATTGACCGGCGGCGGCGACGCACCCGGATTGAATGCGGTGATCCGAGCCGTGACCAAGTGCCTCATCCTCCAGCACGATGCGGAAGTAATCGGGATTGAGGACGGGTTTCAGGGGTTGATCGAGCAGCGCATCATGCCGCTGTCGTATCGGGACGTAAGTGGAATCCTCACGCGCGGCGGCACCATTCTCGGGGCCAGCAATCGGGCGAACCCATTCAGTTACTACAAGCGCGGACACGCCGACGTCTCGGCCGAGGTCCGAAAGTATGCCCGGGCGATCGGTCTCGATGCGGTCGTCGTGATCGGCGGCGACGGCACGATGTCCGTGGCGCAGGGGCTCTCGGAAATGGGCCTCAATATGGTGGGTGTTCCGAAGACGATCGACAACGATTTGATGGCAACGGATCGGACGTTTGGATTCGATACGGCCGTGTCGATCGTAACGGAGGCCGTCGATCGGCTGCACACGACGGCGCAGAGCCACGATCGGGTGATGATCGTGGAGACGATGGGGCGATACGCGGGATGGATCGCGCTCTACGGCGGGGTGGCCGGCGGTGCCGACGTAATCCTCATACCCGAGATCGAGTACGACATCGAGGACGTCGTGCGCGTCTGCCGGGAGCGCGAAAGCGGCGGGCAGAGCTTTACGATTATCGTCGTCGCCGAGGGTGCGCGGCCGCGCGACGGTACGTTGACCGTGCAGCAGCACGTCGAGGAGAGTACGGACACCATTCGCCTTGGCGGCGTCGGCAAAGTACTTGAGAGAGAGCTTGCCGCGCGCGTCAGCAGCGAGGTGCGCACCACGATTCTGGGACACATGCAGCGCGGCGGTACGCCGACGGCCTACGATCGGAATCTGGCGACCGTCTTCGGCACCTATGCCGCATCCATGGTCGCCGAGGGAGCTTTCGGGAGGATGGTCGCGCTACAGGACAACCGCCTGACGAGCGTGCCCTTCGAGGAGGTAGCGAATAAGACCCGCACCGTGCCGGTGGACAATCCGATGCTCGCGGCGGCTCTTGCCGTGGGGACCTCCTTCGGTATGCGGGATTTCGAGCTGCGCATGAAGGGGGATAAGGCAACGACGACGGTTTCTTAAAGCAGTTGGTTGCAGGTTGCAAGTTGCAAGTTGCAGGTTTCGCGAGACCGGACGGCACGAGCAACGAGTAACCTTGTAACCAGCAACGAGCACGATCATGAACGTCTATCTTACCGGCGCGACGGGGTTTGTTGGCTCGTACGTCCTTCGGGAGCTCATCCGGGGCGGGCACAATGTGCGGTGTCTCGTCCGCGGAAAGCCGCGGCAGCTTTCAGTGGAGAGCGCGAATGTGGAGCAGGTCGAGGGCAGCATCACGGATCCGCCGTCGCTCGACGGGACGATGGCGGACTGCGAGGCGGTCGTCCATCTGGTCGGCATCATCGATGAGAAGCCATCGAAGGGCATGACGTTCGAGTCCGTCCACTATGAAGGGACGAAGGCCGTCGTGAACGAGGCGGTCAATGCCGGCGTCACGACGTTCATCCACATGAGTTCCAACGGCGCGCGGTCGGACGGCGTCTCGGACTATCAGCGCACGAAGTGGAAGGCCGAGCAGTACGTTAAGGAAGCCGATTTTTCCCACTGGACGATCTTCCAGCCAACGCTGATTTTCGGCGATCCGGGCCCGGACAATCCCGAATTCGCCTCTCGGATCGCGCGACAGTTAGTAAAGCCGTTTCCTGTTCTGCCGGTGTTCGGCGATGGGGAATTTGAGATGCAGCCGATTTCGATCGAGGAAGTTGCCGCGGCGTTTGTCCAGGCCCTCACGCTGGAGGCCGCGAATGGCCGGACCTATCCGGCCGGCGGTCAGGAGCTGATGAGCTACAAAGAACTCCTGGATCGCATCACGGACGGCGTCGGTCACGGTCGTAAGAAAAAGATCCCGGTGGCGATGGCTGTCATGCGGCCGGCGGTCCAGACGCTCGGCCGTACCGGACTGCTGCCGATCTCGCCGGATCAGTTTGAAATGCTCGTCGAAGGTAATACCTGCGATAGCCGTGCCTTCTATCGGGACTTTGACGTGACCGCGAAGCCGTTCACCGCCGAGAATCTCTCCTATCTCCGACGGCGCAAGTGAGCGGAGTGGCCACGCCTGCATCGGGGCCGCGCGCCGGCCGTGCGCACCGCGTGCTGACGGCGGCCGTCGTACTGATTTTCGCCGGCGGCCTCCAAGCGGTCGCCGCGCAGGTAGTGGACACGACGGCGGCCGATACGACGATCACCGACACGACGGGCGCGGATACGACGGTAGCGGACACGACGGGCGCGGATTTCGCACCGACCGATACTACGCTCACGGACGCGACCGTCGCCGACACCTCCCTCGCCGACACCACCTTGGCCGCGACGCGCCAGGTCCCCACCCGCCCGCCGGTCGGGTTCGATGTGATCTGGTGGGGCCGGGTGCTGACCGATTCCCTCCCCGCCCTGCTCCCGGCACTTGATCTCGTCGAGCTGATCGGCCGCGAACCGGGGTCGTTCACGTACTGGTTCGGCACGACGGGGTGGCCGGACGGTTGGAGCTTCCGAGGCTTACCGCCGCATGCATCGAGCCTCTCATTCAATGATCTTCCGTTCACGCATCTCTTCACGGGGCGGCCGGCGCATCAACTCGTCCCGCTGGCGATCGTCGAACCGCCGGAGCTTCGGCCGACGCAGTTCGGATCTTCGGCCGGCGTCGTGACGAGGGTGCGTCCCTTCGCGGAGCCGCAGCCGGTAACGGAGGCGAAGTACTGGCGCGGCGGCGACGGGCTCCAGAGCATCGACGCCGTCCATGCGCAGCATCGACAGCGGCCGCTTTTCGGCAATGCGGGCGTCCTGAACGTGCTCGGAGCCTATTCGGGGCGAGCTGCAGACGGCGAGTATCCGGGCAGTCGGCTTCGCCGCGCCCGCCAGGTTCTTCTGCGCATTCGCTATGAGCAGCTCGACTGGTCCGTGGAGATCTTCAATCTCCACAATCGACGAAACGTGGGGGCGCACGGCGGCGTGATTCCCGATCCGGGCAATTTCGAGTCGATTTATATCCGCCCCGGAGCGACGGTCGAAAGCCCCGACGCCTGGCGGCGCATCGTCCGAAATGACCTGGCGGCGAAGGCTCGAATGCGGCTGATCGGACAGCCATCCACCGTCTCGCTCTTCTGGACGGCCGAGACGTTTCGCTACACGACGCCGCTTGACACGCTCGGGACGGCTTCGGATCGCGTCGGGCTGCAGATCGCGCAGCCGCTCGTGCACAGGGCCGGACACCGGCTCGCGGTGGCTGTATCGGCCTGGCGGGACGGCGTGTCGCCGCGGCATGGATTTGCCCATCCGGACGCCTCGCGCGGGCGCATTCACGCATCCATCCGGGATACCCTGCGGGCGGGAGGATGGCTAGCGGCACTCGATGCAGGGATGGTCGCTTACAATGGCCGCGTGCGGCCGGTCGGGGCCGCCGGCGTCTCAAGCCGGCTTGGTGCGGTGGTCGTCGAGGCTTCGGCAGCGATGTCTGACGACCCGTCGGACGTGGTGGCGGAGTCCGGCTTTGGGTCACTCTCCGGTGCGGCGGGGTCGCTCGGCTCATTATCCAGCCGCTTCCTGCACGTCTCGGCGTCGTTCGCCGTGGGAGCGGGACCGTTCCGCGTTCAGGTGGGCGGGTTCGCGAGCCGGCGCATGCAGCCGTGGGATTACTTCGCCGTCGGAGACGACTCGGCTGCGGTCATGGCGCCCGCCGAGGACCTGGACGTGCTCGGCGGGTACGCGGCCTTGGGGTGGCGGCGCGATGCCGAACGCGGCATGTATGCGACCGCGCAGTCGACCCTACGCGGTTTTCCGAGGACCGGGGACGCACTGACGCGTCGGATGGCCGACAGCATGCCGTCGGTCTCCGGACGATCGCGCCTCGGTGCGCGGTTCGTGCTGTTCCAGGGCGATCTGGACGTCGATGCCTACGCCGAGGGCATCGCATGGTCGTCGATGCGGAGCCGAATGCTTCACCCGCAAACCGGGCTGTTGATTGTTCCTGTGGAGGGAGCGCGGATCATCGGACCATCCCACATGCTGCACGTCGGTGCCGAGGCTCGGGTGCGAGACGCGACTCTGTTTTTCGTCTATGAAAATGCGCTCTCCGGCACGGCGCTGATGACCGGAAACCTGATTGTGCCCGTCTATCCGCTGCCGGCCCAGCGCTTCCGATTTGGCGTATTCTGGCCGATTTTCGGATGATGGGACCTCCGCGCCCGAGGCTCGCCGGAGCGTAGCACGGTTTGGAGGATGCGGCCTTCGGTGCCTATCTTAGCGCGCTGGAGGTGCTTTCCACTCGAGAACGCCGCGAACCGCGGACGGCGATCGATCGTACTGAGTGATTGTGAGGATTCATCGTAGAGAGATTGTTGCGTACGATCGGGCATCTGCACGGCGGCATCGCTTAAGTTAACTTTTCGTGCCAGCGATACTTAGAAACGCCGGCTTTCGATCGCGACTGCCATCCACCTGCTGACACTACCCTGCCGACATGAGTAATCGACGAGGCGACGACGTGATCCGCTGCTCCTTCTGTGGGCGCACGGCTCACGAGGTGACGTCCATGGTCGCCGGCCCAGAAGTTTACATCTGTGATCGATGCATCAACGACGCGGCGGGCATCGTGCGCAGCGACCTGGCTACCTACCAGCAGCCGACGGTCCCTTCCACTCGACGCGGTCCGACCAAGGGCCAGCACCTGACGCCGCAGGAGATCAAGAGCGCGCTCGACGAATACGTGATCGGGCAGGATCGTGCCAAGAAGTCGCTTGCGGTCGCGGTCTACAACCATTATAAACGCATCGACTCGGATCAGTACCTGCACGAGTACGAGGACGTTGAGCTGGAGAAATCCAACATCTTGCTCGTCGGGCCGACGGGCGTCGGCAAGACGCTCCTCGCTCGCACGCTCGCGCGGATCTTGGAGGTGCCTTTCTCGATTTCGGACGCGACCGCCCTGACCGAGGCCGGCTACGTGGGCGAAGACGTCGAGAGCATCCTGGCGCACCTGCTCCACGCGGCGGATTTCAATGTCGAGCGGGCGGAGCGCGGCATCATCTACATCGACGAGATCGATAAGATTGCCCGCAAGGGCGACAACGCCTCGATCACGCGAGACGTATCGGGTGAGGGCGTGCAGCAGGCGCTCCTGAAGATACTTGAGGGCACCGTGTCGGGCGTGCCGCCGAAGGGCGGCCGGAAGCATCCCGAGCAGAGCCTCATCAACATCGATACGCGCAACATCCTCTTCATTGTCGGCGGCGCTTTCGACGGATTGGAGGAGATCATCGCCCATCGGCTCTCGGCGAACACGATCGGATTTATGGCCGACGTGCAGAAGAAGTTCGATAAGAAGGATCCAGCCATTCTGCGCTACACGGAGCCCGACGACCTCCTGAAATTCGGGCTGATCCCCGAGCTCGTCGGCAGGGTTCCCGTCATATCAGCGCTCGATCCTCTCTCGAACGACGCCATGCACCAGATTCTGATCGAGCCGAAGAACGCGCTCGTGCGGCAGTACCAGAAGCTATTTGCGATGGACGGCGTCGACCTCGTCTTCGACCAGGGTGCCCTCGAAGTGATCGTCGAGCGGGCCCGCGAGCTGGGAACCGGCGCCCGTGGGCTGCGCGCCGTGATGGAGCAGATTATGGTCGATATCATGTATGACATGCATTCTCATCCAAATGTGGCCGCTTGCCGCATCACGAGGGATACCGTCGCACGGAATGCCGCACCGCTGTTCGAAGAGCGTAAGGCAACCGCCTGAGCATAGGAAGCGGCCGCGCCGCGTCCCAGCCCTGTAAAGACGGCTTCGTTACCGAGAAATCGGAACTCGCGTCTAATGGGAATCGGTTGGTTTCTATGTCTCACGACGCAATTCGACGTAATCCCGCATGGCCTCTATTTCGACATACCTGCATCGCTTCCGGGAGGTATTGTCGTATTACTTTGGCGGCGTTTATCGACACCTCTTTGAGAAGGACATCTTCTTATGGGCGCAGGCGATTGCCTTCAAGGCGCTTATAACGATCGTCCCCATCATCATTCTCGCGACAGGTATCCTCGGGCGCATCTTGCAACAGGAAGACGCCTTCGCGAGCGTCTCGCGCTATATCCAGGAATACATTCCCTCCTTCGAGCGCAGCCGGGTACTGCTCGATTTCATCGATCGCCTTCAGGAGGCCGGCACGTTCTTTACGGGACTGGGCATCTTCGCGCTGATCTTCGCCGCGATGACCATTTTCACGACGCTGCGCGTGGTGATCGGCAACGTCTTTCAGGAGGAATGGCACCGACATCGCAGTGTCGTGCGCGGGTACCTGTTCGACATCCGCATGGCGGGACAGGTCGGTCTGCTCTTTCTGCTGACGGTCGGCGTCTCGTTGATGACCCAGTCGATCCAGCAGGGTGGCCTCGAGATGGCGCAGCGTTTCGGTCTCGACTACGTATGGCTGCGCGAAGGCTGGCGGCAGGCCTTTCAATGGCTTTCGATTTTGATTCCGTATCTGCTCTCGACGGCCATGTTCTTCCAACTCTTCTACTTCGTACCGCAGCCGCATCCTCCGAAACGCAGTGCGCTGGTCGGAGCGCTGGTGACCGGTGTGCTCTGGGAGGCGGCCAAGCTGACCTTCACCTTCTATGCCACGAGCGTCGGGCGTTTTGACCGCTATATGGTGCCGGGGATGGAAGGCCAGGAGATCTTTCGGACGCTCGGCGAGGCCTTCGGTCTCATCATTGCGTTCGTGTTCTGGATCTACTATTCGGGCGTCGTCCTGGTCCTCGGCGCACTCATCGCCGTCCTGAACGAGAAGCGCATGCGCATGCTGCGGCTCAAGAAGGAGCGCGAGCGGATGGAAAGAGCGGTGGCGGAGAGCGCCTCTGAAAAAAACGGGCACACGGCCGAGCCCGAGGACCGATCTACGCCGATGCAAGAAGACGAAGCGGCGTCTCGCTGATGGAGAGGATAACTTCGCGACGTACGCACATTTCGCGCCGTGCGGCAGCAATCCTGCTTCTTGCAGCCGTCACGGCCGCTACGGCCGCCGGCCAGGTGCCGCTCTCGGCGATCAACAGCGAGACAACCGTTCGGGATATATCGTTTCGGTTCGTCGAAGGTTCGACTCTCACTCCGAGTGCCCTACAGGATCACATCTGGCACGCCGAGCCGGGCTTCTGGGACCGCGTCACGCGCTTCCTACCCTTCGTCGACGCACCTCAGTTCCCTTTCGAACCCATCGAACTGCAGCGAGACGTCGTGCGGCTGGAGCGCTATTACGAACGCAATGGGTTCCTGCATCCGACCATCGATTATCCGGCCTCGCAGGTAGACACCTCATCGAATTCGATCCACATCATCTTTACCATACGCGAAGGGCCGCCCCTCATCATCCAGGACGTGGGGTTCTTTTCGGATGAAGATACGTACGTGGCACAGGGACTCGAAGGAGCGCTCCGAGAGAGCTGGATTGAGTTCCGGGATCAGGTATCGCTGGAGACGGGGAATCGCTATACGGAATTCGAAGGCGTCCGGCTGCAAGATCAGGTGCTCTCGTGGTACAAGAATTCCGGTTTTGCCTTTGCACGCGTGAACCGAGACGCGCGGGTGGATTCAAGCGCGAATACGGTGGACTTGCGTTTCCACGTGGATTCCGGACCGCGCGGTTACGTCTCGGAGATCGAGATTGAGGGCAATGAGTCGGTATCCGACGCCGTCGTGCTGCGCGAGCTGCCGCTAAGTGTCGGGGACCGGTTTTCGGCCGAACGGCTGGCCGAAGGACAGCAGGAGCTGTTCGAGCTGAACCTTTTCCGAGTAGCCATTGCGGAGGTACCGGAGCAGCCGGAGGACAGCACGGTGGTGGTCCGCTACCGCCTGCGGGAGGCGCGGCCTCGGCACGTGACGGCGCAGACGGGCTACGGGCTCGATCAGGGCGCGCTGGTGCAGGGCAGCTGGACGCATCGGAATTTTCTCGGCGGCGCCCGGCTCCTGACCGCATCGGCCACGTATTCGACCGGCTACGGCGCCGCACAGGTAGGCGGATTCGGCGCCGCGCAGCAGAAGAGCGCCTCATTGAGCCTTCGGCAGCCGTACCTCTTTTCACGGAAGCTCTCCGGTACGCTGTCCCCCTCGTATACCCGCGGACAGGACGATCGCCTTGGTATTCGCTATGAGGAGGTGGAGGTGAATACGACGCTCCTTTATTCGATCTACAATTTCCGCACGATCACCTTCCGCCACTCGATCTCACGCGCCACCCCGCTGGGCGACACGGAGAATCTGATTATCCCCGATACGGTCGATCTCGGCGTGCAGCGTGACATCGACATCTTCACGCAGAACGTCTTTTCCCTGAGCGCCAGCCTGGGCCGCGTGGATGACTATTTCCGACCGTCCCGCGGCTTTCGCATCCGGCCGCAGGCCGAGCTGGGGGGCGTCATCGTACAACTACCGGACGACGTCGACTATTTCAAGCTCCAGAACGAGTTGATCGGCTATTTGCCGGTCGGCGGCGGCTACACGGTTACGGGACGTCTCTTTCTGGGCAACATCTGGCCGCGGGGCGAAAGTCTCCGGCAGAACTTACCGCAGATTGAGTATCGGTTTGACCGAATCCGCTACTACGCCGGCGGGGCGAACGACGTGCGCGGCTGGCCCGCCGACCATCTCGGCCCGAAGTTCGTCCGCGCCGATACGATGCGGAACGACGAGAACGAACCCGTCTTCGACGATGACGGAAACGTCAGATTCGAGAATTTCAGGCTCGAACCGGCCGGGGGACTCGGCAAGATCGCCGCAAACGTCGAGGTTCGAACGCCTTTCCCGATGTTCGGTCCCTCCTGGAAGGGCGCCGTTTTCCTGGATGTCGGACAGGTCTTTCCAGCCGACTGGAGGGAGGAGACCTTCAGAATCCGAGACATCAGCCCCACTGACTTTCGCTTCGGCACGGGCGTGGGGCTGCGGTACGAGACGCTGGTGGGCTTTCTGCGTCTCGATCTTGGTTTCAAGATTAACCCAACACTGGAAGATCTAGCCTCACCGGAGGAGGTTTACCATTTGAGACACCCGGAGGCCGATCCGGATCGGGACATACGGGGGATCGAGGACATCGATACGAGCATCTGGGATCGCTTCCGACTTCATCTCAGCCTCGGGCAGACGTTCTAAGTGATCGTAGCGACACACGAAATGGGTCGACGTGCGTGCGACGCACAGCATACAATGAGCGAGAATTGAGCCGAGATGGCGGGAGACGACCGGGACATATCTCAAGGTCCGCACGGCCAGGGGTCTACCGATCCTTCGGAAGGTGGCCGCGACGATGCCCCTGGAGAACCTGCGCCTGACGGAAACGGGCAGGAGGCGGAGCGGTCGACCGCGCGGCGCGCGCTGCGCCTCGCGCTGATCGTTGCCGGATCGGTTGCGGGAGCTGTCGTCGTTCTGATCCTGCTTTTCGTGCTGGCGCTGCAGACGAACTGGGGCGGTACCTACTTTGCCGACTTTCTAATCACGCTCAGCAATCCATTCGCCGAAGCCGAAACGGAGTACGACGAGCTGCGTGGCAATTTCATCACGCGGCTCGAGTTCGACAACCTCCGGATGTATCGGCTCGATTCGATCTACGTCGACACGATTCCCGGCCCGCCGAAGACCGTCCGTCACGTGCGCAAAGACAGCCTCCGCTCCCCTGCCGAGGCGGCCACCTTCGACACCATGTACGTCGACACGCTGATGCTGGCCTCGATCGACACGTTTCGCATCCGATACAACCTGCTGAGCCTGCTGCGGAAGCGCGTTCATTTCCGGGAGATTACCTTCGCTCGTCCGGTGCTGCGGGCAAGACAGCGGGCGGACTCTACCTGGGATCTATTCGAGCCGTTCGGTGCGGACACCTCCGAAGCGGACCCCGGTCAGGCGGCCTTCACCTTTCAGATTGACGAGGGCCGCATCACGGACGGGGAGCTTCTCGCCTTCTACGATCCCCCACGGAGCGATTCGGTCTTTCGCGTGGAGAACTTCAATCTGAATGCGCGCGACATGCTCTTCGCCGATCTCCTGCATGCGACGGTGGACACGCTCCACGGCAGCTACTCGCCACCCGGACACGACTACTGGACGGATCTGCGTACCAGCGGCATTCTCGACGAGAACGACGTCGATCTTACGGGACTCATCCTGGAATCGCCGGCGAGCTACGTCACCGCCGCAGGACGCCTAAGGCTGCCGAGAGAAGAGGACGACGACATCGAGAACATCAATTTTGATCTGGATGCCGACCCGCTTGCCTTCAGCGACCTTCAGCCGTTCGTGCCCGGGCTGGACGGCACACGCAGCGCTACGATCGACCTCCATCTCGGCGGATCCAGCCGACTTCTAGACGTCGACGCCTCGGCCATGCTCTCCGACGGCGGCTCATTCACCATAACGGGCAGCGTGTCGCCGGTAACGGAGGGACCGGTCGAATACCGAGGAACCGGTCGGCTCCGCTCCTTCGATCCCACCTTTTTTGCGGGATCGGGCTCCCGCGAGACGGTCCTCAACGCGGATTTCGACGTCGATCTCGACGGATTCGACCTCCAGCAGATCGACGGAACGGCGGAGGCAAGCCTGACGGCCTCGCGCCTCGGCGGCATCGAACTGGCCGGCGCCCAATTCGATGCACTCTTCGACGACGGACGCGCCCAGGCGGATCTTACGACGACGTGGAACGGAAGCACCGTCACCGCCTCCGGAACGATGCGGCCTTTCGACGACATCCCCACCTACAGGCTCGAAGGACGAACGGCGAACTTCAACCTGGCCAGCATCGGCTTCGAGGGACAGCAAAGTGACATCGACGCCGTCTTCACCGTGGAGGGCAGCGGCTTCGCTGCACAAACCGCTGAAATGGAAGGCAGCATTGCAATGGCGCCGTCGAGCGTCAACGACTATACGATTAACGATGGGAGCGTCGAGTTCGCGCTCACGGCCGGGGAGTTGGATTACGGATTCCGCTTTCTCTTTCCGGATGGGCTGCTGGCCGCCAATGGAATCGCTCAGCTCGAGGATCCTTTTCGCTTCACCGTACAACGCGGGCGTTTCGAGAACGTCGACCTCGCGGCCCTTCTCGGAAATCCGGAGGCGAGCTCGGTGAACGGGACCTTTCGCGCAGAGGGCGTCGGATCGGATCCGCAGACGATGACGGCCGAGGTCGTGCTGGAGATGGAGCCGTCGACGTACGGCCGCTACCGGCTACAAGCGGGATCGGCGAATCTGAATCTTGAGGACGGCCTCTTGAGAATGACGGCGTTGGCCGACATGGCCGAGGCGGGGCGCTTCAATTTTGCGGCCGTTACGCGGCCCTTCGACGACGTGCCGACGTTCAACGTCACGCGGGGTGAGTTCACGAACGTCGACATCGGCGCACTGCTCGATCAGCCGGACCAGAGCAGCGATCTCAGCGGCACCGCGACGTTTACGGTGCGCGGGTTCGACACGGGATCCATGCGGCTGGACGGCAGCATCGATCTGGCACCCTCGCGCTTCAACGAGCAGGAGATCACGGCCGCCTCGGCCGACGTTGCGCTGCGCCAGGGGTTGCTGACCTTCGACGGGGGCATCGACGTACCCGACGGCAGCGCGGCTCTTGCCGGAAGCGTCCGGCCGTTCCGGGACGTGCCGACCTATGAGGTGACGCAGGGCCGGTTCCAGAACATCAATCTTGCGGCGTTTACCGGGAACCCGGAGCTCGAAAGTAGTCTCGACGGAACGCTGGCTGTCACCGGAACGGGCTTCGATCCGGAAACGATGACGGTAGAGGGCCGGATCGATTTCGGCGCCTCGCGGCTCAACGAACAGCAGATCGATGCGGCGTCGGTAGTCGGTCGGCTCGACGACGGCACATTTGACGCGGAGCTAATGCTCAGCGTGCCGGAGGGCGATACGCGCCTGAGCGGGACGATCCAGCCGTTCCAGGACATACCCACCTACACCGTCCAGGAGGGCACCTTCGCCGGGATCAACATCGCCGCGCTGACCGGCGATCCGGAGTGGCAGACCAACCTGGCCGGTGAAATCACCAATTTGAGCGGCAGCGGCTTCGATCTTGAAACGATGGACGTAGAGGGCACGGTAGACTTCGATCGGTCGGTCATCAATGACGCGACGCTCACGGCCGGTACGGTCTCCGGCAGCCTCGCGAACGGAGATGTGCAGGTCGACGCGAATCTCACCTTCGAGGAGGGATCGGTAGAGTTCGAGGGCAACGGACAATTCTTTCAGGATGTGCCGACCTACTCCATCGCGGGCACGGCGACGAATGTGGACGTGGCCGACATCATCGGCAACGACACGCTGCAGTCGCGCTTCAGTGCGGCCTTCGATTTGGAGGGGAGCGGCACCGATCCGGAAACGATGACATTGGAGGGAAGCATCGTTTCCGGCGACGCCGTCTACCAGGGAGCCGACATGGATACGCTCTACACGGATTTCCTGCTTGCTGACGGTGTACTGCGCGTGGATTCGCTGCTGCTTCGCTCGACCGCGGGCGACCTTGACGGCAGCGGCGTCATCGCGGCCTACGACACCACGACCGCCTCGGACTTCCGGTTCACGGCCGATCTGAGGGACCTCCGGCCGTTCCAAGACCTCATGGCTGCAGAGAACCTCCAGCTCGAGGAGGGTTACCTTAATGGGAGAATCTACGGGCGTCCCGGGACGCTCCGCTTCGATGCAGAGGGCACGCTTCGCAGCTTCATCTACAATAATATCCGTATCTCCGAATTCGAGGGGACGCTCGCCGGAGAGATTGGCCGAGATCGCCAGGTGACCATCGCCGAAATACAGGGCGACTTCACGGCCGTCGCATTGCCGCAGTTTCTTATCCAGACGGCGGACCTGAATCTGACCTACACGCCCGAGGGCATCCAATTCGACGGCACGATTACGCTCGACGAGCAGCGCACGGGCGTCGTGGTGGGGCACGTGGAGACGGCGCCGGATCAGCGCCGGATCGTGCTCGAGGAGCTGACGCTCAGTCTCGACGGACAGCAATGGGAGCTGCTGCAGGAAGCCACGATTTCCTACGGCGAAGAATACCGCATTCGCAACCTGCTCCTGTATTCGGATGACCAGCAGCTTGCGATCGACGGCGTGATCGATCCGGATGATGAGCAAAATCTGGTGATGACGATAGAGGATTTCGACGTCGCGCCGTTTGCCGACGTGCTCGGCTACGAGGGGCTCGGTGCGATCGTCAACGGCACACTGACGCTGACCGGACCGGCGGAGGCGCCGGAAATGACCGGCACGCTCAATGCGGACGTCTCGACGTTTGACGAGAGCGTGGGCGACCTCGAGCTGGCGCTCGATTACGACGACCTCCGGCTAGACATCGATGCACTGCTCACGCACGAGGACGGATCGACGCTCGACGCGGTCGGCTACATACCCCTTGACTTGCGCGTGGCGCGGCTTTCGGAAGGCGGCGTCAGCGGCGGCCTGACGGACCGCTCCGTCGACTTCGCCGTTACGGCCGACTCGTTCAGCGTCCAGTGGGTCGAGCCGTTCCTCGATCCTCAATCCATCAACGAGCTGACCGGGCGCCTGACGGCAGATATCGACGTGAGCGGAACGCTGGACGCGCCGGTGCTCGACGGGACTGCGCGCTATATCGATGGACGGGTGGGCCTTCCGGAGATGGGACTCACCTATGGGCCGATCCAGGCGGATTTCGTACTCGATCAGAACGAGGTGGCCGTCAACAACTTCGTCATTCGCTCCGGAGGGGGTGACGTGCGCGGCGACGGCACGATTTTGCTCCCCGAGCTCACACTCGGCGAGTTCAACGTCGATCTGACCGCAAGCAACTTCCTGGCCATCGATTCGCGTGAGTACGAATTCGTAGTCAACGGCAACATGGTCCTGAGCGGCACGACGCGCGAGCCCGAGCTTCGAGGAGACGTCGACGTGGTCAGCGGGGAGATCATGCTCACCGAAGAGACCACTTCCCCAGAGCTGGAGCAGGTAGAGCTCTCCGACGACGACCTACAGACCGTGGAGCGGCGCTTCGGCATCCACGTGACGGCGCAGGACACGACGACGTTCAATCTCTACAACGCGCTGGCGATGGAGCTCGACGTGAGCATCGAGCGCAACACGTGGATCCGCTCACAGGTCAATCCCGTGATGGACATACAGTTCTCCGGGGATCTCGACTTGACGAAGGAACATTATCAAGACGTCAACATCTTCGGGACGATCGAGGTCGTGCCGCAGCGGAGCCGCATCGTGCAGTTCGGACGCCGTTTTGACATCGCAAGCGGTGCGCTGACGTTTAACGGCCCGGCCACCGACCCACGAATCGACATCGAAGCCGAGTACCAGCCGCGGAGGGTCGGATCCACGGCGGGCGAGGACAACGTGACGATCACCCTGTCGCTGGAGGGACGCATGAGCGAGCGCCTCGATCTGACACTCGGCTCCGAACCGCAGTTGCCAAACGCCGACATCTTGTCCTACCTTGCGACGGGGAATCCGGCGGGCTCGGGCCTGTTGCTGGGAGAACAGGGCGGCGAAGTACTGCAAGGGCTCGCGATCGATCAGATCACCATGCTGCTGGAAGGCATCGCCGGCGCCGGCCTCGGGCTGGATGTGGTGACGGTCGAACACCGCGCCGGTGCGTATCATTTGACGGCCGGCTCATACGTGTCCTCGCGCCTGTTCGTCTCGGTCAGCCAGCCGATCGGCGATACCGGTACCGGCGCGAACCGCTTGCGTTCAAACGTTCCGATGATCACGGCCGAATATGAAATTCAGAATTGGCTGCTTCTCCAGCTCTTGCAGCACGGTCAGACGGTAAATTTGAATCTGCAGTGGGAATATGCGTACTAGCGGCGGTTCGGCGTCCCGCACCCGAGAACAGGACCTCGGTTAACCTCGAAACCTACGTACGGCTCGCGCATGGCTAACGAGTATCCGGACGACAGCCTCATGAACAACCTGCTCGACCGTACCGGCGAGCTGGCGGAGTTCGTCTGGGCCTTCTTCAAGCGGTTCTGGCGCCCGCCCTACGAGGTGCGGGAGTTCTTCAATCAGCTCGACGAGGTCGGCTCGAAGAGCTTGCTTCTGACGGCGGTAACCGGAGCAGCGATCGGCATCGTACTGGCGATGCAGAGCCGCGGCACGCTGGCCCGATTCGGCGCGGAGGCCGTGCTGCCTAACATGCTCGCGCTGTCGGTCTTCAAAGAGATCGGTCCGGTCATCACCTCGCTCATCCTCGCCGGCCGCCTGGGCGCCGGCATGGGTGCGGAGATCGGCTCGATGCGGGTGACGGAACAGATCGACGCGCTCGAGGTCGCCGCGCTCAAGCCCTTCCATTACCTGGTCATCACCCGCGTGGCGGCCTGCGTGGTAATGTTTCCGCTCTTGACGATCACGACCGACGTCATCGCCATGATCGGCGGATACGTCGAATCGCTCATCGCCACGAACATGGACTATCGGATCTACGTCAACGTTGCGTTTTCGTCGCTTCGATTCTCGGATCTGTTCATCGATACGATGAAAACGAGCATTTTCGGATTTATCGTCGGCATCGTCAGCTGCTACATGGGCTACAACGTTCGCGGCGGCACGCGTGAGGTCGGCCGCGCCGCGATGCATTCGGTGGTCGTTTCCTCGCTGCTGATCCTGCTGGCCGACGTGGTGGTCGTGCGCGTTTCGATGATGTTCTTCGGGGACATCTCGCAGTGACATCGCTACCATCAGCCCGCATTCATCGATGACCATAGAGGAAGACGCTCGACGGAACGGCGCCCCGGCGGAGGACGTGGCGATCGAGATGCGCAACGTCCACAAGAGCTTCGGAGACAACCACGTTCTACGCGGAATATCACTCTCCGTGCGCGAGGGCACCTCGTCGGTCGTGATGGGCGGCTCGGGCACCGGCAAGAGCGTGCTGATCAAGAACATCGTCCAGCTGCTGGAGCCGGATGACGGCGAGATCTGGGTGTTCGGACAGAGGGCGGACCTTCTGAAGAAGGACGAGTTGGATCGGATGCGGCTCTCGATCGGCTATCTCTTTCAGGGCGGCGCCCTGTTCGACTCGATGACCGTCTACGAGCAGATGGATTTCTACCTGGACCGGCATACGGACCTCACGCCCGAGGAGCGGGACGAGCGGATCGAAGAAACGCTGAGCTGGGTGAATCTCGCGCATACCGCCGACGCCTACCCGGCCGAGCTCTCCGGTGGACAGCGGAAACGGATTGGGCTTGCCCGCGCGATCGTCTTGCAGCCGAAGATCCTGCTCTACGACGAGCCAACGACCGGCCTCGACCCCGTCTCGGTACGAACCGTCTCTAACCTCATCGTCCGGCTGCGCGACGAGCGCGGGATAACGTCCATCGCCATCACGCACGACCTCGTCTGTGCCGAAATGATCGCCGATGACGTAAATTTTCTTTCAGGGGGGGAGATCGTCGCGCAGGGGACCATGGATGAGGTGCGGGAGGCGGAGCATCCGGAAGTGAGGGAGTTTTTTGGTAAGGGCTAGCGCCCGGTTGGGAGGTCGGAGGTTGGAAGTCAGACGTCAGAAGTCAGGGGTCAGAAGTCCACTCTAGCGGTCTGAACTCCGACCTCCGACTTCTGACTTCCTTCCCGGTGAGGCGCTGTCGCTCTTCCTTGCGCCGCAACTTCTTGCGCATCGAACGGTTGCACGACTACACAGCACTCCTCCGGCGGTGGGAGTCCCATCGAGCATTTTCCTCTCCGCCGCCTCTCGGCGTGCATCGCATCCTCTAGAGTAGTTCGTAGATTGATCTATGTCCCGTCAGGCACGCGTCGGACTGGTCGTCATTGGGGGGCTCGTTCTGTTCATGCTGGTGCTGTTCGCCGTAGCGAACAGATCCTTCCTCTTTAGCGACACGTTTTTCATCAAGGCACGCTACAGCAGCGTCGCCGGCCTGAATTCCGGCGCGCAGGTGCAATTCCAGGGCGTCAACGTCGGCCGCGTCGAGAGCGTCCGCCTTCCCGAGCAACCGGGCGAGAAGATCGTGGTGACGATGGCTATCCGAGAAAGCGCTCAGCATCTCATCACCACCAACACCCAGGCGCAGATTAAGACCGACGGCCTGGTCGGCAATCAGATCGTTGTGCTGGTCAATCCGCCGATCATACAGGCCGCCGAAACCGTCGAGCCGGGCGACTTCATCCTCGGCGTCGAACCGTTCGACGTCTACGAAATCACCGACAAGATGCTCAGTACAGTGGCCCAGTTCGACTCGGCGGCGTCGACGTTTCAGGAGATGATGGTCGACGTACGCCGCGGCGAGGGCACGCTCGGGAAGCTCGTCTACGACGACGCACTCTACAACGAGTTTGTCGCTACGACGAACTCCACGCGGCGTACGATGAACAATCTCGCCGCCAACGCCGAGGCACTCGTCGAGCTGGCGCAGGATGCGACCGCAGGCGTCGGCAACATCCTGAACAAAGTCGACGAGGGCGACGGCACGCTCGCGATGATGCTCAACGACCCCGCCGTCTACAATACGCTGCTGGCCACGGCCGATACGCTGCAGGGCATTTCGGAGGACCTGAGAAGCATCACCTACAGCGCCGAGAACGCCGCGAACTGGGGCGCCCTCGGAGCATTCCGATTCGCCGAGCTGATGGAGGCCGCCAAGAGCAATTGGCTCTTCAAGCGCTACTTCGAAGAGCGCGGATATATGGAGAAGGCGGATTTCGAGCAGCGTGAGGAGGCCATCGCACAGTCGTTCCGAGAGATCCAGCGACAGCGGCGTGAGCTGCTCGAATGGCAGGAGCGACTCGAACGTCGTGAGGAGACCCTCGAAACGGCGCCGTCCGATACGCTCGCGACGCGGCCAACGGGCGCGGATACAACGTCCGCGCCGCTCGGCGCTTCCGCCGCTCGCGGCTCCAGCGAGCAGTAGGTACGCCATGATGGAAGACGTGCCGAGCTCGTACTTCGCACGTGCCGGACGCCCCCTGCGGTCAGAAGAAGCCACGTTTGCCTATCTTTCGGCTCCGCGCCTGCTATGAACCCCATTCGGGATGCCTCAAGAAGAGCCGAGAAACATCGACGCTGACGAATCGCCGTCGGAGAAGCGCCTGACGGCGTTTCAGACGACGCTGATGGCCGGCGGCATCGTCCTCTTCCTGGTGCTGCTCTACGAGATGCGGGACTTTCTCAATCCCCCCATTCTCGCCGTCGCCGCAGCGGTGATGCTCTGGCCGCTCCGTTCCTTTTCGTCGGTGCGGGCCATTCTCGTAACGGCGCTGCTGCTCGTGCTCTTCTGGATGCTCGACGAGCTGGCCGCCATCGTCTTCCCATTCGCGGCCGTTTATCTGTTCGCCTACCTTTTCGATCCTCTGGTCACCGCGCTGAATAAGCGCTATGGGGTGCCGCGATGGCTGATGTCGCTCGTCGTCACCGCCGTGCTCGTCGGCCTCTTCGCGCTCGTCATCCTCCTGCTCGTGCCCAGCCTCATCTCGCAGTTTGAGATTCTATTCCGCCGACTGACGGACGCCGTCGGAGGCCTGCAGGAATGGCTGCAGACCACGACGATGCTCGACAATCTGGACGCCGTCGGAATCGAAAAGCAGATCATCGTCGACAATCT
>CAZQAS010000042.1:0-21639 GCA_964591285.1 uncultured Rhodothermales bacterium
TACCGGACCATCACCCAAAACCAGCAGCAGATGTGGAGCAAGGGTGATTTCAATGAAATTGCCCGCCAGAACGTGGCGATGGCCGAGCCACTCTGCCTGGCCGTCGATCCGCATCCCACACAGAAGGTACTGGACGTCGCTTGCGGTAGCGGAACCGCTTCATTGATAGCGGCGCGCCGGTATTGTGACGTGACAGGCATCGACTACGTACCCCACCTTATTGAACGGGCCCGGAATCGTGCAGATGCAAGCGGGCTGGAGGCGGAGTTCATGCTCGCGGACGCACAGGAGCTACCATTTCCGGACGACAGTTTTGACGTGATTCTCTCTGTGTATGGAGTACACTTTGCGCCGGACCAGGAGAGAGCGGCGACCGAGATGCTTCGCGTCTGCAAACCCGGCGGAAAGATCGGACTCGCGAGCCCCGTGCCGGAAGGTTGGAGTGGCGATTTCTTTGCGACGCACGCTAAATACATGCCGCCCCCGCCCGAGCTCGAATCTCCGCTGCGCTGGGGAACGGAGGACGGATTACAGGAACTACTCGGGAAGGGCGCCGCATCCATCCAAAACGAGAAACGGAGCGTGCTGCAATACTACCGTTCTCTCGATCACGCCCTCGAGGTCGTGAGGATGTGGTTTGGACCGACGATCCGCGCCCTCGAGCAATTGGATGGAGATCATCATGAGCAGTTGCTGATCGATCTCGCCGCCGTATTGAATCGCTACAACCGTTCGGCTGACGGTACGGCCATCATAGAGAATACGTACCTCCAATCTGTTGTGTATTGCTAGCTTCCCCTCTGTCGTGTATTGCCGGCAACGACGGTCTAGCCGGTTGATCCACGACGCTATTTCTCGGCCAATCCAGCGACGATCTATAGAAACGCCGTGGTGGCGTCGATAATTAGGACAGCAATGTGCTCTCCACCGCCGCGTTTCGAAGCAGCTGATGACCTCTGAATGATGAGCGGGACCGCCCGTCATCCCGATAGCCAACACCGGCTCGAGCAGGCCATCGATGATGCCGGCCTTGGGCACTGGGACTGGTCTCCAGAGGAGGGCCTGCTGATCGTTAACGAGCGAGGGGCACGGATGCTCGGCTACGAGTACGACCGCTTCGAACAGGGGGTTACCGGGTGGCTCCGGCTCGTCCACACCGACGACGTGGGACGCGTGCGCGACGAGCTGGAGGCGCATCTTGCCGGCGACAGGCCCCTTTACGCTACGGAACTCCGCATGCGCCACAAACAGGGTTCGTGGGTTTGGATCCTCGCGCGAGGTCGGATCGTGGAGCGTGACGATGCCGGTAAGCCGATCCGAATGACGGGGACCTCTCTCGACATTACCGAGCAAAAGGCCTCCGAACATGCGCTGTTGGAAAGCAAGAACCGCCTCCAGCTGCTCTACGAGCTGACGTATCGCCGTACGGACGATCTTCGCCCCCACATCGACGAAGCGCTCAAGCTCACGACGCGACTTCTGCGGATGGATGTGGGCATTCTCAGCAGGATCGAGGGGCAGAGCTACACGGTCGAATTCTGCCACGCGCCGAATGCCGATCTCTCCACAGGCGCACATTTTCAGCTCGGCAACACCTACTGCAGCATCGCCGTGGCAGCCAAGAACCTCCTGGCAATCAGCCACACTCGGCTGTCGCCGCACCAGCGGCATCCCTGTTTCGGACGCTTCAATCTGGCGTCGTACGTCGGCCTCCCGATCTACGTGTTCGGCGAACTCTACGGCACGCTGAACTTCACGGCGGAAGACGCCCGCGAGACGCCGTTCTCGATGCAGGACAAGGACTTCGTACGCATGCTCGGAGCGTGGATCTCATCGGTCCTGGAGAACAGGAAGGCCGTAGCAGACCTCACCGCAAGTGAAAAGAAGTATCGGAGCTCGTTCGATCACGCGGCTATCGGTAAGGCGCACGTCTCGAGAGACGGGCGATGGCTGCAGGTGAACGAGGCGCTCTGCGGCATCATCGGCTACTCGGAGGAGGAACTCCTCGGTAAAACCTTCAAGGACATCACTCACCCGGAGGATCTGGAGATGGATCTCTCCTACGTGGACGCGATGCTCAGGCGGCGGATTTCATCCTACTCCATCGAAAAACGATATCTGAAAAAGGACGGCGGAACGGTGTGGGTACTGCTCACCGTGTCGGCCGCCTACGACGAAGAGGACGAGGTCAGCTACTTCGTGGCGGAGGTACAGGATATTTCAGCCCAAAAAGAGCTCGAACAGCAGCTGATCCAACAGGCGCAGCACGATTCCCTGACGGGCCTCGCCAACCGAAGCGTCTTTATGGCCCGACTATCCGAGGAGCTCTCGTGGTGCAAAAACGATCCTTCCAAGCTGCTGGCGGTCCTGTTCATGGATTTCGATCGTTTCAAGATGGTCAACGACAGCCTTGGGCATACCTTTGGGGATCGGCTGCTCGTCATCGTCGCCGAGCGGATCAAGGGCGCACTTCGCGATGCCGACCTGTTCGCCCGTCTCGGCGGTGACGAGTTCGGTGTGCTTCTTCCCGGTCTGGCCCACGAGCAGGAAGCCGCGGAGGTCGCCGAGCGCATCCAGGAGGTGCTTCGCGATCCCGTCGATCTGAAGGACCACGAGGTCTTTCCGTCGGCCAGCATCGGCATCGTGATCACCGACGGCAGCTACGAGAAGCCGGAAGACGTACTGCGCGATGCCGATACGGCGATGTACAGCGCCAAGGAAGGCGGCGGACCGGGGTATCGGACCTTTTCACAGGAGATGCACGTGCTCGCGTCCAAACGTCTCCGAATGGATTCAGAACTGCGCCGCGCGATCGACAACGAGGAATTCGCGCCGTTCTACCAGCCTATCGTCGACCTTGAGACAGGGGAACTGGTGGGGTTTGAAGCGCTGGCCCGATGGATGCATCCAGTAAAGGGCATCGTCTCCCCAAGCGCATTTGTCGCTCACGCGGAGGAAATTGGGCTCGTGAAGCAGATTGATCGGCAGATTATCGGACGAGCGTGCCGGCAGCTAAGGGCGTGGCAAGATGAACTGGGTGGAGCGCCGGAACTCGTCATACACGTGAACTGCTCGGCGCACCACCTGCTCGATGCGAGTCTGGCCCGTCACGTGGCGGGATATCTCGACGAGACCGGTCTTGATCCCTCTTCTCTGATGATCGAGCTCACCGAAAGTGTCTTCATAGAGGATCTCGACCGCGCCGCTCGGGAAATTCAACGCCTCAAGTCCTTCGGCGTCCACATGTGCGTGGATGATTTCGGCACGGGCTATTCATCTCTACACGCCTTGCATACGCTGCCGATCGATGCACTGAAAATCGATCGGGAATTTCTGGCAAACATGAACAAAGCCGGTCGACGACAGCGGATCGTACATACGGTGCTCGACATCGCAAATCGGCTTGAGATGACCGTCATCGCAGAGGGCGTGGAGGACACGGGTCAGCTCTGCACGCTGCGCGAGCTAAAGTGCCCTTACGGGCAGGGCTTTTTGTTTTCACCGCCGGTTCCGGGCGACGGGGCGCGGGCACTGCTCGGACGGTCTGCTCCGTGGAAACATTACTGGGCCGACGAAAAAGATCAAACAGGCAGCATTTTCCATCCGCATCCCCATTAGCGCGCTCATGACTACGCAGACGTTGCCATTCGCGGTCGGTACTCCACGGCACGATCATTGCGGAACCTCCTCCCACGTAATCGCAACATAGCCTCAGGTGCGGGAAAACGGTCAGCTAGGTGCCGTCAGAGCAAGTACTACCATATGTTCGATGGGTCGTTTTTCCAGATAGCCTCAAATGACGCCGTTTATCGAGGCACGTTAATCACTGCGGCCGTTATCCTGTTTGTGACGGGCCTGGTGGCGGTGGTTGCAACCGTTCTGCACGTGCAAAGCCACCGGCGATCGCGGCGACACGCGAAGCTGGAGGATTCCTGGCGGCCGATGATTGAGGCGGCGCTGGCCGGCCATTACACTCCCGACGCCGTCCGTGCTCACGTCTCCCCGCGCCATCGCCGACAATTCCTGCGCTTTCTGCTGCGCTCGTCCCGTAACCGCGCGCCCCACGAGGTGGACGCGCTCAAACAATTGGCGTCGCCGTATCTTGAGGCCGTACGAACCGGCAGCCGCTTCGAAGCGCCGGAGGGCCGCGCCGGGCGCCTGCTGCTCCTGGGATGGCTCGGCGGACCCGAGGATCTTCCTCAGCTTGTAGCGGCGCTGGATGACCGGTCGTCGCTGGCCGCCCTCGTGGCCCTCAGGGCGCTCGTCAGAAGGCGAGAGTTGCACACGATCGATCAGATCGTGGCAAACCTGGACCGGTTTCGGTTCTGGAACATGCGAACGATCGCATCGCTGCTCGCCGAAATGGGGCCGGCAATCGCGCCGTCTCTTCGCGATCGAGTGATCGATCGTACGGTGGATCTACGTGTTCGCCTGATCGGACTAACCACGCTGCAGGAACTCGGAGGGGTCACCGCAACCCGAACGGCCATCGAGCTGATCGAGCGTTCGGACGAACGCGCGCTCGTCACCGGATCACTGCGCATCCTGGAGGCTTCCGGCGATATGCGGCATCTTCCGCTCCTGCGTGAAATGACGACGTCTTCCGATGAAGTGGTTCGACTGCGTGCATTTGCGGCGCTTTCCTCTATCGATCTGACCTCGGAAGCGGCCACGCTCGAGTTTGCTCTCGAGGACCGCAGCCCATGGGTTGCCTTGAGGGCTGCCCAGGCCTTGCTGAAAGCGGGTCAAATCGAGGTTCTCGAACGAACGGCTGCCGGTTCGTCGGACCGTGCCGAGCTCGCTAAGCAAGTCCTGGCTCAGCGCCGGAGAGCAACAGGATGAGTGCATTCATCTGGGGAGCGCTCGTCGTCTTCAACGTGATCCTCTTCGTCTATTTCGTCGCGCTCAATTTCTATTACCTCGTGATGAGCGTCTACGCCTTTCGGCGCCTCAGACGCTACGCGCAGCGCCTGCATGCCGTCGACCTCATGGAGATCGCCGACGTCGCCGATCTCCCACCCGTGACGCTGGTTATCCCCGCATTCAACGAGGAGCGAACGTGTCTCGAGGCATCGAGGTCGTTTCTCTCGCTTTCCTACCCGAACTACCAGGTCATCATCGTAAATGACGGCTCCACCGACGCGACATTCGAGGTGCTTCGGAATGCGCATCAGCTCGAACCTCGATCCCGATACCCGACGTCATCGATTCCGACGCAGGAGGTTCGGGGGATCTATCAGAGCACGGTGGACGAGAGTTTGTGGGTCATCGACAAAGAGAACGGAGGGCGATCCGATGCAATGAACGCGGGGATTAATTACTGCACAACCCCCCTCTTCTGCGCGACCGACGCCGATACGATCCTCGAAGAGGATTCCATTCTCCGGGTCGTGCGGCCGTTTCTTGAAGATGAGCGCACCGTGGCGAGCGGCGGCATTGTCCGGATTGCCAACGGCTGCACCGTAGACGGGGGGAGCGTCACGAATGTGTCCCTTCCGAGAAACTGGCTCGCACGCTTTCAAGTGCTGGAATATCTACGCTCTTTCCTCGCCGGACGAGTGGCGTGGGATGCACTGGAGATCATGCTTCTCATCTCGGGAGCTTTCGGGATGTTTCGGCGGGAAGTCGTCGCGGATCTGGGCGGCTTCGACACGAACAGCGTCGGCGAAGATCTTGAGCTTACCGTCCGATTACACCGCCACTTTCTTGAAAGCGGCGAGCCCTATCGGATCTCGTTCGTGCCCGACCCCGTCGCCTGGACGGAATGCCCGGATACGATTCGAATCCTTGGACTACAGCGGGACCGGTGGCAGCGAGGCCTGATGGATACGATGTTTGCCAACAAGGACATGCTGATGAACCCCAAGTTCGGGCGCGTCGGATTCATGGCGTATCCATACTTTTTCTTCTTTGAGATGATGGGACCCATCATCGAGACGGTCGGCTATCTATCCTTTGCGGTCCTGGCCGCCCTCGGTTACGTTTCCTGGTCGTTCGCATTCTTGTTTTTTGTGGTTTCCGTTCTTCTGGGAACTGTTCTCTCGATACTATCGGTGGGACTTGAGGAGATGAGCTTCCGCCGGTATACCTCGCTGGCCGATCTGATGCGGCTATTCGGCCTGGCGTTCCTCGAGAATTTCGGATACCGGCAGCTTCAAGCTGTCTTCCGGACGCGCGGTATGATTTCCTTCCTTCGAGGCAGTACCGAGTGGGGTGTCATGGAGCGTAAGGGATTTCAGCACGCAGGCGCTCAGTGATCCAGGTCGGCCGCGATCAGCCAGCTACCCTCATCCGAGCGCCGAAGAGCAAGGATGAACGTACCCCGGTACGACACGTCTCCACCAGTGCCGTAGCCGTACTGACCGACCACGTAGCCAACGGAGTCGTCAACGGCAAAGGACACCGCGCGCAATCGAAGCGGACCGCCCGCATTCTCATATGCGACGCGGATTGAGTCGCGCCCCCGAATCCATCGTCCGTCGCGCCGGACCAAACCGTCGGTCGTGAACTGATCGGCCAGAGCCTCTGCATTCCCGGATTCCCAGGCTCGCTCGTAGTCGCGCAGGACGCGTTCGAGTTCCTGCGGAAGCTCGACCGGTTCGACGGTCTGTCCGTGCACGTCGTGCCGCCACATCGATGCGGCGAGGAGGAGCAGTACGGCCAACCGAGCGCTTCGAAGCAGGAACGCCGGGGATCTGTGTGGTTGCAATGTACTCAGGGCTTGATGGACTCTGCGAGTAGGCGTCACGGACAGTATACCTCGACCGTTCGTCTCGTTCAACGACCGTCCGTGCACCGGCATGGCTGTTCCGGCGGCACTCGGTACCGGCACGTGCGTAGAGAACGTAGAGTGCAAACGTTAGCAAGCGAGATGGAGAACAGCCGTGGCGGGACTTTTTCTGATGGTCCTTCTACTCGGCCTCGAGTCGGACCCCTGGGGACATGATGCCCCGCATGATGCCCTGCGTGATGCGCTGCGCACGCATGCCTCCACAGACGTCGGCACGCGCGCGGCGCCATTACCGAGCATCATCTTGAATGGCGACGATCCGAGCGACCTCGGATTTCGATTCGTCCGGATCCGATACGAAAGCATTGGGCGCTGGGGCGACCGGACGTGGGCCTACGACTATCCGCGTGCCGAACGGCACCTTCATGAGGCCATCGAACGCACGACCGGCATCTACCTGGAGGGCCCGCCCATCGTGCTCGAGCTCACCGACGAGACCATCTACGAACACCCGATTCTCTATCTGTGTGAGCCCGGTTACTGGCAGGCCAGTGACGAGGAGGTCGCTAATCTCCAGACGTACTTTGAGCGGGGCGGCTTTATGATCATCGACGACTTCCACGACGGCGGGCGCGGAAGCGTGGGCCCGGAGTGGAATAACTTCTACGAGATCATCAAGCGCGTCTTCCCTGACCGGGAGCCCGTCGAGCTCACCGCCGACCACCCGATCTGGTCGGTCTATTACGACATTGACCCCGATGCAGCCGTCTCGACGAAGATCGAGACCGGTCAGACGCCCTGGCTGGGGCCGGAGGATGACATTTACTACGGAATTTTCGACGATGACGGTCGTCTGATGACGGTGATCTGCTATAACCAGGACATTGGGGATGGATGGGAGTGGCCCGAGTACAATCTGGCCGACGCGTCCACCGTCAGCTTTCAGATGGCGATCAACTTCATCGTCTACGCCCTGACGCACTAAAGATGTAAGCGAGCGAGGAGAGTCGATGCGGGTCGAGATCCACTGCGCGCTATCGCCGCTTACTCGGTGCCGTCTAGCTGCTCGTTGAGCTGCGCAAGCCGTACAAAGAGCGTTTCCAGTTCGGCGTAATACGCCTCCTCGCTCAGGCGCTCTTTGCGACCTTTCAGCTCGGCGATCTCCTGCTCGATTCCCTCCTTCTCGCGAACAAGCGGCAGAGCGTCCTCGCTAATGCTGGTTCCTGCCCGCGGCGGCAGGAAGTACGTGACGGCCGCCAGATTACCCTCCCTCCCGTTCTCAATGTCCTCCAGCCGCGAAGGGCTACCGTCGCCATCGTCGTCGAGCTGCGCATGCTCGGTGGCGAGGCGGCCCGCATTCTCGAAGGATTGAGCCGTTTGGCGTGCCGCATAGAGAAAGGCCTCCCGCACCGATAGCGTACCATTCTTGTCTAGATCCGCATCGACGGAACGGAGACCATCGACGAATTGACTGGGAAAAACGGTTTCATCTCGCTCGGTGCCGCTGGCGGTGGCCGTAATGACGATGCGGTCACGTCCGCTCAGCGCTGCTGCAAAAGGGCCGCTCGCACTGGCCGTATTGATGAAGATGACTCGGCCGGCGTCGATCTCATCCAGAAGACGGGCATACTCCGCATGATCCAGGTCGCGTCGGGGGATGTTCAGACTCGCGTTCGTACCGTCGAATGATCCGTGGCCGAATAAAACGACGTACAGGTGGTCGTCCGATGTGATCTGTCGGCCGAGCCGTGAGGTGTGCGCACGAATCTCGTCGGCGGATGAGACGGCGTCCACGAACGGTCGATCGGCAACCGCCTGCTCGGCAAGCACGACGACGTTGTTGGGAGCGAATCCGTAGCGATCGACGAGGAGCGCACGCGTATCGTTGAGATACGTAGCGAATTGGTTGGTGTATTCGGGTGTACCTCCGAGGCCTCCGACGAGCAATGCATAGCGCGAGCCGGCCGTCTGGGCGCAGGCGGGCTTCAGGCACACGGCGGCTGCAAGAACAAGGAGCAGCACGAGGGCGATATTGGCGCGTAGTCTCACGGCAGGCCCTTTCTTCGTCTCCAAATCCACTCCGATGACCAGAGAACGAGCGCCATCGCGAACAGAACCGGTAGATCCCACAGATAATCCACCCGATAGATGGACGTACTCGTCCGGCGGCTGCGAACGTTCTCCGCTACCGTATGCGCATTATCCACATCGTAGTAAAAGCCACCGGCATCTTCGGCCAGATGTTCGAGGAACGGCTGTTTCAGGACGGCATCCGTGTATTCGCTCTTCGGCGGACGCACGAGGAATGTTCGTGTCGCGCGCCCGATCGGCCGTTCTCCGGCTACGGCCTCAACTTCGAGGGTATGCACACCTTCACTATGTGGTGTGAGGACGGTCGTGTACGATCCGGTGCTACCGAGATCCGTGCGGATGGACACCTCGTGCGCTTCTCCGGTAGGATCCGTTAGCTGTCCGCGGAGCACGGCGCCATCCAGGGGAGCGAAGCCTTCGTCATAAATGTCGATGCGCACAGGGACCTCATCACCGGGCGCGAATCGATCTCCGGCGAGATCGACGTCTACCGGATCAGGTGCGGAGGCGGCGAGCCACCGCACGAACTGCCTCCAGAAGCGTTCGTGGCGCTGGTCGTCCGCGTCGAGCTGCATCTGCCACCGCCACGTACTCGCGGTGCCGAGTGCTGCGGAGCGTCCTTTGCCATATCGCTGAATCACCAGAAGCGGTTCGGAAGCCTCTTGTTCGCCTTCTTCCATCTCCGCCAGAACGGCCGCTCCGGGTTTGACCGGACCGAAATAGTTGATGCTGGTTAGCCTCGGCATATCTTCCCAGCGCGCCTGGTTCGTCGGTGGAGTTCCGGCTAACCGCAGGATCGGATTTTCCAGTCCAATGGGCGTTGGCGAAAAAACGAATCCCCGCTCATCGCCCAGATCTTCCCGACCCGAAAGCGCACGTGAGATGAGCACGCGCCGGTCCGGATCGAGATGGACGGGCAACAGGTCCGCGATCGGGTTGTCCCAATATCCACCTTCTGCAAAGGCCAGGCGACCGCCGAGCATGGCAAAACCTCCGCCCCGTACGCGTACGAATCGCTCCATCATGCGAAGCTGATCGATCGAAAAATGCGAAGCCTCGACGTCGCCGAACAGCACGGCGTCGTAGCCGAACAGCTCCGCTTCGCTCGTCGGAAATCCCCCGCTCAGCTCGTCCGAATGCCGGATGCCCTGTCGATAGAATTTCCCGGTACCCGTGCGGAGGATCGAAGAGAAATGCACGAAGGCATCATCCTCAAGGGCGCGCTTGATAAACTTGAACTCCCTGCGTGGATGGCCTTCGATGTAGAGTACTCGTAGCGTGTCCCGACCCGGATCGATGAGGATGTTAGCGGCGTTGTTCTCCGAGTTGCGCTCACCCGGCGCTTGCGCGACGGCCAGCGTGTATTCGGACGGACCGTCGCCGTCCGGTTCGTAGGTAAGCGTAAGCTGATCGATTTTGCCGCCGCCCTTCAGGGTTACGTTCTCGGAGTGGACGATGTCGTCTCCGCGTGACAGCGTAAGCTCAACGGGATCGGATTCGTCGCGCCACGACCGAAGCTTGACATCGATTTCTGCGGCGGTAGTAACCTCAACGCCTCTGTTGACGACGGTTTCGAGCAGCTCGCGCTCGTCTCTCGCCTCCGGATCGCCGACGCCGATGACGTGGAGCGGAACGTCGCGTGCGCGCAGCTCCTCGGCGCTGTTGCGCGGCACGCCCGTGCTGTTGTCCGCGCCGTCGGTTAACAGCACCACTCCGGCGAGCGGGAGACCGCGAAAGTCGCTAAGTACGCGATCGAGCGCGGCCGACACGTTCGTCGCGTGCTCTGTCGCTCCGGGTGCCGCCGCACTATCGAGGCGCCTCGCCTCCTCGCCGAAGGCGTAATAGCGCACCTTGAAATATTCCTCCAGTGCCGGTGCAACGGGATGGTCGCCCTCCAGCAAGAGATCACGGATCTCGTCTCTGCGCGTCTGCCCGTTGCGCCCGTCGGACACGTTCATGCTCTCGGACGCATCGACCAGCACGGCCACGAAGTTCTCATCCGGCACAATATCCGGCATGGCGAGAATCGGTTCGAGCAGCGGTATGCATAGTAAGATGAGGACACCGGCGCGCAAGGCGAAGGAGGTGGCTGCCTGTTTTCGATTCGCGAATCGGTCCGATGAGCGATAAAGGAGCACCATTCCCACAAGTCCGATCGCCACGACGGCCGTGAACACGAGGATGGGATGCTCACCAAGGAGCCCCACCGATCCCTCGGAGTAGTTGATGCGATTGAACTTGAAGAGCGCCTCGAACATGCGCAAACTGAGCGGCTAGCGCGTTTTTGAGAGGGACTCGTAGTACTTCTCAACAATGTCTCTGTATTCGGGCGGGACGTCGCCTGGCCGGCTGCCGTAGAGCTTTCGTTCCATGGCGAGTCGATCGAGCTCGCTGGTCAGCATCTGCTCCAACTGTGAGAGCGGTGCGAAGACCTCTTCGTCGAAGAACGATTCCGCGGCCTCGCCCACGAGCGACACCCCTTCGTGATCGGCACGGGAGACCGCACGGCTGAGTTCGTTGAGCGCCGGCGTTCTTCCGAGGTCTTCCTGAAGCCGGCGCAGCTGCTGTCTGGCCCTGTCCAGTCGTGCGCGGCGGCTTGCGGCCCCGGCACGTTCGTCCCGCTGATCGGCGCTGGATTCGGCGCCCGCCTCACGTTCGAGTCCGCGGAGTTCCTCCTCGAGCTCTTGCAGTGCGTCGAGGGAACGAGCCAGCCGCTCCTCATCCGTGACCGGCAGTTGTTCGTCCAGCGCTCGGACCGGCTCCTCGAGCCGCTCGATTCCACGAGCGATGGATTCCTGCCGGCGACGCGCATTGTCGAGCCAGCCCCGCCGGATGGCTTCTTCCGAGTCGCGCATCTGATCGTCGACTGCCTCACGCTGGATGGCTTGCCGAATATTTCGAGCAGCGGCGGCCAGCTCCTGATTGGTGGTCTGCCCTTCGGAGAGACGCTGTGCTTCGCGCTCAAGGCGTTCGAGGGCACCTCGGGCATCGTTTCGCTGCCTGGCCAGCTCGTCAAGCATGTCACGATCGGTTCGGCTTCCGGAATTTTCGGAGGCACGTTCGAGGCTCCGGGCGAGTCGGGCCTCCTCTTGCTGGAGCTCATCGAATGCAGTGCGCATGTCCTCGAGCGACTCGCGGCCGTCGTCATTGGCTGTCCGTCGGAGGTCCCGGGTAAGTTGCTCGAGTTCGTTCAGAGCCTGCCGCTGCCTTGCTTGCGCGCGCTGCGTATCTCCTTCCCGAAGAGCCTTTTCGGCCTCCTGCATATTCCGTGCGACGCGCTCCATGGCTTCACCGGCCTCCTCTCCGGAACGACCCTGCTGTCGTGCATTTTGCTGCAATTGGAGGGTCATCGACTGCGTCTGGCGTCGAAGCTCGTTCTGTTCGCGCTGGAGCCGCTCGACCTGCCGCTTCCTGTCCTCGCCTTGCAGATTGTGCCGGTTCTCGTTTGCAAGATTTTGCTGTCGTCGAGCCAGCTCACGCAGGTTTTGGAGCGTTTCGTCCACCTCGCTACCGGCGCCTCGTCCGGATGACTCGGGAAGCATCTCGTACTTGTCTTTCGAGATGTCGAGCTCGAGATCCATGAGTTCGGTCATGCGCTCCTCGGTAGCGGATCCGCCGGCCGAGCTCTGCCCGCCTCGGTTCAGGGCGACGCGGCGCTCCGTGTTCATCGCATTGGCCTTCAGGAGATAATTAAGCGCTTCGCGCTCGGGCGTCAGCGCCTGCCGAAGGCGGTCGGCCTCGAGCTCCTTCACGGCGCCGGACATCGCGTCGACGGCCTGGCGCAGCAGCTCGACGATCCGCTGATTATCCTCATCCTGCTGCAACTCGAGTGAAAAAGCCGTCCGACCGATGCGCTCGTCGATGTTCTGGCGGAGGCTCTCCTGTGCTCTGGCGAGGTCGCGCCGTGATGACGCATATTCGTCTGCCGGCATCTCCGCCTCCTGCCGGTAAAGCTTCCACGTTGCGGCTATGATCTGCTGCTGGCTGAGAACCGTACCGCTCTGTCCACCGGACATGCCCCCAGGCGAGGACGTCTGTGTGTACTCCTGATCGAATGGGATCACCTCGATGAAGTACATATCGGTCATCTCGGGACTGTCGTGAAAGGCGTCGTCCGCCTCGATGAAGTATGAAACCACGTCGCCGGGCTGGAGGGAGAAATCCTCCAGGAAAAAGACGTGCTCGCCTTCGACGTCCGTTCGAGGCCCCTCCCCGGGCTCTGCCAGGGAAACGACCTGCTCCTCACCGGCATTGACAGCATAGCGAAGGCGCACGTCGTCAACGCCGTAGTCGTCCTGGGCCCGAGCAGCGACGAGAACCTCTTCGACCGCGTTCGCACGGACGTCTCGCTGAGGATCCGTTATGGTGATGAACGGCCGTTCGTCGTCGACGACCGTGATCCGGTATTCTTGCGGAAACTTGTTCTCCTTCTCTTCGGAATCCAGGAGGCGGACCCGGTACGATCCCTCTCGGTCGAGACGAAGTCGCCCTCGGAACGTGCCGTCACCGGTGTCTTCCAGTCCGATGCGGTTTCCATCGTCGAGAATCAATTCCGCATTCCTCGCGACGCCGTTCGTCTGCACGTCGAGTGACACCGTGGAGCCCCTGAGCCCGTAAATGTCGCCTGTAGCTTCTTCACGGCGTGGAGACTGCTGCGTATACTCCGGGTAGACATACGTCAGGTCGATCTGCTCTACTGACGGAAACGTGTACAGCGATACTTCGAACACGTCGGACCGCTGTGCGTCATGCTCGACGAAATACGATATCGGCTCTTGAACGTCGAGAAACTCGTGGAGGTAAGCCGGTTCGCCGACGGCCGGCTGCATCACCTCCTTGACCCACTCACCGTCACCCTGCCGGTAGTTGAGGACGACGTCCACGTCCGACTCTTCTCGCAGGGTCGCGACGATATCCTGCGATCCTCCCTGCTCGATCTCGGCATCGCCAGGCTCGATGCTCATATATGGCTGCGGCGCCGGCACGAGCGAGGTGAGCTCGGCCGAACCGAGCGACCATCGAATGCCGTCGAAGGACGTGTAGCCTGCCACAAGCAGGAAGATGAGTCCGGCAGCGCCGGCCGCAGCGAGAAGTTTCTCGCGCCGGTGGTCGATGACGGCCGTCAGCGGCAGCGACATGGTCCGGTCCGCCGCGTCATCGATCAAGCGATCGACGAGTTCCTGATGCGCACGCTGCTTCGCGGCTGAATCTTCCAATTCGACGGCACTGATGAGACGGTCTTCCAGCTCGGGAACGGATTCTTCGATCAGCATGGCGATCTGCTGGTCATCCACCCGGCGGAATGCCGGTCGGCCGACGTACCAGATGCCGCAGGCAAGCGTGGCCAGCAGTCCGAGCGCACACCAGGTCAGCAGCACCACCGACGGCACATTGAAGAGCCCGTGTAGGATGAGCAGGCCGATGCTGGAAAGGACAAGCACGCCGATGGTAAGACTCGCGCCCTGAACGAGCGCACGCCGCCGCCAGCGGTTGCGAACATCGCGGATCGTCGATTGAATGCGGTTCTGGCTGTACCTCATCATCCTTCCTCTGATTCCTTCCGCCTTGCTAATATGCCGCCGTTCCGGTTCGTGCCGGCAGACTGGCCGAGCGACCGGATGGGCTCACGCCGGCGCTTCCCGTCGTCGCCCGGCCTCCTTCGGCGCCGCCCGTCGGATGCCCGGCTGCGATTCGCCATGTACGTTTCAAGCCCGAATAGTGCGATGACGAACAGCAGCAGCCAGCGCCAAAGCTTCTGGGAGCGCTCATCGTCTTCGATCGCTGCCGCAGCCTCTGCCGGCGTGACCGGCGCATCGCTCGGCGGCGGCGTGACCGCTGCGTACACTTCTTCCGTACTCCGAAAGCGAAGCTCCGACTCCCTCCTATCGACGTTCACCGAGAATTGCTGCGGCCCTGACGTCGTGGACGCCCTGTAGTGGCCGGGAAGGTCGGTCCGGCGAAAGAACCCGCGTCCCTGATCGTCGAGGTCTACCGAATAGACGCGCCCATCGGGCGTGCGGACCTCGACCGACTCGGCGGGCCGCCCCGATAGAGGCATAGGCTCTCCGACCGTGAGATTCTGCCGTACGTCCGACCCACTCGTTCCGAATTCGGCGAGCTCATAGAGAAACGGCACGAACATTTCGTCCAGCGGCATATCGGTCCAGGTGGTGCCGAATGTCGATGCGTAGAAAAGCACGCGGCCGCTGCCTAGTTCGCGTTCGACGAGAAACGGATCTCCGCTGTCAAAGCGCCCGATGACGCGCGCTTCATCGGCCGGTGTGAAGCGAGCGTACCTACGAAACCGCGGCCGAAGAATGGCTCCCGATCCCGCGCCGGCAAAGGGTTCGAATATGGGGTGGCGAAGGTCTACCTCGCCTATGATAACCTCGAATCCGAGCTCGGATCGAGCATCGACGAGCCGATCGACACGTCCGATGCCGAGGGTACCGAGGGTCTCGGACAGGCTGGCGGCGTCGGCGGCAGCTCCGGGTGAGACGACGATCGCACCACCATTTTCGGCGTAGCGACGCAGTGTCCCGAGCTGCTCATTCGAAAGCTCGCGCGGATGACTGAGGAACACGACGTCGAAACGGTTCAGGTCCGCGGACTGGATGCGCGGCGCACTGGAGACCCCGAAACGCGACGCCTCGCCGAGATCGAAGGCATGCCTGATGAAGAGCGCGTCACTGGAGGAGGATCCACCATTCTCATCAACGACGAGGATTTCCGGCCGGCCGCCGAAGTGGTCTGTGAAGAAGTAGCGGTTGTCGGCCGGTAGGTCGTCGGCGGGCAGCGATATCATTCCCTGATAGGTGCCCTCTCTGGAGTAGATCTGTTGGAAGGAGACCGTGGTGCGTCCGGAGGGCAGAACCTGTCTTTCCACTTCGGAGCCGTCCAGCGAAAGGACGACGGCCCGCTCTCCCGCACCGGGTGCACCGGCATCGGCGACTCGTGCGTCGAAGCGCGCAAGACCCTGCCCACCCGCCGAAGTTTTCGAGAGCTCGAAGGCTTCGACGTACGCGTTCTCGTAGGCGTCGCTTCCGACCCCGATGGGCTCGAACACAATTCCCTCCTGCAGCTTCCAGTCTTCCAAGGGCCCGCTCCATCCCCCGTCCTGGAAATCAGAGATCAGCACCACCACACGGCGATCGTGGCGGGCATCCTGAAGCAACTCTTCGGCGCGCTGAAGCGCCGGAAAGAAGTCCGTAGGGCGGTAGGCGGGCTCGAGGCCATTCATCGCGGCATTCTTGACGGCGGGCTCCGCCTCGAAACCGGCGAGCACCTGCACCTGGTCGTCGAACGCGACGACGGCTATCTCGTCACCGGTCGCCGCTCTATCTAGTCGATCACGCGCTGCTTCCGCAGCACGCGAAAAGGTGTCGCCGTATTGCATACTGAAGGACCGATCGATCAGCACCACGACCGATTCGCTATCACGCGACGGAACCAGCGGGATCTTCTCGGCGGGAATGAACGGACGTGCGAAGACGAGAGCAAGCAGCGCAATCAGTGAGGCGCGGAGGGCCATCAAGAGCTTATCCCGCAGGCGCCGCTTGCGCACGAGTTCCTTGGGCGTAGCCTTCAGAAACATGAGCGAGCTGAAGGGGACCGTCCGTGCTTTCATTCGGCGCACGAGGTGGATCGCAACGGGAATGACCGCTGCTGCCGCCGCGAAAAGGAATATGGAATTAATGAAGGACAAGGGCAGGTCTCGATTCGCTCGTCAGCTCCGCTTCGCTCGAGCGGCCAGGTATTCAAACAGTGCAAAGTCCAGCGGTTGATCCGTGGAGAGGATCTCATAGTCGACGCCCATGCGGCCGCACTGCCGTCGGAGAGCGGACGTGTAGGCGTCCAGATTCTCGAGGTACGTCTCGCGCGCGGACTCGGATGCGACGATCAACGTTTCCCCCGTCTCCATGTCTTCGAACTCCACCATGTCGCTGAAGTCAAACGCGAGCTCGCGCGGATCCATGACGTGGAAGACCATCACCTCGTGACCGAGGTACCGAAAGTGTCGAAGGCCGTCGATCAGTGCGTCGACCTCGTCCAGGAGGTCGGATATCAGAACCACGAACCCGCGCTTTCGACGCTGCTCGGCGAGTTCGTGCAGCGGTTTGCTGAGCGCCGTTCGACCGCCGGACGGCACACTCTCGAGAAACTGCAGGAGCGTGTGGAGATGCCCCGTCGTGCTTCGCGGCGGGATGTGCTCTATAATCCGATCGTCGAAGAACGTGAGGCCGGCTCCGTCGCGCTGCCGGATCACGAGGTAGGCTAGAGATGCCGCCAGGTAGGACGAATAGGTGCGCTTCGTGACGTCGCCGGATCCGTAGTCCATCGAGCGGCTCACATCCAGGAGAATGTGCATCGCCGTGTTGGTTTCGTCCTCAAATTCCTTCACGTACGTGCGGTCGGTACGTGCGTAGAGCTTCCAGTCGACGTGCATGAGATTGTCGCCGGGCACGTAGGGACGGTAGGACATGAACTCCACGGAGAAGCCCTTATAGGGGCTTCGATGAAGTCCCGCGACGAACCCCTCCACCACCGAACGCGCGCGCAGCTCCATCGTGGAGATGCGGGAGAGCACAGCAGGATCGATAAAGCGGGTGGCCGGCATAGCGGGCGTGGTTCGATGATTCCTTGCGGAAGGGCGGTCAGGAGAGTCCCGACGCGGGCTCGCGCGTATCTTCGAGCAGACGCTCGATGACGTCCTCTACGGTGACCTTCTCGGATTCTGCGTAGAAATTGGTGAGCACCCGATGCCGAAGCACCGGCTGGGCCAGTACTCGGATGTCCTCGATGGCCACGTTGTAGCGATCGTGGAATACGGCCCGCACCTTCGCGCCGAGAAGGAGGTTCTGTGTTGCACGCAAGCCTGCGCCCCAATTCACCCATTCGCGGACGTAGTCCGGTGCATCCGGTTCACCGGGACGCGTTTGACGCACGAGGTCGACGGCAAAACGTCCAACGTGTTCGGGCACGAAAACCTGCTTTACGAGCCGCTGGAAAGTGAGAATGTCCTCACCCGAGAGGATGCTGTCGAGCGGCGTCTGCTCCTGCGACGTGGTCGACAGCGCGACTTCGAGCTCGTCGTCGGCCGAGAGATAGTCGATCACGATATTGAACATGAAGCGGTCGAGCTGCGCTTCGGGGAGCGGATACGTGCCCTCCAACTCGATCGGATTCTGCGTCGCGAGCACGAAGAACGGACGCTCGAGCGGCATCAGCTCGCCGCCTGCGGTGACCTGATACTCCTGCATGGCTTCAAGGAGCGCCGCCTGCGTTTTGGGCGGCGTGCGATTGATCTCATCGGCGAGGATGATGTTCGCGAAGATGGGACCACGGACGAATTTGATGTCGCGCCGCCCGCTGGTGCGGTCCTCTTCGATGATGTCGATGCCCGTAATGTCGGACGGCATCAGGTCCGGCGTGAACTGTATCCGCTTGTAGCTGAGGTCCAGGATCTCGCCGAGAGACTTGATCAACAGCGTTTTGGCGAGTCCGGGCACGCCGGTGATGAGGCAGTGTCCGCCGGCGAAGAGCGAGATCAACACCTGTTCGATGACCTCATCCTGCCCTACAATACGGCGCCGGAGCTGCTGAAGGATGTCGCCTTTTGCCTCGCGCAGCCGGGCGAGCACTTCCGAGGCATCCTCAAGCGATCCATTCTGTCGGTCATCGGGTAATTCGGCCATAATCGTTCTCGTCGTCACGTGAGACTTAGTTTACGCACGGGATTCAGCCAGCCCTGGCGGGTCAACGCAGATACTAATGGGTTAAGGCATATAAGAGAAAATTGACGCCCATCTGAAAGGCAGTCGTGGATGCATCCTGAATGTTCTGTTCGGGCCATTCCCATCCATCCCCGATGTCCTGGTTATAACAGAGAAGCGCCATCATCCTTCCATCGTCGTCGAAAAGCGCGAAGTAGCGATCCTCATAGGCGTCGAAGCCGAATCGGCCGCTCACCAGCGACGGTGCGGCTTCGGGATCAACCTCGTAATAGATGCTCCAGATAAAATGGTCCGGCGGGATCTCCACGGGTTCGCGATCCGGAAAGAGTCGGGCCAGCTCCGCCTGCACTTGGTCCCATTCCCGCTCCCCGCGGAAATCGTCGAAGAGTATGAATCCGCCCCGGCGGAGATACTCCTGCAAATTCGCCAGTTCGTCGTCCTTCATGGTCCAGTACCCCGGCTCGCAGAGATAGAGGACGGGGTATTCAAAAATGCGATCGTCGGTGAGTGTCATTACGAGCGGCGGTCCCTCGATATAGAACTGCGTCGTGCGCTCGAGGGCCTCGTAGAGATGCAGCTCGGCACGTGGATAGTCGTGGCTCCACGGGTCACCGCCGCGGGATCGCCAGCCGTCGGCGGCGCTGTCATACTTGATGCGAACAAAGCGGAAGCCGTGATCATCCTGCGCGTGCGACGGCACGGCGGCCGCAAGCGATATGGCCAATGCGAGCACGATCAGCTGCATGATGATTCGGGATCTTCCGTTCTTATCGGATACGGTTTCTTGACTACGGCATTCGATCACTCAACGATTTCGAGCAAAAGCTGCTGCGCCTCGCGGTAATCCGGAGCAATCTCCAGAGACTGTAGTACGGCTCGCTTCGCTTCCACGAACTGCCGGCTCCCGTAGAGGCTCTGAGCGAGTCGCAGGTAGGCCCCTGCCCGGTCGGAGGGCTCCAAGGCGAGTTCGGCCGTTCGATGACGTACCGCCGCCTCATGCATCCCCGATCCTTCGTACAGATCGGCGAGGCGGCGACGCACGTCCGGATCGTAGGGCGCCACATGCAGAGATCGTTCGAGGATGGCCGCCGCCCGCGCCTCGTTACTGCGCTCCGCGTACAGATCGGCCAGCTCGATGAGCTCGCGATCGGCATGTTCGGCGATTTGTGCGTATTCCTCCAGAATCTGGATGAGGGCCTCTGAATCAGCCTGCTCACGGTATACCTCGGCGAGCCCCTGATAGGCGTTCCCGGGACCGACGTAGTCGGGATATATATCGATGGCGCGCTCGAACGCCGACTTGGCTCCATCGAGGTCCCCCTCCTCGAGACGCCCGGCACCGCTTCGGAGGTGCTGGAATAGAGGGCCCGCAGCTCCAGAGACGGTTTCGACCTCCACCTGCTCGTTCTCGAGAACGTCCGGCAACCCGTCGACAGCTTCGGCCAGCATCTGGTGCCGAGCTTCGACCCCGTTCATGAACTGCCGATCCAGCTCATCTATGCGGAGGCCTGTGGCCGCGTGCAGCGCCTCGTCCGTACCGGCTCCGTCGCGATAGGCCTCGAGGACGTCGATGATCGCTTCGAAGCCGTACTGCTCCGCCAGGAAGGCGACGATCTGCCCGGCATGATAATAAGATAGGAGGACCTGTCCCGGAAATTCCGGCCTCGTAAATCCCCGTTCGATGTCGCCCAGCGGCAGGAGGCGGCCGCTCGCATACGCCGAAAGGAAGGCGAGCTCCATTTCGCGCGACCACTCCGGCCGTCCGCGGCCTTCCTCGTAAACGGATAGTCCTTCCGTGAACCAGCGCGGCACCCGGTGTTCGGAGACGCCGATCGCCATGGTGTGGGCGATTTCATGCCAGAGCGTTCGCGCCCAGTTGTAGGAGCGACCTTCGTGTGCCGCCGGCGAATTCACCGCCACGACGTCGCCGAAACTGACGCCAAGTAGGCCGCGGTGGGGAACGCCGGCCACGCGTACGGCGAAATCGTTTCCGTCGTTGTAGGCCTCGATGGTAATTCGGCCCGATGGATCGTAGGGATAGCGCTTTCTGAGCGAGTCGAAGCTCGCTTCGGCAACGTCGAGAATGAGTGGGCCGAGAACCTCGTGTTCGTCTTCGTGGACATACACGTCGAAGCGTGGACTCTGCAAGCGCTCGAACCTTTCGTATTCGTCGATGAGCGTGAGGGTATTCGATGCAAACAGATTGTATGGATCTTCTTCGAAGGCGCTCTCGAGATGACGCCGCGCTTCACTCCGACGCCCGAGCCGCAGGAGCGCGAGTCCGAGTTCGGCACGCGCCAGCGCGTTCTGCGAATCGGCCTCCACTGCCCGCTCGAGCAATGTGGCCGCCAGTCGATACCGAAACCGGTGCGTGGCGTTTTCGGCCGCGGTCATGTAGAATACGCCTGCACGACTGTGCGCCTCACCCGCGCGCTCCTCTACCTGCCGGTAGTTCGTCGTATCTCCACGAAGCAGCATGGATGACGCGAGATGGGCGAGCGATTCTAGATTCGTCGGGTCGGTATCAAGGGCTTGCCGCGATAGCGTTTCGGCATCATCGTAGAGACCGTCGAGAATTCGAAGGCCCGCCAGGACGTTCAGCGCTTCCGGATATCTTTGATGGATTGCAAGGGCGCGCTGCGCCAGCTCCTCTCGCCGCTCGAAGCTCTGTACCGCGCGAGCGAGGCCAACGAGCGACGGCGCGTGATGTGGATTTCGAGCGAGCGCGTCCTCATACGTGCGCCGGGCTTCGGCATCGTTGTACTTCGTCCGGAATAATTCTGCCCATTGGAAGAGCGTCTCCACGTCACCCGGGTCGAGCTCGTGCGCCAGACGATAGGCGTCGTTGGCTTCGCGAAATCGCCCGAGCTTGGCCGCCGATCGCGCGCCCGCCCGGAGATCGGTCGGCGTCCGAAAGCCTCCGCGTTCAGACTCCTGATAAACGGCAATGTAGATGCTGCGGGCCTGCTGATCCTTCCCTGCTCGCTCGAGCATTCCGGCGAGATCCACGGCCGCCGACCAGGCGCCATCGTGATTCTCGACCGCAGCGACAAAGGCCTGCTCCGCCTCGTCCATTCGCCCCTG
>CAZQAS010000042.1:21739-23423 GCA_964591285.1 uncultured Rhodothermales bacterium
CGTGATTCTCGACCGCAGCGACAAAGGCCTGCTCCGCCTCGTCCATTCGCCCCTGTACGCGAAGCAGGCGCCCTTTTGCATGGAGCAGATGCGGAGCCCGTGGATGCGTGCGTAACATCGCGTCGATCGCATCCAGACCAGAGTCGAAATCACCGACGAGAAGGTACGTCTGCGCGTAGGCGAGAGCGGCCGAATTTGACGCATCGACTTCCAGCACGCGAGCGAAGAGGCGACGTGCGTCTTCGTATTCGCCGGCATTCAAATGGTGCGCCGCTCGCGATCGCATACTGTCTACTTCCTGCGCACATCCTGCCGGCACGAGCGCAAGAACGCCGATGAGAAAGAAGGCAAACGACAGGAAAGGACGCAGTGACATAGGCGACGCCGACGAGTGGTGCCGAACGAATGGGGTCGGTACTCGATCGATCTCGGGAGAAACTAAGCCTTGGCGGCGGCACTTCGTAGCTTACGCCGCACGTTTGTTACGAGATGCACGAGGAACCGAATCACTTGTAACCACTCTTCTACGAGGCGCTCGCGCCCACGGTCGATGTCCAACCCGAAGGGCCGCGACTCTACGTACCATCAGACAGCACGCATTCGCTTCGAGCCATCAATCCACTCTGGAAACTACGGACTGCTACCACACGCGGAATGCTGCGAGTGCCGGAGGGACTCCGGGATATGGCCCTCGCCGCATTCTTTTTCAGTCTGATGAGCCTCCTCGTGAAGGTAGCCGGGCAGCGGCTGCCCAGCTCGGAGATGGTCATGGGGCGCAGCGTCGTCTCCCTCGTCCTCTCCTGGATTATGCTGCGACGGATCGGCGTCAATCCGTGGGGCCGGCGAAAAGGCCTGCTCATCATTCGAGGGCTCGTCGGCTTCGGTGGACTGCTGTCGTTCTTCTACGCCATCCCCCGGCTGCCGCTCGCCGACGTGACGGTCATCCAGTTCACGAATCCAATATTCACCGCGCTCTTTGCGGCTGTTTTGATTCGGGAGAAGCTCACGCGTGCAGTGGCCGTTTCGATCGGCCTGAGTCTCTCGGGCGTCGTGCTCATCGCCCAACCCTCGGTTCTGTTTGGAGTCGGCGCCAACCCGCTCGATCTCACCGCCGTCGGCATCGCTCTACTCGGCGCCGTGTTCGCAGCGCTGGCGTACACGACCGTGCGCAAGCTTCGCGAGACGGAGCATCCGCTCGTGGTGGTCTTCTACTTTCCGCTCGTCTCGATTCCCGCCTGTATTCCGGTGCTGGCGCCGGTCGCCGTCTGGCCTACGCCGATGGAGTGGCTGATGCTGCTCGGCATCGGAGTCCTCACGCAGATCGCGCAGATCTTTTTGACGCGAGGCCTTCACAAGGAACCGGCCGGGCGCGCGACGTCCGTCAGCTACCTGCAAATTCTATTTGCGACGTTATGGGGAATGATCTTCTTCGCCGAGATCCCCGACCTGCTTTCGGTATTTGGTGGACTTCTCGTCGTAAGCGGGATCCTACTGACGGCGCGCAGCCGGACAAGACCGGAGCCGTAAGTATACCTACTCACACTGTCCGGCCACCGCTACACGACAGCGACTTCAGATCAAACGACGTCGCATCAACGCCAAAACCTTCGGACGTCAGTGCAGCGAATCAGCTTATCGGTCCTGAGGATCCGGCTGGTTCGGGGGATCCGGCTGGTCCTGAGGA
>CAZQAS010000043.1:0-23035 GCA_964591285.1 uncultured Rhodothermales bacterium
GCCTTCAATCCTTTCATGATTATCGATTCGACCACGTGGCTACTAAGTCTACCGTTCCGGTCCCTGAGGTAGAAGAGATGTCGCTCGATCAGCTCTCTGAGCGCCTGAAGATATCCAAGCAGACGCTCGTGCGCTGGGTGGATCGCCATCTCATCGATGCAAGTCTCGGATGGGCCCTTTCCGACGAGAATAATGAGGTTCGCGTAATCGAGCTGTCGGACGACACGCTCGATTTCCTCGAGAATTTTGCGAAGGACTATCGCGAAGACACCGTCACCCGGACGGAAGCCCGGCGCATCCTGAAGAAGATTGATCGGAAGAAGATCAAGAAGATGATCCGCGCTGAGGACATCCTTGCCGTAGAGGTCGATGAGGAAGTTAAGATCGTCGTCGGCAGCATCGAAGATTACCTCATCGGTCAGGAGCAGTCGGAAGAAGCAGAAGGCGCCTAATCCGGCCCATCACCCACATCCGGGTCGGATTACGTTAAGCACACAGGAGTTCATGCCGAAGACCACTACGGGAGCGGAGGACGTACGCTGGAATTTGTCGGACCTCTACTCGTCAGAGGAGGATCTGAAGGCCCACCTAGAGGCGGCGGATCACGAAGCCGACGAGTTTGCGGAGCGATATCGAGGGCGGCTCGAGCAGTTGTCGGCCGCAGAATTCAATGAGGCGCTTCACGCGTTTGAGTCGCTTCACGACCGGATGGGCCGCGCGTACACGTACGCCTATCTGAACTGGTCCACCGATACGAACGATTCTGCACGGGGCGCACTGCTGCAACACGTCCGGGAAGCGTATACGCACACTTCCCAGAAGCTCATTTTCTTCGAACTCGAATGGGCTACGATGGACGATACACGTGCGGCCGAGCTTCTCGATGCGGACGAACTGGCGTCCTATCGCCATTACCTCGAGCTCGAGCGCTTGCGGAAGGATTACGTACTTTCCGAGCCGGAGGAAAAGATCCTATCCGAAAAAGCCGTAACCGGTCGAAGCGCCTGGAATCGATTTTTCGATGAGACACTCGGCGCTGCGCGATTCACGATGGACGGTGAGGAGCTGACTCAGCAGGAGGTCCTCTCTAAACTTCACGATCCGGATCGTGAGCTTCGTCGAAAGGCTGCCATGTCGATGACGGATGGTTTGAAGCAGCACGTCCGTCCACTGACGTACGTCTTCAATACGATTCTGGCGGACAAGGCGTCGGATGATCGGCTCCGCGGTTACGAAAACTGGCTCTCATCTCGAAATCTTTCGAATGAAGTGGCCGACGAGACAGTGGATGCCCTCGTGGAGGCCGTTACGACGCGCTACGATCTGGTCGCGCGCTACTATCGCATCAAGCGACGACTTTTGGGGCTCGACGAACTCCTCGACTATGACAGGTACGCACCCATAGAGGAAACAGAGACGCAGTATTCGTGGACGCAAGCGAGGGACATTGTCCTCGATGCATATTCGTCGTTCCATCCGCAAATGGGATCGATCACGGAGGAGTTCTTTGAGCGACGTTGGATTGATGCGCCCGTCGCACCAGGAAAGAGAGGCGGTGCTTTCAGCCACGGAGCCGTCCCAAGCGCCCACCCGTACATCTTGATGAACTTTACCGGGAAAATCCGGGACGTTCAGACGCTCGCACACGAACTCGGTCACGGCGTTCACCAGTATCTTTCGCGCAAACAGGGGGTGCTGCAGTCCGATACTCCGTTGACGACGGCGGAGATGGCATCGGTTTTTGGCGAGATGCTCGTCTTTCAGCGCTTGATGAAGCATGAAGATGAGGCGAGCACGAAGCTGGCGATGATCATCGGAAAGATCGACGATACGATTGCCACCGTTTTTCGGCAGGTCGCGATGAACCGATTTGAGGATCGCATCCACGGAGCCCGGCGCTCCGATGGGGAACTGTCGTCCGACCAGTTTGCCGAACACTGGATAGCCACTCAGGAGGCGATGTTCCAGGGGAGCGTGACGCTGGGTGATCACTATCGGTTTTGGTGGAGCTACATCCCGCACTTCCTGCATACGCCCGGCTACGTTTACGCCTACGCCTTTGGCGAGCTGCTCGTGCTGGCGCTATACGCGAAATACATGCAAGACTCGGCCGGCTTTCCGGAGAAGTATCTTGGTCTTCTTGAGGCCGGCGGCTCGGATTGGCCACATGTCCTCGTCGGTACGATGGACGTAGACCTGACGGATCCGAACTTCTGGAATCTCGGTCTGAGCGCGATCGATGATCTCGTCCTTGAAGCGGAGACACTGGCAGCGGAGATAGAGGATGCATCCACGGAAGCCGTGTAGAGGATGGCGGGTGCGGCGCGCGCAGACGTCTGCCAGACTTTCACAAATCGGTGTGGGGCTCCTCGTCCTCATGAGTGCGATGCTGATTTCTGCGTGTGAAAGTCGCACCTATGAAATAGACGAACAGCGTATCCCCGTCTCGGTGGGGTCATCGACCGTTGATGTGGTTGTTCACACGTCCGAAGAGCCCGGCCTCACCTATTTGAATCTCCACGATGATGAGAACACGGCGGTCGGGGCGGCTCGCTACGCGCTGGAGCATTTTGGCGGGCGGCTGATCGAGCTGCAGCACACGGGTGAGCGGAATGTGCGCTTCTCACTCGGAGATACGTCCTACGCCTTCGACCCGAATAGAATCTTTACGGCGAACGGCATCGACTCGACGCTCGCACGGCACGGCGCCTCGTCTAGAGCGGCTGCCGACGCGGTGGCCTCCTTCGCCGATACGGTACTCTCGGTACTCGATCTAGAGAGTCTGTCGACGGTGGTTACCGTGCACAACAACTCCGACGAACGGTATTCGGCGCGCTCGTACATGGATGACGGACCGAACGCCAGGGACGCGCGGTTCGTGCACATCGCGGCCGGATCCGATGCAGATGACTTTTTCTTTGTCACGACCCAAGGGCTTTACGACGATCTGAGGGAGGCCGGTTTCAACGTCGTAATGCAGGACAACGCGCTGGTTACCGACGACGGATCCCTATCCGTCCTTTGCGGCAAACTCGATATTCCGTACGTGAACGCCGAGGCGCAGCACGGCCACCTTGAGGAGCAGCAGAAAATGCTTGCGTACCTGCACGAGCTGCTCGCTATGGAGTAACGTTCGTGCGGGCCGGGTGTGATTGTCGGGCCAGCACGATCGGATGGTTTAGTCGTGCGAATCGTTGTCGATAGCCTTGGTCCAGGCACTAATTTGGTCGCCGGTGAGCGTTCCTTCCGGCCAGCGACGAGCGTCTACGAATCCGTCTTCTTCGACGTCGTGCAAGTATTGGGCGCGCGATAGGAGCGTGCCGCGGCAGACGTTCTCCTGGAGCGCAGGCTGCTCGTCCAATCGACGCAGTCGCTTGGCAAGCTCGTCCATCACCCAGGCCGGCACGGTCTCACGACGGGATGGATAGATATAGCCGAATAAAATCAGGTGACTGTATAGGACCGGCCAGTGGGGACCGAACAGGTTCAGGAGTCGCTCCCAATCAATCTGCCCGGCTGCCGTTTTGAACATATGCGCGACGTCGGCGCCATCATAGCGCTCGCGCTCCATCACGAAAGACTTCATTGTGATCGTTTCCTCCGGCGGGCAGATCCAGCTTTCGATGCCGAGCACCTCCGTGCGGACGGCGTGATTGAACCAGGCTTTGTCGACGTAGATCACACCATTCCCAGAGGCGAAGATCAGGTCGACCGTCTCACCGTCCTGGAGTACCTTGGCAAGCCAGTGAGGGTGCGTGAGCTCGGCCTTCAAGCCCGCACTCTTGAGCGCATCTATAGCGGAAGCAAGATTGGCGCTCGGGATAAAGAGATCCAGGTCTTTCGTATAGCGCTCGATTTGGGTATAGCGCGCAAGGGCGTAGGCTCCGCCTACCATGAAGCGCACGTCGGCCTCCGAAAGGACGCGGAGAGTCCTCCGGTAGAACTCGAGAGTTGCCGGCTGGAGGTCGCTGAGGTTCATAAAGGTGGACAGGGCGCAAAGGCGACGATGTTGACAATTGAGAGCACCGCGGGTCGGCCCGTTTCGCTCAATGCAACGTGCTGGTCCGCACGTGCATTACAGAGACGGAATATTCCTTCGGGGTGCTCCCGTAGCCGAAGCAATCTTCCGCTTTTTGGACCAGTTGTTACAAGCGACTTTGATCAAAGTGGCCTCTATGCGTATCGCGGCGATTAGCGACCTGCACTACAACAAAGAATCGAGAGGGAAGCTGACAGATGTTTTTCAGTCCGCCTCCGAGGAAGCGGACGTCCTGTTGCTCTGCGGCGATCTAACGGATTACGGAACGCCGGAGGAAGCGAACATCCTCGCCGACGATCTGCGTACGCACGTGCACGTACCGATGCTGGCGATCTTCGGTAACCATGATTTCGAAAGTGGAAAGTCCAAGCAGGTACGCGAGATCGTTGAGGATGCGGGGGCGCGGATGCTCGACGGCGAGTCGGTGGAGATCGACGGCGTCGGATTCGCGGGCACGTGCGGATTCGCGGGTGGGTTCGACAGGTGGTCGCTCAACCCCTGGGGCGAGCCGGCGATTAAGCAATTTGTGAAGGCCGCGGTGGATGAGGCTCTGAAGCTCGAGAGTGCCCTCTCACGTTTGCAAACGGACGTGCGAATCGTGCTGCTGCACTATGCGCCCGTGAGGGAAACCGTGGTGGGTGAGCCCGCCGAAATCATCCCATTTCTTGGGTCGAGCCGTCTGGAAGATCCACTGAACCACCACGGAGTGAAGGTCGTTTTCCACGGTCACGCGCACCATGGAACAGCCGAAGGCAGGACGAGCGGAGATGTCCCGGTCTACAACGTCTCGCTGGAAGTTCTGCGGTCCCTGAATGCGGACGGCCCACATTTTAAGCTCTACGAGATTGACGAGAGTTGAGGATACGGACCGGTCGGCAGCGTACTCGTCGGTCTAAAGAGGCATGACAAATTCCTGGCACAACCTCGATCGGCTCGAGTGGGAGCGCTTTGCCTCCCTCGGCGGTGACATCGCCGCGCGCCTTCGAGAGATAGGTCGGCGCATAGGTGATTACATGCGCGTGGTATTCAACTCCGATGAGCCGGTCGGCCGACGGCTCAAGTACGCCGTCGGTGCCACCGGTGGGCTAACGGCTCTGATCATAGCGGCGGTCTTCTTATACGCCGTGCTGCTCATACCATTCACCCCCGGGATATCGACGCTCAGGAAATCGAAGGTTGAGAGGCCCAGTGTGGTGCTCTCGGCAGATGGCGAAGAAATTACGCGTTTTCGGCGTGTGAATCGGGAGTGGGTCGGTCTGGAGGATGTCTCTGAGCACGTCGTCAATGCGCTCATCGCCACGGAGGATCATCGTTTCTACCAGCATCCCGGAGTAGATCCTATTCGCATACTCGGCGCTTTTACCGCCACGCTAAGCGGTCGCCGACAGGGGGGCTCGACTATCACGCAGCAGCTGGCGCGCAATATGTTTCCCGAGGAGATCGGGAGATCCGTCTCGATGACCCGAAAGCTCAAAGAGATGATCACGGCTTTTAAGCTTGAGATCACGTTCAGCAAGGAGGAAATTCTGGAAGCCTACCTGAACACGGTCCCGTTCTATTTCGGCGCCTACGGCATCGAGATGGCAGCTCGTACCTATTTCAGTACGTCCGCCTCAGAACTTGGCGTAGTGGAGAGCGCGACCCTCGTGGGGATGCTTAAGGGAACGTACCTCTACAACCCCGTGCGAAATCCCGAACGAGCCCTGCGGCGTCGAAATGTCGCCCTTCAACAGATGGTGAAGCGGGGATTTTTACAGGAGTCGGACTATGAGGCACAGAGTGATGCTCCAATTCGGCTGGACTTTCAGCGCCAGGAGCGAGAACCGAGCAAAGCCCCTCATTTCACGGAGCACCTGCGGATGTGGCTCGCCGATTGGGCAGACGGGCGCGGGTACAATATCTATCGGGATAGTCTGGTCATCCACACAACGCTGAGCACGGAGCTGCAGCAGATGGCCGCTGGCGCGGTGCAGCGGCAGGGCGATGCGCTGCAGGCCGTGGCGGACGTCGAATGGAGCGGCTCTGCGGACCGACTCGTCGCTCGGCATCCATCCACCTACGTTCGCTACCGCCACGGTACGCGTGCATTTGCGCACTTTTGGGCGTCGCGCCCGGATCTTGTAGCCTCGTTTGTCCGCCGCACGAGCGCCTACCGGGAAGCTGTCGCCTCCGGGAGGCCGGACACCGCCGTTCTGGATAGCCTCATCGGCCAGACATCCTTTATGGACTCACTTCGTGTCGCGAAGACGCGGCTTGAGACGGGCCTAATGGCGATGGACCCAAAGACAGGCCACGTGAAGGCTTGGGTTGGGAGCCGGGATTTCGAGACGGAGCAGTACGACCACGTCGCCCGGGCCAGACGGCAGCCCGGCTCCACGTTCAAGCCCTTTGTGTATGCACGTGCCTTACAGGAGGGCTACTCGCCGGAGGACCTGATCGAAGACCGGGAGGTCGAGATTCCGATGGAGGGAGAGTACGTATGGCGGCCTCGCAATGCCGGCGAGACGGTGTCCGGACGCGAGATGAGCTTGCGCGACGGTCTCGTGTTTTCGAAGAATACGATCACCGCGCAGCTGGTGGACGACGTCGGCGCGCGGGACGTCGCGCGTTTGGCACGGCGAATGGGCGTGAATCGGAGCGAGCTGCGGGCGGTCCCGTCCATAGCATTAGGGACGAGCGAGGTCTCCCTTCTCGAGATGGTGGCGGCCTATGGCACGCTTGCGAATCTCGGTGTCTATACGGAGCCCGTCCTCGTTACGCGCATCTTCGACAGGCACGGTGAGCTGGTGGAGGAATTCGTGCCGAGCTCACGCCGCGCACTCGCCGAGCAGACGGCCCGCTCGGTCATCGACATGATGCGTGGCGTCGTCGACCAGGGTACGGGGCAGCGAATACGGACGACGTTCGGTATCCAGGCAGATGTTGCCGGCAAGACAGGTACGACGCAGTTCGGCGCTGATGGGTGGTTCATCCTCATGCATCCGAACCTCGTTGCGGGCAGCTGGGTGGGGTTCAACGATCCGAGAGTGACCTTTCGAAGCGACTACTGGGGCCAGGGAGGAAACAATGCGCTATTCGTAGTCGGGGACTTCGTCCGGCAGGCATTGCGCAGCGGCACCTTGGAGGATCCCGACGAGACCTTCCCGCCGGCGCCTGATCTCGACGAGCGGCCGTCGTTCCTTGCACGTGCCGTGGGTTGGGTGCGGGATCTCTTTGCGTCTGCATGGCAGGCGCTGTTTGGGGATGGGGATGAGGATGCTTCCCGTCAGGGCGACACGTACATCTCCGATCGCAGCGACGCCATCCAAATCAATTCAGAGCCGGATGACGAAGCCATGGCCGATTCACTCACGAGAATGGAGCGGCGATCGAACCGGCTGGACAGTCTGATCCAGCGACTTAGCGATCCGGGTGGTCCGCCGCCGGCCGATACTTCCACGTCAGAAGAAGCGCCGACACCGGAGCCGAATAGTGATCTCGACGAATCGTTGGAATCGATGTCCTCGGAGGAAGAATCAGCCGATCAGAGATCTGATGACGATGATTCGGACGAGCCGCTCGAAGGTGCAGACGAACCGGACGAGCCGCCCAATGAGCCGCCGGACCGCAGCACGACCGAGACAGCAGCAGCCGGAGCAAGCAGCTAACTCGGCAGCTCCAGCCGATCCACGAACTGGAGGACACATTCATACGCCGTGCGGAACGGCACGAGGTCGAACCTGGGAGGAAGCCGTCGAGCTAGCGCCTCGTACTCCTGCACCGAGTGCTGCACCACCGATTTTCGACGAAACTGGTTCTTTGTGAGATCTGGCATCGAATGCCACTGCTTCTTCTTTTCAAGCAGATAACGGGTTACGACAGACGGATCGATCTCGCGAGTGGATGCCGTCGTAAAGTACCAAACGTCGAAAACGTCAGGCGAGCGCACGGTCTCACGGCTGATTTGTTGCAACAACGCCTTAAGCTTTTCGGCGATAATATCCTCGAGCGAGGCCGCATGGACGTGCAAGCCATCTACGGTCCGGATGATCGTTTCGCACACGATCTCACTCAGCGTTAGCTGGAGCTTTACGTGGCCTTCGTTGCCCGAATAGTTTTGAAACGCGACGTCTGTGAGCAAGGTCGGAATCTCGTCGGATACGCGCTGACGAACCGTCGCCATGGATGTGAAATCGTGCGCTCCTGCGGTGGCGGCGAGTGCGTCGTCCAGTCGTTCGGCGAATGAAAGAAGGCGCCGTCGCGTATCGCCTGTAATCTGATTAGATGTGGGCTGGAGCGCGTTGAAGTCAAGGTCGTCCGATCGGCGGGGAGACCCGTACACGAGCTGCAGGGCTAATCCGCCTTTGAGGACGTAGTTCTCGTGTAGGTCGGGGTCCCGTGAAACGGCATCCAAGACGGCCATGATTGCTGCACGTAGCGATTGTCCCCCGGTCGTATCCTCCACAGACATCAAGCGTTCTCAACATCGCTAGGCTGGATGTCCATGACACCACGCCGCCAGGCCCAGGCCACGAGCGCCGGTCGCCACTTCTCCCCGGTGACGTCTCGAAGCTTGTCGACGTGATTGCGGATCGTATGCTCCGAGCGATCAAGCGTCGTCGCAATGTCCTTGTTGCTAAGCCCCTTTGCCACGAGGTGAAGGACTTCCAGGAGGGTGCTTGTGATGCCGATGTCGGCCAATTCCTGCCGCAGTTTTTCCTCCCGTGTCGATTCCTTCCGTTGCTGACGCTTTTCATCCACGATCTCGACCGCCACACGTGGGCTCACGTAGACACCGCCTCTTGCGACGGTCCGGATCGCATCGACGATGTTCTCGAGTGATTCGTCTTTCGTCATGTAACCGGTCGCCCCCATCTCGAGCAGCGCGAAGACGTACTCCGGATCCCGAAATCCGCTCAGCGGGAGGATCGATACCTGGACGTGGTCGCGCTCCAATCGCTGCGCAACCTGCACGCCGTTCAGATCCGGCAACTCCATATCAAGCAGTAGCACATCCGGGCGCTTTTCCTTGGCAAGCGTGATCGCCTCCGATCCGCTCTTTGCCTCCCCGACAACCACGATGTCAGGCTCTTTGTCCAACTCTGCACGAATGCCGGCTCGAAAGCCGGGGTGGTCGTCTGCGAGAAGTACTCGTATTTCAGCGTCTGGCATCTAGTTGGTACTCAGGTACGGTAGCGTTCATGCTATATCGTCGATGGAACACGGGGCGACGACACGCACGGTCGTACCGTGGCCCGGCTTTGAATCGACTGTGAGATCAGCTTCGATGGCTTCAGCCCACTCCGAGATGCCGAGAAGACCAAAATGCTGACTGCGAGCGAGCGTCAGCCAGCTCTTCGGTACGTTGAAGCCGCGACCGTCGTCACGGACTTCTAGCATCACTTTAGAATTCTCGAGCCGGAAGGTAACCCAGAGACGTGTTGCATTCGCGTGACGAAGCACGTTCGTAACGGCACTTTGATAGATTCTGAAGAGTGAGTGGCGAAGATGTTCGGGTAGGGTCTGCCCATCCGGCGTCAGCTCGAGTATTGCGTTAAGATTTGGATGGGCCCGTTGAACCGTTCGAACGTGCGCCCGAATGGCCTTCTCCAACCCGAACGGCCCGAGGGAGGGAGGACGCAGTTCACCGCAAAGTATGCGAAGGTCTTCTGCCGTCTTGTCCACCACGGAGTGGGCCTCTTCCATCACGCGCGAATTCGATGGATCCGACGGATTACGCGCCAAAACCTCAAGTTTATGGCGAATGCTGTAGAGGTTTTGGAGAGGGCTGTCGTGTAGCTCTCGCGCAAGGTACTGTCGTTCGCGCTCCCGGCCTTCGGCGAGGAGTCGGAGCGTCTCCGCCTTCTCACGTTTCTGCCTGTTGTACCGGTAAGTCACGACCGTTCCACCGATCAGCCCAATGGCGAGCACCGATGAGATTTTGAACCATAGTGTTTGCCACCAGGGGGGCATTACCCGGATGCGCAGCCACATCGTATTCCACGCTCCCTTGCTGTTGGCCGCACGAACTCGGAAGATATACTCGTCCCGCAGCGCTCTAAAATTGGCGTACGACGCCCGGCCTATCGATCCTGCTGCGTGCTGCCATTCGCCATCATATCCCTCGAGGCGGTACTGGTACTGATGCTTCTCAGGATCGGTATAGTCGAGGACGGCGAATTCGAGCGTGAAGTAGCGATCCGTGTAGGAAAGAGAGATCGTCTCCTGTGAAAAGATCTCCCGGTCCACGACCTCATCCATCTTTTTCAGACTCGTGACGACGAGCGGTGGATGCTGATCCTGGTCGGATTCCTCGACGGGTGGGTAGAAGTGGCTGAATCCGTTACGTCCACCGAGAACAAGTGAGCCATGCTTCGTCGTCACGAGCGCCCCGGTGCTGTAATGATTCGGACTCAGCCCATGCCGATCGGTGAAATGTCTTACGAGGCCGGATTCCGGCAGGAAATACGTGAGTCGATTCGCCGTCGTCAGCCACAGCCCACCGGACGAGGCGCCCGTGATAGCCAGGTATGGTTCGGCGGGAAGCCCGTCGTCGCGTGTGTACTGCCGAAAGGTTTGCGATTCCGGGTCGAAGTGATTCAATCCGCCGTAGGTACCCACCCAGATGCGACCGGAATCGTCCTCGTAGATCGAAACTACGCGATCGTGGCTAATGCTTTGCGGGTTTCCCGGCGTATGTCGGAAAGATTCGAAGGTATTCGAACCCGGCGCAATACGATTGAGACCACCGTCTACCGTACCGACCCATAGCGTCCCATCGCGCCCTTCGTATATCGTCTCGATACTGTTGTCGCTGATGGCCGTCGGATCGAAGGGGTCTTCTTCGAATCGAACGAACGTGCCGAGCTCCGGATCGAGTCGGCCTAGACCGCCGCCGTCGGTTCCCACCCACGTTCGACCGCGCCGATCGACGAGGACGTCCAAAATATTGTCGCTGCCAATCGAATACGGCTCTGTCAGATCGCGACGATGAACGGAGGTTTCCCCGGTGGATGTATTGATCTCATTGAGGCCGCCACCGTTCGTACCTACCCAGAGCGTTCCCTCAGCGTCATGATGGAGGCTCGTAACGAGGTCGCTCGAGAGATGAAAACGAGTGTCGCCGGTGCTTGCGACCTGTTCAAGCCTCTGATCGTCCATGTAGAATCGATCGATCCCGCCGCCGTGCGTACCGATCCACAGCACGTTGCCGTTGTTCGGAGATATCTGAAGTGAGGAGACGGCACTGTTGGAAAGGGAGTTTGGATCATTGGGGGCATGCGTGTAATGCTGGTGGCGCTCCTGTGCCAGATTGTAGAGCGAAATACCCTGTTCACTTCCAATCCAAAGATTTCCCGACCGATCCTCATAGAGCGCCGATACGACGTTGCTGGAAATGCTCGTCGGATCCTCGGGATCGTGGCGGAAGATTCGAAAGCGATTGCGCGATTGATCGAAGCTCGTCAGACCGCCGTCGTACGTCCCTGCCCAGAGAACCCCCCTCGAGTCGCGTAATAGTGTATAGACCTTGTTATCGGGAAGACTGCCACTATTGGACGAGTCGTGCAAAAACGTTTCGACCGTCCCTTCGGTAAGATTAACGCGATTCAGACCTCCCCCCGAAATGCCCATCCATACGGATCCATCGCGATCAACCGACAGCGCCCGTATTCGATCACCAATGAGCCGAGGTCCGTACTCGTAGGAAGAACGAAAACGGCGAAATGTGCCGGATGCATGGTCGAGCATGCTCAATCCAGATGCCCAGGTGCCAACGAGGAGATCACCGTCTGACGTCTCGGCAAGGCACCAGACCTTATTGTCACTGATGCTCTTCGGATCGGCAGGGTCGTGTTGAAAGTGCACGAATTGCCCGGTGGACGGATCCAGTCGCGAAAGTCCTCCGAATGTCCCGATCCATATCCGACCGGACTCATCTTCGAGCAGGGCCGAGACGTACGAGTCATTGAGGCCGTCGGGCCTGTTGCATGTCTCCTCCGCGCATTCGTAGACGGCGTATCTCGTAAACGTTTCGCTCTCACGATTGAAGCGGTGGAGGCCGCCCCATCTTGTACCGATCCAGAGGTTGCCTCGCGAGTCTTCTAGTAGCGTCGTGATCCGGCTGTCTGCGAGTGTGGTCGTGTCGGATGGAACGTGCTCATAGACGGTGAAGCTGTTCCCGTCGTACTTATTCAGGCCGTTCTCCGTCCCTATCCACATGAATCCGAAGTCGTCCTGCAGGATGGTGTAGACGACGTTGTGGGACAGTCCGTCTTGAGCTGTTAGTCGTGCGAAGCGGTACCGGGTATCGTCGCTGGTGCCCACCGCGCCGGCCGGCAAGCACAGGTGCAGGACGGATAGGTGCACCACGACAATCAGAAGGCAACGTCGAAGCGCTGAGTCGATACCCACGCTCATTGTTACGCCGTGCCGCAATGTCATTGTTGAGATAGCCTGGAGTGGCAGGTGCATTCGACAGAACAACTGAACGGCGAACACCTGAGATTAGCACCAACACGTCGGCTGAGACGAGCGAATGCCACACGTTGAGATGGGCTTAAGGTAAGATTATCCATAGACTTGTGGCAAGTCTCGTCCGTGGCGCGGACCGAATCGGCGTACCGATCTCACCGGGACGGGGTCTCAATCTACGTCGCAGGAATACGCGCGCTCGGCATTGTGCATGCGACCCTGGAAGAGACCCATCCTGCCATTAGTGTGAAATTGCCAACGGACTGATGTAAAACTGCCTCCCGACTAGGTCGAGATTGCCTCCGGAATGGCAACGTCGCCTCATGACAAAGCGCATGAGTGCTGGTTTATTGAAACGAGCAGACGGTCGCTATAGGCTCATCGAGGGCTGCGGCGGCCGGTTCATCGTTATCGAAACCAGGCGCTATCGTGTCATGAAAAAGCTCGCCCCGATTTTTCTAAGCTTCGCGATTCTGTCGGCAATACTGATCGGCTGCGATTTCGTCGACGGTAATACCTCCTATGTAGAGTCAGAGGAGCCGACGGTCGTTGACTCAAGGTTCTACGGTAACTTCGCTGCGCCCGTCGACACGACCGGCAACGAGGATCCCCGAGACATGGAACCGGGTCCGCCTCATCCCTAGATACAAGCCGCTACTCAAACTAGATATCCGTGCGTTGATGCACATCTAGATGCCGGGGGAGTATGGGGATGACTCGCCCGACAAATCGGCACGGCCGGAAGGCTGTGCACGCACGGAATTGCGGTTCCTTACAGTTGAGGAGCCGCATCTAACCTGCGCTGCCTGAAGCTCTCTCCGGGCAGCGCAGGTTTTCTTTTGCCGTAGGCTCAAGATCGCAGAGACTCCGTTCCATCGAGCTGAGCGAAACTGAGCCCTCTGCGGTGACGACGACGTCATCTTCGATGCGGATACCGCCGCGGTCGGGCAGGTAGATGCCCGGCTCGACGGTGAACACCATCCCCGGAAGTAAGGCTTCCCGATTGTCGCTGCGAATATATGGCGCTTCGTGTCCGTCCAATCCGAGGCCGTGACCTGTTCGGTGCGTGAACCGGTCTCCATAGCCGGCGGCCTCGATTACGGCTCGCGCCGCCCGGTCGACCTCCCCGGCCGGTACGCCGGGCCCGGCCCGTTCGCGGGCCGCCTGATTCGCTTCGGCTACGATCGCAGCGATTGTCGATATCTCGTCATCGGGTTCACCCCAGCAGAAAACGCGCGTGAGGTCGGACGAATATCCGTCCACTCCGGCACCCCAGTCGATCAGAATCACGTCGCCCTCTTCAAGCGCTCGCTCGGAAGCTACAGCGTGAGGGTTTGCGGCATTGGCACCGAAGGCCACGATCGGGGAAAACGGCAGTTCCGGCTCGCTTCCGGCACGAAGGAGTTGGAGCGTCAGTTCTCGCGCCAAAGTCTGCTCCGTGATTCCCGGGCGTATAGACGCGAGCGTCACCTCCAGCGCCTTTTCGGCGATCTCTGCGGCCCGTTGTATCAAATTGATCTCCGCCTCATCCTTGACGGCCCGAATAGCGGCGATGGTATCCTCACCGTTAATGTATGCCGCGCGGGGTGCAGCTTCCTCGAGAAGCCGGAGCTCAAGAACTCTCAGTCGTGTCGGTTCGACGCCCATACGCCTGTAGTCGAGCCCCGCCTCGTCGGCGGCCGCCTCGAATGCATCACCCCACGTCGTGGGATCTTCACCATAGGTGAACGTGCGCAGTTCGATCGGCACCGAGCGCAGTTTGCCGGTCTCAAGTTCAGGGAGCACAATGATCGGAACGCCGTCGGGACGGAAGATGGCCACGATGGGACGCTCGCTCAAGTGAAACGAAAGCCCCGTCAGATACAACAGAGAGGGACCCGGATTCAAGGCGAAGGCATCCAGCTCATGGCGATCGAGTTCTTCGAGAAGGCGTTTTTGACGGATCTGGTTTCGGTTATCCGGCATATACCAGCAGAGTACGTCTCAATGGTGTGCGATGTCTTGTTGAAGCACGTGGGCGCCCCAGCCGCTTTGCGTAAGTTGGCCGGTCTGGCTAGATTTGCAAGTGAGCGTAACGGGATCGTTTCCGTTCATGTATTCTTCACTGCAGCCTCGGACATCCCACAACCTCGTCTTGCATAGTCGAAAAGGTACTTCCTCGTTCATGACGTTCTACGCGTTTGGCGTGAACCATCTCCGAGCGCCTCTCTCAGTTCGAGAGGCATTCGCACTGGAGGTGGAAAATGCACGGAAGCTCTATCGAAGCCTTGCTCTCGATGGCGCGACTGAGCTCATTCTTTTGTCCACGTGCAATCGTAGCGAAGTATATCTCTACGGCACGCGGCCGGATGTGGATCGCATTCAGTCCGGAATCGAGCTGGCAGCCGGAACGGCCTGGCCGGACGAGCACAGTTTCCTAATTCAGGACGAGGAGGCGGTTCGCCACGTTCTGGAGGTAGCGGCGGGTCTGAAATCTCTCGTACTCGGGGATTCTCAGATTTTCTCGCAACTCAAGGAGGCCTACAGGATCGCGAGTGAGGAACAGCGGGTCGGCACGACCATGCATCGCTTGATGCACACGGCATTCCGGACGGCCAAGCGGGTAATCAACGAAACCGATCTCAGTACAGGGGCGGCGTCGATTCCCTTTCAGGCGGTCGAAGTCGCTCAATCGCACATGCAATCCAGGATGGGTAAGTCGTTGTCCGATGTACGTGCGCTAGTCATTGGATCCGGCAGCATGGGGCGGCTGGCCGGCGAGGCGCTGCTCTCCGCCGGTATACGTAACATCGCGTTTACGAACCGGTCCGCGGAACGTGCGAAGCGTGCGGCCGAAAAGCATCGTGCTACGTTCGTGCACTGGGAGCGACGGCACGTCGAATCCATGCAGCGCGATCTCGTCATCGTTGCCACTTCCGCGGATCAGCCGGTCATCCAAACTGCTTCGCTTCAGCCGTACACCGAGACCGAGACGCTCTTTATCGATATCTCCGTGCCGAGAAACGTGGAAGCCGGTGTGGAGGACCTGGTGGGGGTCACCGTTGTAGATCTAGACGAGCTAAGCCACTTCATTCAGGAGACCGAAGAGCTACGCAAGACGGCGGTGCCGCTTGCACAGTCCATCGTGGATGAGACCTTGAGCGAATTTGTCGCCTGGGTTTTCCACCATCAGGCCCTTCAACCGGCGATTCAGGCGATCGCGGATACTTTCGAACGCATTCGTGACCAGGAAGTGAGCCGCCATCATTCTCGTTTTAGCGAGGCGGATCGTGAAGAGCTCGATCGGATCACTCGATCCATCATTCAGAAGATACTCGCCGTTCCGATCGTACGACTCAAGAGTGTCGATCCCGAAAGCATCGATTTCGTCCACGGTGTGGAGCTGCTGAATGCGCTGTTTCGGCGGGATTCCTGTGACGATGCCCAGGAAGCGTCCCGTTCCATTTCTGAAGATGCTTCGCCGGATCAAGACCGACCGCGTGACGACTGCCCCATCGAGCCGGAATTCAGTGGCAGCGCCTCTTCCACGACTCTATCAGAAGAAGACCTCCGTGACGTGCTTCGCCAATTTGCGCGCGAAGACAAGCGCGAGGTCGAATGAGTACCGGCGAGATCGTACTTGGTACGAGGGGCAGCGCACTCGCAGTAACACAGGCGAGTCTGGTCAAATCCCGGTTGGCCGAGCTCGGACACGTCGTTCAGCTGCGGGAAATTACGACGTCGGGCGACCGAATCCTCGACGTGCCGCTGGCAGAAATTGGCGAGAAGGCGCTCTTCACGAAGGAGCTTGACCTCGCGCTGCTCGATGGATCCATTCACCTGGCCGTCCATTCGCTGAAGGACCTGCCGACGATCCTACCGTCGGGTATTCGGATTGCAGCGGTGACGCAGCGGGAGGATCCGCGCGACGTTTTCGTCGCTCATCCGGGTTTTCAGGGCAGACTCGTCGATCTTCCTGATGGGGCTCGGCTCGCGACGTCTTCGCTGCGGAGGCGAGCACAGCTTCTCGCCTGGCGTGGGGATCTTGAGGTGCTTCCCGTTCGCGGAAACGTCGATACACGGCTTGCGAAGCTCGACGCCGGTGACTGGCACGGATTAATCCTTGCGAGTGCCGGACTTACGCGGCTTGGACTAACGGACCGGATCCGTGAGACGATCGACACGCGCATCATGCTGCCGGCCGTTGGTCAGGGCGCACTGGCCATCGTCTGTGCCGAGGAAGATGAGGCGACGTTTGCGCTGCTTCGCGAGACGCTTCACGATCAAACCACATGGTACGGCGTCGCGGCCGAACGGGCGCTTCTTCGACGCCTAGAGGGCGGCTGCTCGGTTCCGGTAGGGGCATACGGCCGGGTCGACGATTCGGACCGGCTCGTGCTCGAGGGCAACGTGGCCTCTCTTGATGGACGCCGTATGTTGCGGGATCGACGAGTCGGAGCTTTGGGGGAGGCCGAAGAGCTAGGTCTCGCGCTTGCCGAAGACCTGCTGAACGACGGGGCGGGGGAGATCCTCGCCGAAATTCGGGAGGAGCGCGAGTGATGGCCGAACGTCAGGTTGTCTGGCTGTTGCGATCGCGATCCGAGCCGGATCCTTACGAGGACGCAATGTGCGAAGCGGGACTCGTGGGACGATCGATCGCCGTTCTTTCCTTTGAGCGCGTAAACGAATCGGAGCTGCGCGCTGCGCTCGAACATCCAAAGAGCTACGGCGGACTCATCTTCACGAGTCCGAGAGCCGTCGAAGCATTCGCCGAAGCGATGTCCCGGCGGCCCATTGAGAACGTGGTCTGGCGTGCGAAACCTGTTTTTGCGGTGGGTCCGCGCACGGCCGACGAACTTCGCAGCGTCGGTTTTGCGCCGATAGGTGAGGAGAGCGGCTCAGGTGGAACGCTGGCGAATCACATCCTCCAGAGACGTTTCGAAAAGCCGCTGTTGTTTCTCTGTGGCGATCGGCGGCGGGACGAACTCCTCGACCGACTTCACGACGGCGGCGTTTCTGTGGACGAGCTATGTGTCTACGAGACGGAGCCGAAGTCCCGGCTCGACCTGAAAGAGTATCCGACGCCTAATTGGATCGTCTTCTTCAGCCCATCAGGTGTTGAAGCTATGCGGTCCGCGACCGGTGTCGACATGACAGAAGTGCGAATTGCCGCGATCGGTCCGACGACGGCGACGGCGCTGCGGCGGGAGGGTTACCGCGTGAATACGGTGGCGACGGAGCCCTCACCCGCCGGCGTCACTGCGGCTATTCTGAGAGCCGTCGATGCCTGACCCGTCGTGTGCGACGGCGGAAAGTGCCGCATCGATGGCGGCACGTATTTCGCGGGCTGCGTGTGCCGGATCGCTTGCGGTCGTGACGGCGGTCATGACAGCGACGCCATGAGCGCCGGCGCTAATGACCGACTCGACGCGTCTCGCGCCGATCCCGGCGATGCCAATGACGGGGATCTCGAGCTCGTCGCACACGGTCGAGAGTGTCCGGAGGCCTTTCACAGAGGCGGGATTGGCTTTGCTTCCCGTTTTGAATACCGGTCCGAAGCCGACGTAATCCGCCCCGTCGTCCTGGGCGCCGAGTGCCTGTTCGAGCGTTGTGGCGGTTGCGCCGATGATCATCTCGTCGCCGAGGATCCTGCGCGCCTCACGTACGGGAAAATCGGACTGTCCGAGATGCACGCCGGAGGCGCGGCAGGCAAGTGCTGCATCGATTCGATCATTAATAAGAAGAGGTATGTCGTACTCGGCGCAAACGTCTGCCGTCGTTTGGGCTTCACGCAGGATGTGGCGGATTCCGCCGGTCTTTTGCCGGAATTGAATCGTGTCGGCGCCGCCGTCTATCGCGAGCCTCGCGAGCATGGCATGCGAGTGGCGCTGCTGGAAGTGATAGTCGGTTAGTACGTGGAGTCGTCCGATGGGCGGGAGCATTCGGAAGTAAAGCGAAGTTGAGGAGAGCGATCGATCTATTAGCTAGGCGCATGTGCCGTAGTTTACCGGCACCCATCATCCACCAACTGCGAGAACGAGCTATGGACGAAACGTCACGAATCCGAGCGGTGTTCGTGGTCGCGGCCGCAGGTTTCGTACTGTTGCTATTGTGCGGAGAGGCGGCACAAGCTCAAGACGTCTCGCAGTACGAGCTGGGCACGACCGTCCGACTCGTGCTGATCGACGGAACCGTCCACGTCGGTCAGATCAGCGCCGTCGAGGATTCAACCGTCGTACTAGAGGGTGCCGGCGGTGTACGCACGACGATTCCCATCGACCAGATTCGTCGTATTGAAAGCCTCGACGGATTGCGGTTCCAGGAGACGGACCCGAATCTGACACGACTATTCTTCTCGCCGACCGCGCGGCCGTTGGCACACGGCAACGTCTACGTGGCCGTCTATGAGCTATTTTTCCCCTTCGTGGCCGTGGGGCTGCGCGACGTCATTACGCTGGCCGGGGGCATCTCGATCGTCCCCGCGCTGGGGACACAAGCCGTCTATGTGGCGCCTAAGGCTACGCTGTACGCCCGCGATAATATGGGAATTGCCATTGGGGGTTTGTTGGGATCGAACACCGGCTTTGACACCGCCGCCGGGCTGCTCTTCGGAATAGGCACCTTCGGACGTCCGGATGCGGCAGTGACCGTAGGCACCGGCTTCGGCTTCTTCGAGGGCGAGTTCAGCACGCGTCCCATCCTTCTGATAGCGGGTGAATACCAGGTCTCTAACTCCGTGAAACTGATTTCGGAGAACTTCGTGGTCCCCGGCTATGGGGACGCCATTCTGGCGTCCGGCGGCATTCGCTTTTTCGGGCGTCGCCTAGCAGCAGACATTGGGCTGATCACGACGCCGGTGCAGCTAACTGATGCAGAAGGGTTTCCATTCGTACCGTGGCTCGGTTTTGCCTATAACTTCGGTTCGGACTAGTCTCTATGCAGCGAATCGTCGATGAGGCTGAAAGAATATTCCAGGCAGCGATTCGATCGGTTCGTCCTGACGTACTCCTTGGCGACTTCGACCTTGCGAGCATCACGAGCCGCTCGCTTGAATCATACCGTCGCGTCTTGGTGCTTGGCGTTGGAAAGGCGTCGCTGGCGATGGCTTCCGTACTCGAGGAGCGTCTTGAAGGGCGCATCGACGGTGGATTCGTGGCGACGGCTCGCGGATATCCGAACAGTCTTCCCGACGAATTTACGCGGCCCTCTAGAATAGATATTGGGGAAGGGGGTCACCCTCTTCCGGATGCGGGCAGCGTACAGTCCGCACGTCGGGTCCTTGAGATCGCCAGACGAGCCGAACGCGACGATCTGGTCGTCGTGCTGGTTAGTGGTGGCGGTTCGTCGGTCTGCACCGACTTTTTCGGCGGCGTTTCGCTGAATGATGCCCGGGCTACCTTTCGTCGGCTCATGGAGGCAGGACTCGATATTTATGCGCTGAATGCGGTCCGCAAGCAGATGTCGACGATCGCGGGTGGTCGTCTCGCCGCGGCGATACGCCCTGCTGAAGGCGTGGCGCTCATCATATCGGACGTCGTGGGCGATGACCCGAGCGTGATCGCCAGCGGTCCTACAGTCGACGAGCAATCTACGCCCGAAGAGGCGGTACGAGTCCTCAAGAAGGCCAGTGTTTGGGGGGATGTGCCGGAGCCGGTCCGCGCATTTTTCCGGGATCTACTCGAAAACGCCGATGCTCCTCGCGAAGCCCGTAGGAGTCATGGCGATCAAATCACCACATCCGGCAGGCTGACTACAAGGATGCTGGCATCAAACGAGACGGCCCTCGACGGTGCTGCAGATGAGGCCAAACGGATGGGATACGACGTCCGCGTCGTCGAGCGTGGGTTAACAGGCGAAGCCCGCGAGATCGGTTCGCGTCTCGCCGAACGAGTGCTGTCGAACGGCGGTAGCATGCGGCGATGCTATCTTGCCGGTGGAGAAACCTCCGTGACCCTTCATGGCCACGGACGCGGAGGCCGAAACCAAGAACTCGCATTGGCGGCCGGCCTCGAACTCTCGAGGCACGAAGGGCGAGCGGTATTTCTAAGCGGCGGGACGGACGGCATCGATGGTCCGACAGATGCCGCGGGCGCCGTCGTTACGCATGAGACCATAACCGACGCTCGCGAGCGCGGAATCGACCCGATGAGGTACCTCGATGCGAACGACAGTTACTCGTTCTTCGAAAAGATGGGTGGGTTAATCATCACCGGTCCGACGCATACGAACGTCATGGACGTCCAAATCATCATCGCGTAACTGCTTACGGAATGACCAGGCAGGCTGACTCAAGGGAAGCGATGAGGGACTGATACTCCGGCCATCGAGATCGATCGAGCTCAAAGGACGTGAGCCCAATCGTGACGTTCGCCCAATATCCATAATCTCTGACATCCCACACTCGTTCAGGATCGGGCGTGTGGCCGCGAGCAACATCTCGGACGGAGAGCACACGTGCCCACTCATCGTGGATGCGAATCTCAGCCGGTCGGCGCCGGAGCTGAAAGGAGGTCCAAAGCGCTGCAAGCAAAAGTGCCGCGCCGGCGGCCCAAAAGACGTACGGAACGATTGCAACGCCCTCGAGGACCCCGACGAGCGTCAGCACCATCACGGGTAGTAGGCAGGTTGCGATCGGTGTCATCAGAGCTATGCCGTAGACGGCCGCCCACGGCCGGGACCCGGGATGATCGATGCTCTCGAAACGCCGAACGCTCACTCTATGCGGCCTGGGCCGCCTTCTTCTTCAACAGAGGCGTGGTTGCGAACGCACGTGGGATCGGAAGATCCATCATGGTCTTCAGGCCCGGCTCTGCCTCTACGACGAGCGGAATCATATTCACGAGCGCGGCAACCGTTGCGGTATCGCCGAAGATTCCGTCGCGTACGACGAGATCGATCGGCGGACTGCCGACGACGCGTACAGCGTCACGCGGCTCCTCTGCGCCGACGAACATCTTCAGGTCCAGCGTCAGAATCGGCTCCCCATCCACAAAGCCGCGGACGGCATGATGTATACCTGCAACGTGCCCGGCCGGCACAGTAAGGAACGCCGTCTCAACGCTGCGTTCGGCCACCATGGGTTCGAGCGTCTCCTCAACCCGGTCGAGCGGCCAATTCAGACCTTTAGCCACGAACAGGAGAGATTCCTTTAGGCCGATGTGTCCAAACTTTCCGGTCTTCTTCCGCTCCTCAAACTCTTCGGTGCTGAGTCCCGCGCCAACTTTCCGCTGCAAGGGTAGGCGCCGTTTGCCGGCGTCGACGACGCGGTTTACGTGCACCTCCGTGACGTCGGCACAGACGCCGGTCGAGAGCAGCGAGAGGGTATCCATGGCAAAGCCTGGATTTACGCCCGTGCCGACTACGATGACGCCATGGCGTCGCGCGAGTCCATCGAGTTCGTCGCTCAATTCGGGGTGGCGGTCGTACGGAAAGGAGAGTTCTTCGGTGGACGAGATCACGTGTGCTCCATGCTCGACGCACTGTATGAGCTGCTGCTGCACGCGGTCGAGGAACGAACTCGTCGTGTGCAGGACGACGTCAGGCTTCACCTCTGCGAGCACAGCCGCCGCATCTTCACGTATGGTGATGCCGGTGGGGCCAAAGTTGCCAAGGAGGTCCGCCACGTCATTTCCCTGTTTGTCGGGATCGATGTCGACGGCACCGACCAGCTCGACGAAGCCGGTTTCCTGCTTTCGAAGCACGGTACGCAGGCATTCCTGGCCGATGGGGCCGATGCCGTACTGGAGGACACGGATGGGTCTATTCATGCTGAAACGCTTTCGACTTTTTCGTGAGCTTCGGCCTCAGATTCCAGGAATGGATAACCGAAATGCCGAGGCGGGTTAAAGTTTTCCTTAATGGAGCGGGCAGATACCCAGCGAATCAAATTGAGCACGGAGCCGGCTTTGTCGTTCGTTCCTGAGCCGCGGGCACCGCCGAACGGCTGCTGGCCGACGACGGCGCCCGTCGGCTTGTCGTTGATGTAGAAGTTGCCGGCATTGTCGACGAGCCGATCCGACGTATGGCGGATGACTCTTCGATCCTGCGCGAAAACGGCACCCGTGAGTGCGTACGGCGACGTTTGATCGACGAGGTCGAGCATTTCATCGTACTTCTTATCATCATAGACGAAGACGGAGACGACAGGGCCGAAAATCTCCTCGCACATTGTGCGGTGTTTCGGGTCCGAGACTCGGAGAATCGTCGGCGTGATGAAATATCCCTCATCATCCGAATAGTCGCCTCCGTGTACGAACTCCACGTCGGAATTTTGCTTGGCGTCGTCAATATAACCGGTGATGCTGTCGAAGGCCGATTCGTCGATCACGGCATTCATGAAGTTCGAAAAGTCTTCAACCGGTCCTATCTTCAAGTCTGCGAGCTGCTCCCTCAGCTCTTTTTCGATGGCCGGCCACAGCGAGCGCGGAAGATACGTTCTCGAGACCGCCGAACATTTCTGGCCCTGGTATTCGAAGCCTCCACGCACAATGGCAGTCGCTACAGCGGCAGGATCTGCGGAGCCGTGTCCGATGATGAAGTCTTTTCCCCCGGTCTCGCCGACGATGC
>CAZQAS010000044.1:0-22780 GCA_964591285.1 uncultured Rhodothermales bacterium
GGACGCACATACAAGCGTCTACGTGCGTAGTCAACCCTCTTATGCTCACCTGCAACAATGGCCGGTCGACTGAAGCCTGTCGCAAGCAAAGGCTGATCGGATTTCGCTGCGGCCTATTCAGCCGGCATGGCCGCAACTAGTTCACCTAAGTCGATGCCTTATACAAGCCGATGAACATGCATCGCATAAGACAGATGGGGGCGTTTACGCCGCCATCGCGTACGAGTAATCGTTCGCATTTACAGGTTCCCAGCAATATTTACGAGCTATGCTGAGAAGCTCGACACGCAGCTCGCAGCACGATTGCCACTCGTCGAATCCATGACATCCCCATATTTTAGAAAGAACGACGCCGTTTCTACCGACGCATTTTAGTCAACAGGTCGGGGCTGGCGATGTTCCGTTTTAGGCCTTTCTTCTCGAGTGCGCACGAGATCTCCAGGCCTTCCCGTCCAGCGCCCATCCACAACCAGCGCGCCCCGTTTACCGGAGCTCACTATCATCTCTCTCAAACGGCGTGCCGGCCATGGCGAATCCCTGCGTTTCGAAGGCGTCGCTGAGCTCGGGCAGGAATCTGACGCGGATCCGGCGAGTCAAGTAGGGTATTTTGCCTTGCCCGCCGACGATGTATTTCCGGTAAGGATGGATGAATATCCGGACGTGGTCGCGACCGAGCGGTGTGACCTCCAGCGTGGCGGTGACCTTGTAGAGGCCCCAATTACTCAGCACTTTTTCCTCCGTCGCCACGACGTTCGGCACCGACGTCTCCACGGTGTCCCATCCCGCCTCATGCAAGGCCGTCACGATCCGCTCTTCCAGCGTATCGGTCGTGCCCCCGGCTTCATAATCGCGGTATAAAGGAGAGAGCGACGGCGAACAGGCCGACAACAGCAGCGACGAGCCGAGCACGATTGCGAGTATGTAAAGCGCCTGCATTTTCATCGTTGGTCCCTGTTGCGATCGCTCGTCATTGTATCCGCCCACTCAGCTTTCGTTCACCGAGATGGGCCAAAAAAAAACCAGGTAACGCGCTCACCCAAACACGTTACCTGGCTATGCGGAGAGAACTCCGCGTTCGTACAGCTTATTTGAGATGTGAGCTGTACTTAGCTTCGGACAAGGAGGCGTCCCGAAGCTACTTGTATATGTGACAATAGCCGTGCCAACGTTCCCAGTGGTCGCTCGCGCTGCGCAAAAGTGCACAAATTGTGACGTTAAGTGTATGATTTTACAGACACTTACGTCTACTCGAAGGGTCACCAGGATTTCGGGAAGATCCACATATGCGGATCGGTCGGCACGCATGCTCCCTTGACCGAATACACATATGTGTAACAGTGGGGAAAGATCCCATTGACGTCGGATTCTCTTTCCTACCCACCTGGCAATAGGTACCTAGGATGCGATCGCTAGAGGGTACCTATAATGCGATCGTCTCGGTCCCTATGCGCTCGCGAAGAAAGTCGAGCATGATCTCGTTGAACTGAGCGGGTTGCTCGATCATCGGAGCATGCCCGCACTCGTCGATGAAATGCAGCTCCGCATCGGGGATGCGATCGCGAAATTCCTCCGCCACCGAAGGTGGTGTGATCCGGTCGTTGCTACCCCAGATGAGCAGTGTCGGCGCGGCGATCTCCGAAAGCCGGGAGGCCACGGTCTCCTGCTTCGTGGACCGCGCCATCTTAATGAGCCGCACCACGCGCGTACGGTCACTTACGATCTCGAACATATCGTCGACGAGCTCTTCGGTGACGTGCCGCGGCTCATAGAAGGTCACGGCGGCCCGCTCCCGAATGAAGTCGCGGTCTCTGCGCCGCGGCGTGCCGGTGCCCATTTCGACCTCGTAGAGTCCAGAGGATCCGGAGAGGACGAGGGCGGCAACCCGCTCCGAATGTTCGAGCGTGTACAGGAGGGCGACCTGGCCGCCCAGCGAATTGCCGACCAGGGTGGCCGACGAGATCCCGATTTCAGTGAGAAAGTCGTCAACGAAGTTGACGAGGCCCTGCACGTTCGACTTCTTGATCGGAAGCGCATAGACCGGAAGCACCGGAACGAGGACTCGATATTGATGCTCCGCGAGATCCCCTATCGTATCTGCCCAATTGCCGAGGTCCCCGAGCATTCCGTGAAGGAGTACCACGGGCGGCAGATCACTCGACGGGCCTTCGTCGATGAAACGAAACCCGCCGCGCTTATGAATGTCGTACTTCGGAGTTTGCATGCCGACCTATTCTATGCACATGGATCGGGTTGGATCGCCTCGAACGTGGCAAAGATACGGGGCAGGTGCCGCGAAAACCAAACGCGAAACCCTATCCGGGGCCGTGCGTTCCACCGGCCGAACTTCCAGAACCCCATCACACCTGAAAGAACGAGGTAGTGCCTATGCCATGCGGACGCAAGCGGAAGCGCCATAAGATCGCCACGCACAAACGGAAGAAGCGCCTGCGCAAGAATCGCCATAAGAAGAAGGGCAAATAACCATTCTTTCTCCCCAGCAGGCTCGTTCTGCAAACAAAGCTGCGGTCGGTGCTCCGACGGTGGCTTTTTTATTTTTTACACATTTTTACTCGATACTCCCCGGCGGCGGTCGTGTAGCAGAGCACACTATCTTTATCTTGGGCCTGATCGACCCTCCGGGGCCCGATCATCCGTTACGCAGAAACACTGACGTGCGCACAAGCACATGAAGGATTATTCACTTGGAAGCCTCGTACGCGCCGGCGCCTGGGGCATGATGGTCGGCGGGCTCGCCGGCTTCACCGTCGGGCTGCTTCTCGCACCCGAAGAAGGACAGAAGCTCAGGCGGCGTGTGGCCTATCAGCTCGAACATCTGGCCGACCAGCTCGGCGCGTTCGTCGACCAGCTGTCGAAACCGGAGGAGGGGAGTGAGGCGCGTCGTACGGGCGATCAGCTCGTGGAAGACGCGCGCGAGAAGGCGGAACGCATCCGGGAAGACATCGATGCGCTGCTCGGCGAAGTACGAAGTGGTACGACCTCTCGACCGCCGTCCACCGCACCGTAGCGTGCGCTCGCACTGACTCATCCACGGCTAGATAAGCCACACGTATGCCGAACTTCTCGATATTGCTTCCTCCGTCCGAGAACACCCAGCCGGGCGGGAATCCGTATGCGCCCGACATGTTCGACTACCGCACGTCGAACACCTTCAATTACTTCAATGAGCTCAACCCCGAACGGCGCAAGCTGATCGCCGCCCTGCAGCAGGCCATCGAGGACGGAGACGATCTCGAGAACGTCTTCGGTCGGACCGGCGACGATCTGGAGCGGCTCATCGAGATCAATTCGGAGATCTACAACGCACCCCTCATGTCTGCGCTGGATCGCTTCAGCCCCGGCGTGATGTACTCGGCCATGGATTTTGCCGGACTTCCGACGGGAGCGCAGCGACGGCTGCTCGAAAACGGGATCATCTTCTCCGGCCTCTTCGGCCTCCTTCGGCCCGACGATCTCATCCCGGATCACTTCCTTCCGATGGAGGCTCAGATTCCGGGGCTCGGCTCGGCGTTTGATTACTGGCGCCCGGTCATCAGCCCCGTCTTGAACCGTGCCGTTAAAGGCGCCTTTGTCTGGAACCTGCTCCCGCAACGCCTCATGGACGCCTGGGACGACGACCAGACCTACGAAAATATCATCCGAATCAAGTTCTACAGCCAGAAAGACGGCGAACGGAGCGAGGTAACGGAAAACCTGCCCGTCCTGGAGGGTAAGCTCGTCAATTTCATCGTCCGAGAGTCGCTCGAAGATCTAGAGCCGCTGGACGAATGGAAGCATCCCGATGGATACGTCTATGACGCCGAAACCTCGCGCCAGGACGGAGAGGCCAAGGAAATGGAGCTGGCCTTCGTAAAGCGCGGCTGATTAGACGCCCGTCTCAGGTGTTCATCTCCACAATCCGTCGTGCACCTTCAAGGACGAGGTGCGGCTCGATCGAATCTATTGCGTCGATGCGGTCGTGCAGCAGCGTGCCCCATCCTCCAGTCGCCACCACGTATGGCTCGTCGCCGATTTCATCTGCGATTCGCCGCAGCAATCCGCCTACGCTTTCGACGAAACCGTACATGGTTCCCGACTGAATGGCCTCGACCGTTGAGCGGCCGACGGCCGACGCGGGCAGCTCGAGCGGCACCTCGGGAAGTTGCGCCGTCTCGCGATTCAGTGCCCGCTGCATCAAGACCGGTCCGGGCGCGATCGTACCGCCGAGATATACACCATGGCGATCGACGACCTCGCACGTTACGGCCGTCCCGGCGTCGAGTGCGATGACGCTCCGCGTCCGTCGCGCACCGAAGAGAAGCCATGCGGCCGCCGCGGCGGCAAGCCGATCCGATCCGAGCGTCTCGGGAGTGCGGTAGTCGAGCCGAAAAGGAAGGCGCATGTCGTGTCGAACGACCACGGCCGCGATGTCGCGCTCATCGAGCAACTGGACGACCAGGCGCGTCGAATCCGGGACCACCGACGTGATGCCCGCCCATGCCACTGTTCGGCGCTCTACGGCCGCATCGATCGCAGCGGATATGGCTTCTGCGTCATGTGCCGTCCGAAAGGTGTGCTGTAGCTGGCTCTCGAGGAAAGCCCCGCCCTTCACTGCGCTGTTTCCGATGTCGAAGGCCAACTGCATCACGTGGCGTTCCGCGTCACTTCACCCGCGTGAAAGACCCGGCGCCCCTCGTCGGTCTCGAGGACGAGGCCGCCAAATTCGTCGAGCCCGAGCGCCACGCCCCGAACACCGCCCTCAGAATCGGAGAAGCGCAGCCGGACCCGCTCGCCGAGATCCGTCATGCGGGACATGTATGTTCGACGAATGCTGCTCGATTCGGCGACCGCCTCGTCGAGCCGCACTTCGATGTGCCGGCAGACGTCCGCCAACAGCTGTGCGCGATCAACCATACGCCCCGTCTCCAGCAGCAGCGAGGTCGCGCGCTCTTCGAGTTCCGGAGGAAAGGTATCCTGATTGACATTCAGCCCGACGCCGAGAATGACTCCGCTCCTGCGGCTCTCGGAGGCATTCGTGCGCACGGTCTCGAGCAGCATCCCGCAGCATTTTCGGCCGCCGAGGAGGACGTCGTTGGGCCATTTGATGGCGGGTGTCAGCGGTGTCGTCCGGTTCTCGATCGCGTCCGCGAGGGCCACACTCGCAGCGATGATGACCATGCCGAAGCGGTCGGGCGGCAGTTCCGGACGAATGACTATCGAAAACGTTAAGTTAAGGCCGGTGCGCGCCTCCCAGCTGCGACCCAGTCGCCCGCGACCCGCCGTCTGATACTCGGCAAGCACCAGCGCGCCGTGCGGAGCGCCTTCAGTGGCCCACTTCGCGGCAACGGTGTTGGTGGAGGTCACGCGCTCATAGACGCGCATGGCCTGACCGATGTACGTCGTGCGAAGCCGTCGCCGGACGTCGGAGGCGATCTCACTCGTTCGGCGAGCGGACTGTGTCATCTAGAGGTCGAAGGTGGATCAAAAACTGAACGGTAGCAGCCCGAAAATAGGATTCGGAGCCGATACGATGCCGTGGAACGATTCTTGACCGAATCACGGCCAGGATACGCGTTGTATCGATTAGGTCCCTCGAGGTTTGGTTAGATTGATGGTAAGATTAAGTGTGGTTTGGGCGCTGGTGCTGCTGTTTGCGAGCACGGTACTCTTGGAAGGGTCGGCGCAGGATCGTCGCCCACCTGAGCTCGACGTCGAGTTCCACCGGGCTGAGAAAGCCTGGCGCAGCGGTGCGAGCGTGCTGGAGGCCAAGATACGGGTCGACCGCGTGCTGGATGAGCTGCCGGCCGACCCGGAAGCGCGCAAGCTGCGCGCCCAAATCCTGATGTCGATGGATCGCTTCGAGGAAGCGCTGACCGATGCTAGGGAGGCCGTCCAGCTCCGTCCTCAGGATGGCGAAGCCTATCTGGTTCTCAGCGAAGCGGCCCGGATGAACGGCGATGAGCACCTGGCGATCAACGCCCTCGATGCGGCTGCCGAGCGAGTCCTCGAAGACGCCGACTTCCACATCCGGCTCTCCTGGAACGCCTCGCTTCTCGGCCAGCTCGACCGTGCCGAAGCGTACGCGCGGATCGCCCTGGCACTTGGTCCCACCCGCGCACCGGCCTATTATCAACTTGCCCGCGTGTTCGTGCGCAAGGAACAGATGGATGATGCCGCCGCCATTCTCTCGCGCGGTCTCCGTCAGGACCTGCTCGATCCGGCAACCATCCAGAACGATTCAGTTCTCACTCAGATCTCGGGTCACGACGCGCTCGCCGGACTGATGCGGTAGCACGTTCGAGAACGTCGATTCGGTTCGAAATCGCTGGATGGGCCGAAACGGCATGCGTACGCTCGTCTCGATCCGCGTTTGATGCGGTACCCATCCGACGGCCGAATCCTTCCGAATTGCGATGAAAAGGTCGCTCGATTCTCGAAACCACAGTGCCTGATCCGAACGCTCGATCTCCTGGGCGACGACACGATCCGTGCCCGCCTCCAGAAATATCTTTGCTCGCCGGAGCGCCTGGTCCGCACCAAATTCGGGATGTGCGCGGACGTCAATCACCGTGACGGCACCTACTCCAGAGAGCGAACCGCTGCCGGATCGATATTCATACGCCTCACGACTTCGGGGGGAAAGATACGCGGGATCGTCGGCCAGGATGTATCCGGCAAGCTCCCACGGCTCGTCGCGCGCCACGTCATCGGAGGTAAATCGGCGCAGGAACCCGTAATCGAAGGATCCAGACGAATCGCGATCCAGGACTCTCGTTGTGTCGGGATCTACCTCCATCACACGCTCACGGTAGGCTATCCGATCGCCGGATTGGTCCAGCTGCTCCGTACGGATGCGCCGTGTAAATACCGCACCCTGAAGCGCCTGAAAGGCCTCCGTGACGGCATCAAAATGAACGGTCTGCAGCTGTGCGAAGACGGAATCGCCGATCGTAGAGCCACCGCTCATCGACGTCATGCCGGCGCCCGACGAATCTGCGGCGTGGGACGCGATCGCAGTATCAGCTTCCTGTCTCGCTGAATCGCGCATCGCGGAATCGTCGCAGCCCGTCCCAATCAGCAGGCACAGCATCAGAGCTGGGGCGTTGTATGACGCTCTCAATTGACCGAACATGGCGTAAATCGGGTCGTGACGCAAAACAACGGAAGCAGATACGATAGTGCACTCCGGGTGGCCGTTCAGGCGGCGCGTGAGGCCGGGGAACTCATTCGCGAGCACGCAGGCCGCATGGGCGCGATGGACGTGCGTGCGAAGGGTGTCAATGACCTCGTCACGGATGTTGACGAAGCCGTGCAAGCGCTAATCATACGCACGCTCCAGAAGACGTTTCCTCAGGCGCTCTTTCTGGCCGAAGAAGGCGATCAGCACTCACTGCGCGAGGACCGTCGTCTTCAGTGGATCATCGATCCCATCGACGGCACGACGAACTTCATGCACGGGGTTCCGCCGTATGCCGTCAGCATCGCCCTTCGGGATGGAGGTGAACTCGCGGTGGGGGTGGTGTTGGACGCTGCAAGCGGCGAACTTTTCACCGCGGTCAGAGGCGGCGGACTTCACGTAAACGGGGAAGTACGCCGGGTTAGCGACACGGCTCGCCTTAAGGACGGCCTGATCACGACCGGATTTCCTTATAGAGAGCTCTCGCACATCGACCACTACCTGGGAGTGCTGGGCGAATTCATGCGCCGATCGCGGGGCGTGCGGCGCCCCGGCTCGGCGGCTATCGACCTGGCCTACGTGGCCGCCGGACGCTTCGACGGATTCTTCGAGACGGGACTCCAGCCATGGGACGTTGCAGCCGGCACCCTGCTCGTGCAAGAGGCCGGAGGTCGCGTGACGGCTTACCGTAGGGAGCCGGACCCGGTGTTTGACCAGCAGATTCTAGCGACGAACGGTGCGATTCACGCAGAGATGCTCGCCGTTCTCGAGCCGATGAAGCACATTCACCTCTAACACCATTCTAGAGTGGGTATGGCCGGAAATTTGCAGGTTATCGAGGTTTAATCGGCCGGTACCCAGTAGCAGGTCACGCCCTCGATTGCTAGTTTGGGCCTGCCAATCGGAATTGAGAACGAGTAACTGACAGCGATATGACGAGCTCGGCCGCCGGCCTCCTGAAAGACAAGAAGGGCGTCATCTTCGGCGCCTTAAACGATACGAGCATCGCGTGGGCGATCGCCGAGGCCGCGCATCGCGAGGGCGCCCGATTTGCGCTCTCCAACGCTCCGGTGGCCCGTCGGCTGGGCACCGTGGATGAACTTGCCGAGGCGACCGAGAGCCCCCTAATCTGGGCGGATGCCACCAGCGACGAGGATCTTGCGAAGCTGTTCGAAGAGGTGCAGGACGAGTACGGGAAAATCGATTTCATCGTGCACTCCATCGGAATGGGTGTCAACATCCGAAAGGACCGGCCCTACGAGGACCTGAACTACGACTGGTATCAGAAGACCCTCGATATTTCGGCAATCAGCCTCCACCGGATCGTGCATCACGCCATGGAGGCCGACGTCGTTGCCGACGGGGGGTCGATTCTTGCGCTGACCTTCATCGGTGCCCAGCGCGTCTTCTCGAATTACTCGGAGATGGGCGATGCCAAGGCGCTGCTCGAAAGTATCGTCCGCGCATTCGGCTACCGCCTCGGGCGGAGAGGCATTCGCATCAACTCAATCTCCCAGAGCCCCACGCGCACCCTGGCCGGTTCCGGTATTTCCGGCTTTGATGCCATGTATGAGTTCGCTCAGCGCGTGGCACCGCTCGGAAACGCCGATGCGACGAGTTGCGCAGACTATGCCGTCACGCTGCTGAGTGACTACACGCGCATGGTGACGATGCAGAATCTATATCACGATGGAGGCTTCAGCACGATGGGCATCTCCGATGCCCTGGTCGAGGATCTTTCAAGTGCGCTCGGGTCCGGCGAATAGCGCAAGCAAACATTCTGCCGCGCCAAGTTGTTAATTGTCACGTTCCCACCAAGAACTGAGAAGTAGCCCGAACATGATCTCGAGATGCTTGTTCGCACTGCTCGTGTGCGTGATCGTCACACGTTCGGCATCGGCGCAGGCTTCCGATGAGGCCCTACCGATCTATTATGCCGTCGAGCGCGGAGCGATGATTTATTCGGCGCCCGATTCGATGCGGCCGTACATGTCGCTCGACTTTCGAACGCCCGTGTTTCTCCTCGACGACCTCGACGGGTGGCTGAAGGTCAAGACGCAGGATGGGAAACAGGGCTACGTGCCTGCCGCGACCGTGTCGAACGTCTGGATTCGCGTCTCGAAGTCGAAGAAGATGCTCTACGTGTACCGCGGCACGGATCTTATAAAGAAGATGACCGCCGACTTCGGCGTCAACGGCTTCTCCGACAAGGAGCGCAGAGGGAGTGCCGCTGAACCGGATCACTGGAGAACGCCGGAAGGCGTTTTCTACGTCATCAAACGTAATCCGAACAGCACTTTCTACAAGGCGCTCGTGCTGAATTACCCGACCGCCGACGACGCGGAACGCGGCCGCCGGCGCAATCTGATCAACCGGCAGGAATATGCTGCGATCGTCGACGCCGAGCGAGATTTTCGAATGCCGCCGATGAACACCGGTCTTGGCGGGTTCATCGAGATACACGGCCACGGGACCGGCGCCGGCGTCAACTGGACGCAGGGGTGCGTTGCCATCCACAATCACCACATTGACGAGTTGTGGCAGTGGGCGAAGGTCGGCACGCCCGTACTCATTGAATGACGAGATCCGCGGCGGCCGACAGCCTTACCGCCGGCCTCGCTGGAAGTAAGTGATATATGTCCGAACCTGTGACCGCAAAAAGCTACGAATCGACAAACCTGAGCAAGCACACCGCGGACAACTGGCTCTACCGCAAACACCTTGAGAGCTTCTATGACGAGCTCGCGAAGGTGGTGGGACAGACCGGATGTGAGACGCTGCTCGATGCCGGCTGTGGCGAGGGCTTCGTCGTTAATTTCCTCACCACCCGAATGCCTGACCTGAAGGTTACGGGGGTCGACGTAAACGAGAAGGCCATCGAATACGCACAGGAGCATTTCGGAGAGAAAGCTCGGTTCCGCCGTGGAAGCGTCTACAAACTGCCGTTTTCAGACAAATCCTTCGACGCCGTGCTCTGCAGCGAGGTGCTCGAACACTTGGATGATCCTAACCGCGCGATCGGCGAGCTAAAGCGTGTCGCGCGAAGCCACGTTATCATTACCGTCCCGCACGAGCCGTACTTCCAGTGGCTCAACAACGTGGGGCGGTTCATCGGGGTGAGCGAGGATCCGGGCCACGTCAACTTCTGGACCTCGAATACCTTTCAGGCCTTTGTAAGTGCACACTTCGACGACCCTACGTTCGCCTGGAAACAGCTCTACCAGATCGCACTGGCTCCCGTGTAGAAGGCTGAATCTTCGACTCGGCGCTGTTCGTACCACATAGACGTTTCAGGCTTTCGGCCGGCGATATTGTGCCGGCTTCAATGATGATCATTCGGCTGAGATGCCGAAGCAAACGGCGCCGATATGAAACGCATCCATCTGATACGCATCGTAATCCCGCTAGTGCTCCTTGCGCTCAGCGCCGCACCCGAGGGAGCGGCCGCTCAGGAGCCGGCGGACAGCCTGTTTGTAGGGGAGATCCCCACCGGACCGGTCTACGTCGTTCCGATCGAAGGAATGATCGACAACGTACTTGCCAGCTACGTCGGCCGAGCGGTCGCCGATGCGGAAGCGGCCGGCGCCGGCATGATCATTTTTCACCTCGACACCTTCGGCGGGCTCGTCGACGCGGCCGATGCAATCCGGAAGATTATTCTGGATGCGGAGCCGACAACCGTCGCCTTCATCGATAAGAACGCGGCCTCCGCGGGCGCGCTGATCTCCTACGCCAACGATCGCATCGTCATGGTGCCGGGCGCCTCGATCGGCGCGGCGACCGTCGTCGAAGGTGTCGGTGGGGAGGCGGCGCCCGACAAGTACCAGAGCTATATGCGCGGGCTCATGCGGGCTACGGCTGAAGCGAACGGAAGAAATCCGCGGATCGCCGAGGCGATGGTCGACCAGGACATTGAAATCGAAGGCGTCTCCGAAGCGGGCGAGGTGCTCACACTTTCATCCGCGGAGGCGCTCAGCCTCGGTGTCGCAGACGCCATCCTCAGTAACCTCGGCGAGATCGTCGGACGAGCTCAAATGTCCGAGGCCGCCCTGGTCCAACACCGGGCAAGCGGCACCGAACGGTTACTTCGGTTTCTCAGCTCACCCATCTTGCAGTCGCTGCTCATGCTGATGATGATGGGTGGACTCTATTTTGAGCTGCAAACGCCGGGCGTCGGTTTCGCCGGTGCCATTGCTGCGATCGGCGCTACGCTCTTTTTCGCGCCGCATTACATGATGGGTCTGGTCGAGAGCTGGGAGCTCGTGCTCTTTGGAATAGGCGTTCTCCTCGTACTGGCCGAAATATTCGTCATACCGGGGTTCGGCGTCGCCGGCGTCTCCGGCATCGTTCTCGTCGTGGGCTCGCTGCTGGCCGCGCTCATTGGAAACGTTGGACTTCAGTTCCCCTCGACTGAGGCACTGGCCTCGGCGGCGATTACGATGGCCGTGACCCTCATCCTGCTCATCGTGATGATCTTTTCGGTGGGGCGGTATATGCCGCGATCGGAGCGGTTCAATAAGCTCGTGCTGGCGCCGGAGCTCACCAGCATCTCCGGCTACACGTCGGCCGACACGGTAGAAAATCTCGTCGGTGCGACGGGCGTCACGGTGACACCGCTGCGCCCCTCGGGTACGGCCGAGATCAATGGCGAGCGCGTGGATGTCATCGCGGCGAGCGAGTTCATCCCGTCAGGAACGTCCATCCGCGTCGTGAGCGCGCGCGGCAGCCGCGTCGAGGTCCGTAGCGCTCCGGTGTCCTCGACCAGTGAAACATCCTCTGCATGATCCGTACACAGTCAGGGCAACTCTACCGCTCCAGGCGACAGCTCATCTACTAACGAATCGAGTCTTGGAACTTCTCCTCCCGATAGCGCTCATCGTCGCCGGATTGGGGCTAATTTTGGTGGAGGTCTACCTCGTCCCGGGATTCAACGTGATCGGAATTTTCGGATTCGTGGTGATCCTCTTCGCGATCGGATACTCCTTCTCCGAAGGCGGCGTTCAAGGCGGTGTCTATGCGATTGTCGGGACGGCAGTCGTCGGAGGGGGGATGTTCTACTGGCTCTGGACGTCCGGCGCGTGGGATCGCTTTGTGCTCGCCACCAATCTGAGGGGCGACGAAGCGGTCGCCGCCCGCGAAAGCGAACATCGGGCTAAGTATCTGGGGAAAACGGGGACCGCCGTCACGCCCCTGCGTCCGACCGGCGTCGCCGAGATCGACGGAGAGCGGATCGAAGTTGTGACGGAGGGCGAGTTCATCGCGTCCGGCAGTAAGGTGAGGGTCGTCGCCATGGATCGGCGCCGTTTTTTCGTGCGGCTCACCGATGCGGTTGCGGTGGACGGCTGACGATCCTTCGCTGTGCGCTACGACAGCGCGACGTCGAGGACCATCATCACGGCGAAGCCGGCCATGGCGCCCATCGTGGCCAGGTCCGTGTTGCCGTGCTGCTGCGACTCGGGTATCAGCTCCTCGACCACGACGAATATCATGGCGCCGGCCGCAAACGCCAGGGCATAGGGGAGTATCGGCGTGATGGTCAGGACGGCCCATGCTCCGAGGACGGCCGAGACCGGCTCGACGAAACCGGAGAGCTGGCCGTACCAGAAGCTCTTCGGCGCACTCATTCCTTCACCGCGAAGCGGCATCGAAACGGCGATTCCTTCCGGGAAATTCTGAAGCCCGATCCCAATGGCGAGGGCCACGGCCGCTGCAAGCGTTCCGCCGGTCGCCACTTCCATCTCAATGGCCGCTGCACCAAACGTGACGCCCACCGCGAGGCCTTCCGGGATGTTGTGCAGCGTGATGGCCGTCACCAGGAGCGTCGCCCGCCGCCACGAGGACGGTAGGCCTTCCGCTTCGCTGGGGTGCATCCCGGGATGCAGATGTGGGAGGATGGCGTCGGCCACGCGCAGAAAGACGCCTCCAGCGAGGAACCCGACGAGTGCCGGTACCCACGAGGTAATACCCTGGTGCGTCGCCATGTCGATCGAGGGGACCAGCAGCGACCAGAAGCTGGCCGCGATCATGACGCCCGCGGCGAAACCCATCATCGCATCCAGGAGGCGCCGATGTACGGTACGCGTGATGAAGACGAGGGCCGCTCCGGCTGCAGTGATCCCCCAGGTAAAGCACCCGGCAAGGAGCGCCTGGATGATGGGGGAGAGATCTTCGAACCAGGCAGGCATCATGGCTTACGCGTCCGTCTTATCCCACGAGGACACCGGCAATGGTCGCGGTCATCATGTTGGCTAGCGTGCCGCAGAGTACGGCCCGCAGTCCCAACTTAGCCAGCTCCGAGGTTCGTTCCGGCGCCAGCGGTCCAATCCCGCCGATCTGGATCGCGATCGACGAGAAGTTGGCGAAGCCGCAGAGGGCAAAGGTTGCCATTACGATGGTTTTCTGCGAGAGTACGGCGGCCTCGATGTTCGCTGCGAGGCCCAGATAGGCGACGAATTCGTTCAGCACGACTTTAGTCCCGAGAAGCGATCCGAAATGCACGGCATCCTGCCACGGCACGCCGATCGTCCAGGCGACGGGCGCGAGCGTCCATCCGAAGAGCTGTTGCAGCGTCAGTTCGGCGCCGAAGAGGCCCGCGATCCAGCCGACGATGTAGTTGCCCATCGCAATCAGTGCGATGAAGGCGATGAGCATTGCCGCGACGTTGAGCGCCAGCTTCAGGCCGTCAGCCGCGCCGATGGCCGCCGCGTCAATGACGTTCTCGGAGCGCTGCTCCGACTCGACGGTCGCATCGCCCGTGGTCTCCGGCGTTTCGGTCTCCGGAATCATGATTTTCGCAAGCAGCAGCGCCGCCGGCGCGGCCATCAAGCTGGCTCCTAGAAGCTGCTCGGCGAATGCGAGCCGGGCCGCGTCGAGTGGAAGATTCTGCGCCTGCGCGAACGCATCTCCGAGCATCTGGATGTAGGCCGCCATTACGCCACCGGCGATCGTCGCCATGCCACCGGTCATGACCGCCATCAACTCCGACGTGGTCATCCCGCTGAGATACGGCCGGATGACGAGCGGCGCCTCGGTCTGCCCGACGAAGATGTTCGCCGTCACCGACAGCGACTCGGCACCACTGGTGCCCAGGAAACGGCGAACCAGCCAGGCCATCCCGACGACGATTCGCTGCATGATCCCAAGATAGTAGAGGATCGACATCAGCGAGCTGAAGAAGATGATGGTCGGCAGCACCTGAAAGGCGAAAAAGCTCCCGAGGCTATCATCCTGACCCGGGCTCAACGCCAGATCGCCGAAGACGAAACGCGCCCCCTCCGTCGTAAAGTCCAGCACGAGCACGAAGAACGAACTCACCCATGAGAAGAACTCTTTCGGCCACGCCAACGGCGCGAAGAATCCGCCCATCGCATCTCCCTTCAGGATGAGTATCGCGAAGAGGATCTGCAGCGAGAGGCCGGCAGCCACCATCCGCCAGTCCACGCTCTTTCGGTGCTTCGAGAGCGCAAACGCAATTCCCAGAATGGCGGCGAGTCCGAGCACGCCGCGAAGCAGCTCAACGATGAACATCGAGTCGAGCGTCTATCTACTGCGACTCGGACGGGTCGGAGGTGCTCCACCGGTTGTTCTGCCGCTGGACGTCTGGAAGCAGCATCTCCGGATCGATGGTCACGCTTTCCACGTCGCCTCGCTCGATGACTTCGGTGAAGGTGTCGGAGTTGACAAATGCCTCCACCGGTATGCGGCGGGTCTCCGTGCGGCCGTCCTCGTATCGAATGAGGAGGTCGATCGGCATCACAAGCCCGTCTTCATGCTCGATGGTCACGCGCGTCTGGGTCTCGGCCTGCGCCACGCTCTCGATCTGCTGATCCAGCACGTCCGTTTCGAAGAGCCAGCCGCGCCAGAACCAGTCCAGTCGTTCGCCCGAGACGTCCTGCATCGTGCGAAAGAAATCCGACGGCTTCGGATGCTTGTAGGCCCAGCGTTCGGTGTACTCTCTGAAGGCGGGATCGAAGCGGTCTGGACCGAGCACGTACTCGCGCAGCAGGTACAGCCCCATGGCCGGCTTCTGGTAAGCCAGGAAGCCGAGCCCCTCCCGCGGAATGGCGTCGGGATAGGTGTAGATCGGCACGTCGGCCAAGTCGCTGAGCATGCCGCGGGAGATGAAGTCTGCATTCAGTTGCGTCGGTTCGTCTTCACCGTAATAGGCCAGCGTCGCGTAGTGGTTGATGAAGGTGTCGAGCCCCTCGTCCATCCACGCATACCGGCGCTCGTCGCTGCCGACGATCATCGGATACCACTCGTGCCCGATTTCGTGTGTCGTGACGCCGAAGAGGGAGCGATCCCTCGCGTTGACCGAACAGAAAACGATCATCGGGTATTCCATACCGCCCACGATCCCGGCGACGTTGATGGCCACGGGGTAGGGGTAGTCATACCACATCTCCGAGTAATGCTGGATGGAGTGGCGGACGTACTCGGTGGATTCCTCCCAGCCCGGGTTATCGGGCGTGCCGATGCCCTCCTGCGGATAGTAGGACATGTTGAGCACGCCTTCCCAGCCGGCGGCGTCCCAGATGAACGCTTCCGACGCCGCCCAGGCGACGTCACGGACGTTCTCGGCGCGGAAGTGCCACGTCAGCATGCCGCTTCCGCTGGGTCGCGCGGCCGCCGTGCCGACCTCCTCAGGGCTGACGATCATCACCGTCTCGGCGCTACCACGAGCGGCATCGAGGCGCTCGCGCTGATCGGCCGTGAGGACCTCGTCCGGATTCTGCAGCTCGCCCGTCGAGGCGACGATAAAGTTGTGCGGGACCGTGAGGGCTAGATCGAAATCGCCATACTCGAGATAGAACTCGCCCTGTCCCAAATAGGGCATCGTATTCCACCCGTTCACGTCGTCGAAGACGTACATCCGCGGGTACCACTGCGCGAGCTCGAAGACCGTGCCCTGCTCGACGTCGAGCCAGCCCATCCGGTCGGCCCCATACTGTGGGATCTCGAAGCCGAAATCAAGGCTGATGTCCGCTGTGGATCCGCCCGGCGCCATCGGCTCGTCGAGTGTGATCCGCATGCGGGTATCATCGACGAGGTAGTCGGCAGGTCGGCCGTCCACCCGCACGTCGCTTAGGTCGAAACCGCCGCCTTCAAAGGAGCCGCGCCATCGCGAGTCGGGCGGCTGAATTCCGGCACCGCGGCTGCCGGGCCGGAACAGGTTCTGATCGAGCTGTATCCACAGATACTCGAGCTCGTGCGGGCTGTTGTTCGTGTAGCGAATGGTTTCGGAGCCGTCGATCCGGCGGGCGGCGGGATCGAGCGTGACGTGGATATCGTAATCAGCGCGCTGCTGCCAGTATGCGGGACCCGGCTGGCCGGAGGCGGATCGATAGGCGTTCGTCGGCTGCAGTTCGAGCGGTTCAAACGATTCCCAATTCGGTGCTCCCTCGTCCTGTGCCGCAGCCGGAAAAACCACTAGGAGGCAGGCGGTAAAGACCGCTGCGATGAGACGTCCAATATTCATGGCGAAGTTGAGATAGGGGACGGAATTTGCGGATCCTGGAAGGGGGAGCGTCCTATAAATCGAGTGGAAACTATGGACGCGGCCTGATTTAATCCAAGGAGATCCTATTTAATCTTCCACCCCGCCGCGTCGCCTTCCGGTCGATTCCGCCGCCGCCGTTCGCTATAATGCAGGTGTGCTCGTCCCTTCTGGGGGGCGACGACGTCCCTGCGCTGTTGTTCTTCGCTGATCTCGTATGCGCCAGTTCCAACTCTCATTTCAAGCGCCCGAACCCCATTCCATCGAACAATCCGCCGACGAGATCCTGGAGGGGCTGAATCCCTCCCAGCAGGAGGCTGTTCGCGTGACGGATGGCCCCGTTTTGATCATCGCCGGACCCGGATCGGGAAAGACGCGCACGCTGACGCATCGAATCGCGTACCTGATCGCCACAGGCTGCGCTCGGCCGCGCGACATTCTGGCGCTGACCTTCACGAACAAGGCCGCCCGGGAGATGAAGGACCGCATCCGTCGACTCGTAGGAGAGGAGTCGGCGGCCTTGTGGATGGGCACCTTTCACTCGACGTTCGCGCGCCTGCTCCGATATGAGGCCGAGCACATTGGATTCACCTCCGACTTCAGCATCTACGACACGGATGATTCCGAGCGGATTCTCCGCCAGCTGATGGATCGGTACTCCATCAGCACGAAAGACTACAGCCCTCGGGCCATCCATCATCTACTCTCGAGTGCAAAGAACCAGCTGGTGTCGCCGGATGAGTACGGGCGCATCGTCTCCTCGCCGTTGCAGGAGAAGGCCGCCCGCGTCTACCGCCCGTACCAGGAGATGCTGCGCAATTCGAATGCGCTCGATTTCGACGATCTGCTCATCAAGCCGATACAGCTGTTTGAGCAGCACGGCGACGTGCTCGAGAAGTATCAGCGTCGCTGGAAGTATCTGCATATCGACGAGTACCAGGACACCAACCACGCACAGTTTCGCCTGGCGAAGCTGCTCTCGCACCGGCACAAAAACATCTGCGTCGTCGGCGATGACGCGCAGAGCATCTATGCCTTCCGCGGGGCGGATATCGGCAACATCCTGTCTTTCCAGCGAGACTATCCGGACGCAGAAACCGTGCGTCTCGAGCAGAACTACCGCTCGACTCAGCGCATCCTGCGCCTTGCCGATTCCATCATCAAGCACAACAAAGACCAGCTCAAGAAATCGCTCTGGACGGAAAACGTCGAGGGCGACTATGTGATCTTGATGGAGGCGCTCTCTGAAAAGGATGAGGCGCAGAAGATTGAGCGTGCGATTCGTGATCTGCACGTGCGCTACGGCTACGGGTACGAGCATTTCGCCATCCTTTACCGGACGAACGCGCAAAGCCGATCGATCGAGGACGCGCTGCGGCGCGGCGGCATTCCATACCGGGTCATCGGCGGCGTGTCGTTCTATCAGCGCAAGGAGATCAAAGACGTCCTGGCGTATTTGCGGCTGATCGTCAATCCGGATGATACGGCCAGCTTGCGGCGCGTCATCAACTATCCGACCCGCGGGATCGGCGACCGGACACAGGAGCGCATTATCGCGTTCTCCCGCGAGCAGGGGGTAACGTCGTGGGAGGCCGTCCAGAGAGTCAACGAGCTTGGGCTGCCGACCCGCACGGAGAAGGCCGTTATTGCATTTCGCGACATGATGGACCGCTACATTGAGGCGGCCGAGAGCGACACGCCGGGCGAGGACATCGCGCGCTCGCTCGTGCAGGAGACGGGCATGATCGACGAGCTGCGCAAGGAGCAGACGACGGAGAACCTCATGCGCTGGGAAAACGTCCAGGAGCTCCTCAGCGCCATCGCGGAGTACACGGCCGGAGATCCGGCCAACCGTACACTCAGCACGTTCCTGCAAGAGGTCGCGCTGATGACGGATCTTGACCGGGCCGACTACGAAGAACCGCGCGTGACACTGATGACGCTGCACGCCTCGAAAGGCCTCGAATTCCCGGTCGTGTTTGTGAGCGGCCTCGAGGAAGGACTCTTCCCGCTGGCAAGAGCCGCTCAGGATGTGACGGAGCTCGAAGAGGAGCGGCGTTTGTTCTACGTCGGCGTGACGCGCGCCGAGGAGCGGCTCTTCCTCTCACATGCCAGAAGCCGCTTCCGCTACGGACAGCACGAATCGAGCATCCGAAGCCGTTTTCTCGACGAGATCGACGTGGACGTGATTCGGACCGAGGCGGGAGAAAACCACCGGCCTAAATCGAACAGATTCAAGTCGACCGCCGGCCGGGCGGCCTCGTACGACGAGATGGATCCGTACTACTACCGCAAGAGCCTCAACAGGAGCTCTAAAGGCGAGCGGTCGGTAGTCTACGAGGAAGGCGAGGGCGAGATCGTCCCCGGCGTCCGGGTGGACCATCAACAATTCGGCGAGGGCAAGGTCCTCTCGACGGAAGGTGAAGGCGACAACGCGAAGGCGGTGGTGTTCTTCCGATCGGTCGGTCAGAAGAAGCTCGTCTTGAAGTTCGCCCGCCTGCGGGTCATTGAGTAGCTTGAACGGCCCGGCGCGCCATTGCCGATCGATATCGCTTGTGTTTGCTGCCATCCACCGGTTCTATAGAAATGCGACGTCTCTCCGCCCTCGGGTCCTCCGTCCACATAGCCTGCCTCCTAGCGGCTGTCCTCTTTGTGTCGGGTTGCGGCTCTGACGGCCGCACCCAGCTCGTGATCTACTCGCCTCACGGCAAGGAGATGCTGAGCGCCTACGAGGATCGATTTGAGGCGCAGCATCCGGACGTCAACGTGCAGTGGATCGACATGGGCGGTCAGGATGCCTACGACCGAATCCGCACAGAGCGATCCAATGCGCAGGCGAGCATCTGGTGGGGAGGCGCAAGCATGGCCTTTGACCGGGCCGCACGCGAGGAGCTGCTCGAGCCGTACCGGCCCTCCTGGGCGGATGCGGTTTCCGAGAGCTCACGCGGCGCGGATGACGCGTGGTACGGGACGTTCCTGACTCCTGAGGTGATCACCTACAACACGGAGTCACTCGCCGGTGAGGAGCCCCCGAAGGACTGGGACGCGCTGCTGGATCCGGCCTGGAAAGGCCGTGTACTGATCCGATATCCATTGGCCTCGAGCACGATGCGAACGATTTTCGGGGCGATGATCCTGCGACAGCCCTCCGTCGAAGACGGCTATGCATGGCTGGCCCGCCTCGACGAGAACGTCGGTACGTATACGGCCGATCCCACGCAGCTCTACCTGAAGCTTGCTCGCGGTGAGGGAGACCTCACGCTCTGGAACATGCCGGATACGTACATTCAGGCGGAAACCGTCGGATATCCTTTCGGCTACCTGATCCCCGAGAGCGGCACGCCGCTGCTTACCGACGGCATCGCGCTTGTCCGGAACGGTCCGAATCTTGAGATCGCGAAGCAGTTCTACGAATTCGTCACCTCAGACAGCGCGCTCGTCGATCAGGCCCACGAATTTTACCGCATTCCGGTCCGGGATGACATCCCGGAGTCGCTTCTTCCGGAGTGGATGACGCGCGTAGACATCCGACCGATGAACATCGACTGGAACCGGCTGGCTGACGAAGGCGCCGAATGGATGCGCCACTGGGACGAGCAGATCAAAGGACGCGGAGCCGACTATCTGCGCGAGCGGGGTCTTCCGGTAGCCGCATCGGCGGAGTAGGCTCAGAGTACGAGTTCGTCCCGGTTGAAGAGCGTGCGCCGGACGGGACGATCGTTGCGTCGCTCCAGGACGACCCGGCTGATCACGAAGCGGCCCGTTTCCCTGGAAAGCACGAAGCGGACGTAGAAATTATCGCGGCCGGAGGTGAACTTCGCCAGGCACGTCGCACGGCCATCCTCGCGCCGGACATCATCTTCGAATCCAACGAACTCGGTGGCCGAGGAATCGATGTAGTAGGGCGAACCCTCCGTCGTTTGCTCGCGAATGTATGCGTCGACGACGCGTAGAACCGCGACATCCTGAGGGGCTTCCGTTGTCGAGGGCGGCATCGCCATCGTGCCGGTTTCCTCAGGGGCGGTAGCGGCGGTACCTACTTCGTTATCGTAGGAAGGACCGCAGCCGGCGGCCGTCATGGCCGCGATTGCCATCGAGGCGACGAGAAGAATGCGGGGACGCAGCAAAATGGCCGACCGTTGGTTCGGTGTCGCGCGTCGTGGCCAGGAAGAGCCGCGCCGGATGTAACTGCGCGGCGGATTTCACGGGGCGCCCTGCTTTATTTCCGTCAATATACGCGACGGGAGCGTCCTGTGCACGCCGGGCGGGACGGCCGGCTACCGCTGGTCGAGCCCGACGCGAGCGGCCAGCTCATGGTACGTATCGGTCACGAAGTCGGCCCCGGCATCGAGGAGAAGCTCCGATCCGAAGGAGGTCGTCATGCCGGCCACGCGGCACCCGGCACGTTGCGCCGAGCGAACGCCATGCAGGGAATCCTCCACCACGAGGCAGTGGCGCGGGTCCAGTCCCAGGCGTTCCGCCGTCGTGACGTACGGCTGGGGGTGCGGCTTCGGGTGCACGATGTCCTCAGCCGTCACCACCGCATCGAAAAACGGCGCGAGATCGAACTTGCGAAAGGCGATTTCCTGGTTGATCCGTGCGGACGAGGTCGTCAGTGCCAGCCGGTACGACTTCGATGCACGGCGAATAAAGTCGAGCGCTCCCGGGATGGGCTGCAGATCCGTCAGCAGCGATCGAAAGGTCGTTTCTTTGGCCTCGATGAGCACCTCGATGTCGTGCACGTCCGTGCCGTACTTCTCCATAATGCGCTCGAAGACCTTACGCTCGGTCATGCCCTTGAACGATGCAAACTCGGATTCGGGCACGGGAAGTGCGTGTTTTCGGAAGACAATCCGTTGGGCTTCTTCGTGGATCGGCTCCGAGTCGATCACGATGCCGTCCATGTCCAGCAGTATGGCGGTGATGTCTCGCACGACGTTATCGAGTCATTATTGTACCGGGGACGCCTCGCGCAGCAGGCCCGAAAGTGCATTCGGATCACCGTCGTTCGGGGCGGGCTCCAATCCCAGGATCGAGCACATCAACTCGTACAAATGCACGATTTCAAACGACGGTACCTCTTGCCCGGGTTGGAATGCCGGTCCGCGCGCGATGAAGACGCCGCCCATAGAGGGCGCCAGATTGTCGTATCCGTGGGCGCCGCCCGCGTACCGATCCGGATCCCGCTCGTAGTATGACCTCGTAGAGATCACCCAGCCTTCCTCTGCGACGGCCACGAGCGGCGGCGTGCGCGGATGATCCAGGTGATAGCGCTCCGGCAATTCATCCCGCCAGTAGACCTGAAGCTGCGGGGCCGTGCTGAGGCGCTCATAGGCCTCCTGGTCCCCGCCTTCCGGCGGGTACATCATGAGGACGGGGCTGTAGTCGACGATATGCGCGTCATCGGGGTTGATATAGTCGTCGAGAATTACGACTCGGTCCGGCGAGGTCTCCGCCATGCCGTGATCCGACGTAACGAGCAGATTCACGTCGTTCAGTATCCTCCGCTTCTCAAGGCCGGACACGAGCCGCTCCAGGTAGCGGTCAACGCGTTCGACGGCATCAGCCACCTCGGGCGAGTTCGGGCCGTGCCGATGACCCGCAGCGTCCACGTCGCTGAAGTAGAGCGTGATGACCGCGGGGCGCTCGCTGCCCGACAAATCCATCCATTCGAGCACCTGATCCACCCGCTCCGCTCCGGGCACATCTCCGTCGAATTCGAACCAATACGTCGGGCGGACTCCCTGAATCGGAGCCTCCGACCCCGGCCAGAAGTAGGTAGCTGCCGTCACGCCCTGTTTCTCGGCTGTGACCCAGATCGGCTCGCCGCCCCACCAACGCGCATCTACGATGGCCTCCCGATTGGAGAGGCTGAATCGCACATCCATCTCCGGGTCATACATCGTGTTGGATATGATGCCGTGGTTGCCCGGATAAAGCCCGGTGACGGCGGAGTAGTGGCTGGGAAACGTCTTGCTTGGAAATACGGGAATAAGGCTTTCTGCCTGCACACCTTCGCGAGCGAGCCGCTCGAGCGTGGGGGCGTCGTAGAGGTCCAGATAATCCCAGCGGAAGCCGTCGAGCGAGATGAGGACGACCGTCGGCCGTTC